>OMWS01000007.1 GCA_900314825.1 uncultured Veillonellaceae bacterium | reverse complement strand
TTTATGATTGGCTCTTTTCGATTGACTCAAATTGGCGAATTTCAGCCGACCCGAATTGGCGTTTTTCGACCGACGCAATTTGGCGAATTTCACCCGACGCGAACACTGCAAAAATTTGATGGCGTCATCACGCCGGATTGCAGTATGATGATAGGGCAAGCACCCTGCCTGCAACAGACGAACACCTACATGAATCGCGCCGTCGGCTTTTACCTGCAGAGGAACGGCATCCCCGTGATTCCGAATATTCGATGGAGCGATGAGGCCAGCTTTTCCTACTGCTTCCTCGGCGTGCCACAAGGCAGCATAGTCGCGGTGAGCACGCATGGATGCATTCGCTCGCGACAGGAAAAGGCCATGTTCCGCATCGGTCTCGAAGCGATGCTCGAACACATCCGTCCGACTGCGGTCTTGGTACACGGACGGATGCCCGATGAAGTCTTTGCGCCGTTCGCCGAGCAGGTCAAGTTCCGCCGTTATCCCAGCCAGATCGAGCGTGCGCATCGGAAGGCCGGGTGATGGCGATGGGAACAGGACGCATTCCACGCCTGCCGATGATTGTCAATTTGCTCACGCATTCCTTCGAGCTGAAGCTCAAATACGGCTTTCAAATGGGTTATTTTGGGCAACGCGGCCAGAGCGGCAACTCCAAAATCCGAAACATTCCCTCGTCCGATCCCGACAAAACGGCAAAAGACTTTTTCTTCACTCTGACGCAAGGCGTAGAAGTGACCGCTCTGCTCCGAAAGAGCGATGGTGCGGAAATCGGTCTGAAAGCCAGATTTGTTGACGGAACGACCGTATCCTATCGTCCGAGATCATCATCAGACGGAACTCCCGCCGTACAAATTTCTTTCGCATTCAAATTGGAAATTGACATCAAAGCACAGAAGATTCACTTCACGAATGGAGATTGAAAAATGACCGAAATTGACATCCGCTTGTCCGAGCAGGAAGTAGCTGCCCTGCGAACATGGAAGCACCAGCAGCTGCTTTCTATCCAGCATGAAAAATTTCTCTATACGGCCGCGTCCGAACAAGCCGTAGGGTTCAACGTGGCAGGCAGCTTCTTTTACCTCTACAATTTCACGGAACCGATGGATTACTTCGGGACAACGGAGGACGTTGCCCGTCTCACCCTTGAAACCGTACGGTATCCCTGCGTTGACAAAAAGGATTGGATGACGTTCCCCATCGAAGAAACCATTGAAAGTATCCAGCTGGTTCAAGAACAGCAAGAGCTCTACGAGGCCGGGGAAAAAATCTATGATGTCCATATGACACGAGGGCTCATCCTAGATCTCGGCGACCGCGAACTTGCCTTTGAAAAACATATCTGGTTCACGGAAGAAATCCTGATTCATCAAGGCCACAGTCTCATCACAGCGTTCCGTGATCCAAAGGAATTCGAGGAAGACTGGGTGGAAGGCTGCCAAGCAAAATGCACACGGAGCGTGCTGACCCTCTGATTTCATCCCACAACAAAAGAGCGCCCAGATTCGTCTGAGCGCTCTTTCCTCATGCCTTGATTTCCGTCCCGTCCTTGAACGTGACGCGCACATCGCCCTCTCCGTATACGGTGATGCAGTCGACGAGGCTGCTCCAGAGGGTTTCGTCAAACACCTTCACCGGCTCCTGCCCTTCGAGCGTGTGGATGAAAGCGTCGAGCTGCTTGGCTCTGGTCTTGCGGCGCTTGATGGCTGTGACGGTGTCTTCGTATGCTTTCTTCGCTTCATCGTACCTGCGGGCGAGGTCGTCGTAGCGTTTCTGGTACGTGCCTTGGTCTTGGGCGATGCGGGCGTTTTCGGCGATGCATTGTTCTGTGAGCTCGGCGAGGGCGTTCATGTCGGCTTCGTGCTGGGCTTGCTCTTGCTCGAGCGCGTCGGTCTGGCAGAGCGTGGCTTGCAGGGCGCGGATGTTTTCGATGATGTCCGCCTTGCCTGCGAGGAGCTTGTTGACGGCGCGGAGGAAGGCTTGCTGGATGTCGGCTTCGGTGAGGTGCGGCGTCTGGCAATGATTTTTGAACTTGTTGTTGCAGCGGTAGATGGTCTTGCGGTATTTGTCGGTGGAGTGCCAGACTTTCGCGCCGTACCAGCCGCCGCAATCGCCGCACTTGATTTTCGACGAGTAGATGCTGACGCCGCTGTAGCGATTGCCGCCGCTCCTGCGGCGCTCTAGTTCTTCCTGCACCTGGTCGAAGACCTCGGGGCGGATGATGGCTTCGTGGTTGTGCTCGACGTAGTATTGCGGCACCTCGCCTTTGTTCTCCCGCGTTTCTTTCGTGAGGAAGTTGACGGTGTAGCGCTTCTGGAGGAGCGCATCGCCTTTGTACTTTTCGTTCGTGAGGATGCTGCGGATGGTGCTCTGGCTCCAGTTTTTGCAGCCGCCGGGCGTCGAGATGCCGCGCTTCGTGAGCTCGGCGGCGATGGAGTGAAAGGTGTAGCCCGCGAGGAAAAGGCGGTAGATTTCTTTCACGGTCGCGGCTTGCTCGCGGTTCACGACGAGATTGCCATCCGGGCCTTTGTCGTAGCCGAGGAAGCGCTTGTAAGGCACGCTGACTTTGCCGTCAGCGAAGCGTTTCCGCTGGCCCCAGGTCGTGTTTTCGGAGATGCTGCGGCTTTCTTCCTGCGCGAGGGAGCTCATGATGGTGATGAGGAGCTCGCCTTTCGCGTCGAGCGTCCAGATGTTTTCCTTCTCGAAATAGACCTCGATGCCCTTGTCCTTGAGCTTGCGCACGGTGGTCAAGCTGTCGACGGTGTTGCGGGCGAAACGGCTGACGCTCTTCGTGATGATGAGGTCGATCTTGCCCGCAAGCGCGTCTTCGACCATACGCTTGAAGCCTTCGCGGTGGCGTGTGTTCGTCGCGCTGATGCCCTCGTCGGTGTACATCCCGGCGAACGCCCAGTCCTCGCGGCTCTTGATGTAGTTCGTGTAGTAGTCGACCTGCGCTTCGTAGCTCGTCACTTGGTCGGCGTGGTCGGTCGAGACTCTGGCGTAGCCCGCGACGCGCCGGCGCTTCTTGCTCGTGAGCGGCGCAGCGGTAAAGCGGCTGATGGTCGCTGGTATCGTGTGGACGGTTCTCATGACTGCTCCCTCCGTTTCGCCCAGCGCGCTTTCGCGGCTTCGCTCATCTTGCGTTTCTGCTCCGCCGTGTGCGGTGGCATGGTTTTTTTCGGTTTGACCCAGGTGCGGGAGACCTGCCGCCCGTCTTTGAAAACGAACACCAGTTCACTGGGCGCGTGAAATTCGATGCGCTCCATCCGCTCGGAAAAGGCCGTCTCGTCAAAGGCGGGCAAGCCCATCACGTCGGCAATCATCGCCTTCAAAACGTCCTCGCGCAAGGGCGGCGCATCCTTCCCCATGCAACGCCACGAAACATGGATGCCGTGATTTGTCTTGCGCTGGAAATTCCGTCCGCAAACCGTGCATTTGATGCGCGTCGTGAGGCAGGAGGCCCCTGCCCGCCGATACACATGGCTGCGCCGGTACGCTGACACCTGTGCGCGATAGGCTGGCGTCCAGCAATCTTTCTTCGCCGTCGATACCCAATGGCGCTCGATCTGCCGCCCGTCTTTCATGTGAAAGACCATCATGTGATGCTCCGGCACGACAATCTTCTCGACCTGCGCGAGGAACGTCGCTTCGTCAAAATCCTCCAGCCCGAGCACAGCGGCGCATTCCTTGAGCAAAATCTTCTGCGGGATGCTCCCCTTTACACCGCAGCTTCCGTTCTTTCGCTTTTTCGAATCGCACGTCCACCCCTCGGGTGCATTCCTGTCCTGCCGCGCATCGTGAACGTAACTCTTGCCGCAGATGCCGCACTTGATTTTCCCCGTGAAGCACGTCGTGCGGAGCGCCTTGTTCGCGAGCGGGCCGAGCTCCTTGCGCCGCGCCATTTCCTTTTGGACGTAGTCAAAGGTTTCCTTGTCGATGATGGCTTCGTGCGTGTGCTCGACGAGGTACTTCGGCAGCTCGCCGCGATTCTTGCGGCGCTTTTTCGTGATTGGGTCTTCGATGTATTCCTTTTGCAGGAGCAAGTTGCCCGTGTACGTGATGTTCCGCAGGACGCAGGCGAGGTTCGAGTCCACCCAGCGGCAGCCCGACCGCGTCGTGATGCCCTCGGCGGCGAACTCGCGCTCCGTCTCGAGCCGCGACTTGCCGTCGAGGAAGTTCTGGAAGATGCGCCGCACGATGGCGGCTTCCTCCGGCACGATGACGAGCGCGTCCCCCTCCCAGCGGTAGCCGTAGATACGGAAACGACCGTTCGGGATGCCCTGCTCGAAGCGCTTCTTCACGCGCCACTTGATGTTTTCCGAAATACTGCGGCTTTCCTCCTGCGCGAACGACGCGAGGATTGTGAGCATCAGCTCGCCTTCGCCGCTCAGCGTGCGGATGTTTTCCTTTTCAAAGTACACCTCGATGCCGAGCGCCTTCAGCCGTCGCACGGTCTGGAGCAGGTCGACCGTGTTGCGGGCGAAACGCTGGATGGATTTCGTCAGCACGAGGTCGATGCGCCCCGCTTCGCACGCCGCGAGCATTTCCTGGAACGCTTCGCGCTTCGCCGTGCCCGTCCCCGAGATGCCGTAATCGGCGTACACACCGGCGTACTCCCATTCGGGATGCTTCTGGATGCGGGCGCTGTAGTAGCTCACCTGCGCGGAAAGCGAGTGCTGCATGCGCTCCGACGCGACGGAGACCCGCGCATAAGCCGCGACGCGCAGGCGCTTCTTGATGGCCGGTGCCGCCCGCTCAATGCGTTGTATCATTTTCATCGTGCTTCACCTCGTCCTATCTATCACTCTGCGGCGCGGAATTATCAAGTGAATAAATCGCCGGTCGGCGGGTGATATTTTTCGAGCAGGCGCTTCATGAACGCGCGGTATTCCCTCTGCGTGACGAGCCCCTGCGCGACCATCTGGCGGGCGATGGCGAGCGTCGCTTGGAACGCTGTCTCCGTGCGGAATTGCTTCTTATTCATGATGCCCTCCAAACCGATGCGCGACATAGCACGCATGACTGCAATACTTGCGCGGCGCACGCCCATACGCCTCGAACGGCCGGCCGCAGCCCGCGCAAATGACCGTCCGCACTGCCCGCCGCTGCACGAGCCCGAGGTGCGCATTCCACCACGCATTCCGGCACGCATCCGAGCAGAACCGCTTGCGCTTCCGTCCCGCCACCTGCACGATCGGCGCACCGCACGCCTCGCACGCCGTCCCGTCCGGCAACGCATGGCGGCGGCAGTACGACTTCACCGTGTTCACAGACAATCCAAGCTCTCCCGCGATTGCGCCATATCCCATACCCTTGCGCCGCAACGCATCCACGCGCAATTTTTCTTCCTTCGTCATTTCGATTGCCCCTTTCGAGAGGGAACGGACACGAGATGCCCGTTTCATACCCCTCTACTCTTGAAAGGACAGGAAAAGTTGATTTCGGCGCAAAAAAAGACAGCCGTTAGCAATTTATTGCTTACAGCTGTCTTTGCCATTTGCCGTCAGGCAAATAGCCTCCTAAAAATCCCTGCCGAAGCAGAGCCAGAATCACGCGTTTCGATACATTTTCACTTGCACTTCCCGACGATGCCGCGCAGCGCCAGCGCTTCCTTCATGAACCAGTCGAAGTATGCCGTATAGTTCTGTTGCTCGAAGTCCTTCGAGAGCGGGCGGGAGACGAACATCCGCCAGTCTTTTTCGCCCTGCGACCACTCTACGGGCGCTTCGAGCACTTCCGAGGACGAGGCGTCCATCTGCGAGAGCTGCTCATAGATATCGTTCCGCTTCGCGAAGATGTACAGGCCAGCCGTCGCGACGTGACGTGCTACGTTGATGGTGAACTCCACCACGACCGAAGCCGTTCCCGTGCTGAGATTGTACCAGTTCGTCGCGAACGCCTTCCTGCGTCCGAAGGTCTTGGAAAACGCCGTCCCCGGCTGGAATGCATAATCCGCGAACTGCTGCCAGAACGACAGCTGGAACTTCTTGAGCGGCGTCAAGACCTCCGCGGCCTTCACGGTCTTCGCCCACTCGTTCGGACGCTCCACGACGTTGAACTTCGGTGCGGGCAGCGAATCGCCGATGCGCCACAGCTCGATTTCCACCAAGAAGATGCCGATGTCCTCGTCCGTGTGCTGGTTCATCCATGAGACGGCCTGCTTGTGCTCGTCCCGCGCATGCTTCACGATCCAGACGATAACCGCCGCTTCCTTGCCGGCCGCGTAGGTGATGATTTTCCCCAAGTGGTCATGGTCGGTGTCCTCGAGCTGGTTCTCGATGATGACGCCGCGAGACGTCCCGCTTTCCCGCGCAAAAATATCCACGCTGAAATTCCCGACCGGAGACTCCGTCTCCTCCAGCTCCATCTCGATACCTAAGGCATCGCCGAGCTCCGACAGGTTCTCCTCCTGTGCCAGCCACTTGGAAAAATCATATTCCTCATGCGGCCAGACCGTCCGCAAATCGTCAATGCGCTGCATCCGCCCGATTGTTTTCATTTACCTACACCTTCCCGCAATACTCGCAAACTTGCAGTACACATTTCTCCAAGTCTTTCCGAATGTCGCTTTCCCAGAACCGCAGCACGAGCCAGCCGAGATCCGTGAGCTCGTCGCGCACGTCCCGGTCGCGCTCGACGTTCCGCGACAGGTGCTTTCTCCAGTAGTCCTGATTCGACCGCACCTGCTCGCCGGGATGTTCTTCATGCCCCCGCGCATGCCAGAAATCGCCATCGACGAACACGGCAATCTTGCACTTCGTGATGGCGATGTCGGGCTTGCCGGGCAGGCGGTCGTAGTTTTTCCGATAGCGGATGCCCCTGTGCCAGAGCGCCTTGCGGAAGATGACTTCGATGCGCGTGTCCTTGCTGTGGACGCAGGACATGATGTGGCTGCGTTGCTTTGCCGTCAAGCCCGCCATGCCCGTCACCTGCCTTTAGCGGCCCGTCACGTCAAGGAACAGATAGTCCGACGGCTTCCACCCTTTCGCGTACGCATCCGCCTGGTCGAGCCATGCCGCCAAGCGGCTTTCCGTCGTGCTCATGTCATAGCGCTGGACGGTTTCCTCACCCCAGTATTCCTCGAACAGCCGGATGTCCAGATAGCCTGCGGCTTTGCGCATATCTTCTTCCAGACGGAGCAAGGCTCGCAGGATGTAAATCCCGCTGAAATGCTTTCCCTTGACCTTGTATTCCTTCGGCGTCTCGCGGACGATGCCGTTCCCGCCGACACCAGCCGCCGAGCCCGCCGAGAACAAGTCCCGCACCTGGTGGCAGAGCACGCCGTGATACGTCATCATGAACATGACCACGTCATCGTACTTGTGACGGTCGCGCCCGGATTTCAAGATGCCAGGGCTCAATAAGA
Source organism: uncultured Veillonellaceae bacterium (assembly GCA_900314825.1). Classification (GTDB taxonomy): domain Bacteria; phylum Bacillota; class Negativicutes; order Selenomonadales; family Selenomonadaceae; genus Selenomonas_C. The sequence goes on along the minus strand of OMWS01000007.1, from coordinate 57,535 downwards.
CGGCCTCCGCCCGGATTTTCGTCTTCTCCTCCACCGTGAGATTCGTGTACAGGCGGACGCCGAGCGACAGGGCGTGCTGCTCCGCTTCCTCTGCCGTTTCGTCAATCCACCAGAGATGCTCGCCTTCCTTCAAGCGCCCTTTCGCATAGTTTCGGATGTATTTCATTTTCTCGCTCATCTCGAGCGCGGAAAAGTCATCGTAGGAAATGCCCATGATGGCGAACAGCGATTTCTTCGAGCCGATCTCGATCTCGAAGCGCGGGACGTGTGACGTGCGGACGTGCATGACGGCTTTTTCCCAGTCATCGTAGCGGACTTCCGGCGTCCCGCCCATCTTGCAATACACGACGCAGATGTGCTTGACGGAATGCACTTTGTTCGTCTCGAGCACGGAATTCGCGATGCAGCGCCACGTATCCGACTCCGTGAACTTCACCTCGATGCCGACGTCCCCGAGCACGATGTCCGGGAACGCCTGCGCGGGCGGGTGCATATCGACATGAAGGCCGAGCGGGAAGCTCTCGGGATAGGCCGTCAAAAGCTCCGGTTCCGCTCCGCCGTCCAGACGATCGGCGATGTCCTGCGTGACCTCGCGCACGCGCTGCTCAAATTCCAGCGCTTTCCGGAAGCCCGTGCTCCGCGCTTCCCTCGTCAGCTGCGCGACGATGCGGTCAAGCAATGTGTGAAATACGTCCAGCCTCATACTGTTCCTTCTTTCCTTGTTCCGTTGCTTGGAGCACGTCCAAGACCGACTGCGCAATGTGCCATGCGAAGACGGGCGGGACAGCGTTGCCAATCATGCGCTCCGTCTCGCGGATTTTCGCCTTGAAAAGAAAATCATCCGGGAACGACTGGATGCGCGCAGCCTCGCGCATGGAAAGGCGGCGCGGCAGCTTGTAGTGGAACTGGATGTTCCCATGGCACTCCGAGCGGATTGTCGTCGCGGGACTGTCCGCCGCGATGTAACGGAGTCCCTGCCCCGACGATGGTTTCGCCGCCGACCAGATGTGACTGAACGCCGCGTCCTCCGGGCGGTCTTCGAGGTCATGGATGGCCTCCCACGACGTCACCTTCTTTTCGACGGTCTTTCCCACAGGCGGCACGAACGGGATGTCGATGTCCTTCCGCACGCCGACGATGATGACGCGCTCGCGGTTCTGTGGGACGCCGTAATCGGAAACGTCATAGAGCTGATAGGAAATGTTGTACCCGAGCTCGGAAAAATCGTGGATGACCCGCTGGAGGGACGTCTCGTGCCGTTTCATGAGCAGCGCTTTCACGTTCTCAGCCACGAAAATCTTCGGGCGGAGCTGCGCGACTGTCTTCACCATCCAGATATACAGGCCGCTGCGCTTCCCGTCCACGCCGACCATTTTGCCGTTGATAGAGATGTCCTGGCACGGAAAGCCGCCGACCACGACATCGGCATAATTCGGGAGCTCGAGGAAATGCTCCTGGATAGGGCCTTCCACAATCCGCTCGTCCACGTTTGCGCGGTACGTGGCGCACGCCGCCTTGTTCATCTCGTTCGCCCAGACGATCTCGAACGGATTCTTTTCATATTCTCTGCCGAGGAACGAAAATCCTCCCCGAAAGCCCAAGTCGAGCCCGCCGCACCCAGAGAACAGGGACACGACGGAGTACGGCGCATCCTCCCCGCCGTCACCCTGCGGCAGAAAGGACGGGAACAGGGAAAATTCTTCGACGCCGTCCCGCTCGACTTCCATGATATCAGAAATGCCGCAGCCGAGCGCCAGGCAAATCCGGTCGAGCACATCGGATTGGACGGTCTTGTCGTGCGTCAGCTTCGAGAGCGTCGAGGAACTGATGCCCGCCATCGAGCACAAGTCTGTCTTCTTCAAATCCCGGTCAATCAACAGCTTCCACAGGCGCTTGTAGCAAATCGCCATAACCAAATCCCTCCGATATTACGTGTGCGGAAAACGTGCGCACGCTTGCATGATACTTGCCTCCATTCTAACATCCTGCGCCAATACAGTAAAGAAAAAATTCGCGTTCGCGATATTTCCAGTTCATTTGCGCATAGCGCTTGACTTCCCGCCGCCCGCGAGTGATGAATAGGGAAAATGAAAGGACGTGATACCATGTCGCACTCCGTGATTGCCGTCTTCGCCGCATCCGCGCAGGAGGCGCACGAGCTCGTGAAACGACGGATGCCCTGCGATGACTTCACGATGGAGGAAACACACGACGAGGTGTTTCCTAGTGCCTTCATCACGCAGGACGCAAATATCATCTCGCAAGACCGCCTCGCCTGGAGCGTCCCGCTTTCGGATGCCAACGTGCAACACCTGTACGAGCGCCTCTTCCTCGCCGCGCAGGAGGAAGCACGCACACACGGCTTGACGCGATTCCTCGCCTACTGCCATTCATGAAATTCCCTGCACGCAAAAAATCCCGCGAACACCCATCAACCTGATGGATGCTCGCGGGATTCGTCATTTCTTCTTCAGTTGTTCGAGGAGTGCCCGCAGGTGCTCCGGCACGGGCAATCCGATCCTCGCGGCGTTCTCGATGATGGAGATGCCCTCGTTCGAGATGTAGAAGCAGATGACCGCGCTCCGGAGCACGCTGCCGCTGCCGATGATGTGTTGGTCGAGGGCGTTCGCGACGCCGACGAGGAGGAAGATGAAGACTTTCTGGCAGATGCCGCGAAAGCCGGTCTCGCTCGAGAGCTTCTTCTCCGCGATGCCGCAGAGGACGCCGGTAATGCAGTCGACGGAGACGAAGATGACGAGCGCGAGGATGAGCGGGTCCTCGCCGCCGACAAAGCCGCCGACGATCGCGCCGAGGCCCGCCGCCCAGGCGCGGATGTCGAGTGAATAATCCATCAAACCAGTCCTTTCCATGCTTTGAGATTCGTCATTTCCTGCAAGCGGAAGTTGTAGCACGCATCCGCGAGCTTCCGCAGCGTGCCGTCCTCCCAGCGATAGAGCTTGTAGCGGATGACGAGGAGGTAGCGTCTGTCCCCGATGCGCCGGACGGCTTTCACGTCGTGCGGCGCGAAGGGGACAGAGAGCGCGAGCGTGCCATCCGGGGCGAAGATGTGCGAGACGCAGTTCTTGCAATTCTCTCCGATGTAAGAATCGAAGTCCCCGATGCCGTCGAACAGGATGTACCAGCCGCCCGGCAGCGGGTAGCGCAGGCTGCCGTTCTCGGCGCACCACGTCTCGTTCTCCACATGTTCGATTGGCCCTTCGCTCGTGAGCGTGTACGTGTACCAGCGGTAAAACCGCTTCTTGCACCACGGCTCTGCGGTCGTTCCGTCGAACAGAAAATAATCGACGCCGAATCCTTCGACCAGCAGTTCGAGCGGCGGCACGACGATGGACGGAGGCGCATCCGCATCATAGAGCAAGCGTACCATGAGTTTGAACGTACCGTCCTTCTCGACCGTCCCGCCGAGCGTCTGCCCTTTGAACGTGACGATGCCGCTCAAGAGTCCTGGCATAGGATTGACATCCGTCGGGTCGTGGTACGCGATTTCGTGATACATATCGTAGGCGAACGGCGAGATGTCGTATGTTCGGAGCACGTCATCGCCCTTGCGGACGCAAGAGCCCTTCGGTGCATAGAATTGTTCTTCCCATCGGTTATAGTCAAGGTCAGCGCCCTCCAGCACAACGAGGTTTCCTTCGCCGTCAAAATCCGCATCCAGTCGCAGATAGTCGTGCGAAAGTTCGACGCGCCGGCGGTCGTTCGTCATGCTGCTCGCCCAGCCGTGCGCGAGCGGGCCGAGGTCTTTGAGCTGGTTCTGCTGGTAAAGATAGCACTCCCGTCCGCTGAGGATGGGGATGCCGCCTTTCGTTCGCGCCGAACACACGACACTACTGCCGCTGCCCTCTTGTTCGTTGCCGTAGGCGCACCGCCCATCCGTCCAGACGAGGTCTCCCACGCTCGGCATTTTGTTCCCGATGCAGGTGACCCATTTGCCGCTCACGCAGACGTGCCGCCCGCTGACATCTGTTACTTGCGCTTGCCGCATACGCTCACGCTCCCACGATGACGGCGTTGCCGCCTTCGGAGATGAGCACCCAGACGCGGCAGCCGTCATCCGTCTTGCAGTCAATCGCCGTGCGGAACGGGTACGACCGTGCGCCGACCCAGACGCGACCGTCCGCGATGACGCCGCGCACGGCTTTCTGTTCCTTCGGCTTCACGCCTCGGCGAATCGTGTCCATGAGGCCGTTGATTCCGTTCATTTAATACCACCTCGTCATCTTGATCGTCTGCCGCAGGCTGCGTGGCGTGAGCTCGACCGTGTTTGACACGAGAAAATATTCGTTCCCTGCAAAGCGGATGCGCTCGGTGAAGTCGACAATGTGCTGCACGTCCGGCACGCCGTGGCGCACGTTTGCCGTGACGTCGAGCGTGATGGTTTCCTGCGTCTTGCGGTCGAGCCACCAGATTTCTTTCGTGAGGAACAGCAGGTAGTCCTCGCCTTTGACGGGAAACTCCGAGCTGCCGATGGGCGTCCACGCCGGGCCGTTGTCCCGATTTTTATAGCGTCCGCCGAGGCCGAGGTTCGACTGGTCGATGGTATACTGGCTGGCCTTGCCGCCCGTTTTGCCTTGCGCGAGGGAGCTGCCGACGAGCTCGCCGTCCTCGTAGACGGTCGTGCCGTACCAGCCACCGCCGAGCGGCGCGTGATACGTGACGCGCTCCGTGATGTTTTCGTTATCCCAATCCTGCCAATCGTAGTGGTCGTGCTTGCGCCCATCGTCGATGGGATCTGTCGCGTGCTCTTTTTCGGAAAAGAGATAACGATCGTTCTCGGTCGCGGCGTACGAATACTCCGTCGTGCTTGTCGAACCATCCGTATTGTGCGTCTGCTTCGTTGTGAGATAGCCGTCGATATACGCATAGTGCGTATATCCCTGCTGCGTCTCCTCGTCCACGAGGTAGCCGTCGACGTAATGGCGCGAGATGTCCTGAAACGAAATCGTGCCCGTGAACGGCACGGGCTCATCGTCGGCTTCGTTGTGGGCGCGGTTCGCCGGATTGTCGTTGTTCCCGCTGCTCCAGACGGAGCGAACGAGCCGCCGCTCAATCGTCGGGCGGCTGTGCGGCCAGTCCGTGATGTCGATGACGCTTTGTTCCTGCCCGCGCTGGATGATGTGCAACGTGTCACCGCGCAAAAACACATTGATCTGCCGGTGCGGCAGGCGCGACGTCCAGCCGAACAGCGACGAGATAAAATCTTGGTACGTCATGCCGCTGTTCTCGTAATTCTGCGACGGGATGAAATCGTCGCAGTTCATGTCGATGTTCCAATCCATCGCCGACGCAATCTCCTGCACGTAGTACGAGACGAGCGCCTCGTCGACGCAGATATAAATGGGCGTGTACAGGAGCGCGTCGCGGTCGTACATTCCCTTCACGCTTTGCACGAGGTCGCGCTGCGATGTCTCTTCCACGAGAAAGCGAAAATGGTAGTCGAGCAGTTGCCCCTCGACCGCATCCCCGATGTTGAGCGGCTGGACAGTTTCGAGTTGGAACGTGTCGGAAAGCGTCAGTTCGCCAAGTGTCAAGGAAAACGAGCGGATGCCGAGCTGGCGGAACGGTTCGAGCGGATGGTTCGCGTCCGAGGCAGGCAAGCGGTATGGGATGCAACGCTTCGTGTCCGCCGCGATTGTCACGCGGTTCTGCAATACACGGCGCGTGCGGCAAACGACCGTGACTGGCACGGAGACACGGCGATGTGTGTCACACACAGCTCGAACGTTTTGGATGAGCGTTCGCGCAACGTCGAAATCTATATGTACGATATCAATATCCCTGCGGGTATCGAACGCAAGCGCAACGTCGTGGATGCGGTCGTTCACGAGCGTCCGCGTCGTGTCAAGCGCGAGTTTTGCGATTGGCGTGATGACCTTGCGCTCGGTGTCGGCTTCGACTTTCGTCAGCAACGTACGCTTCGTGTCTGCTTCGATGCGGGCAGGAAGATTGCGGCGTGTGTCCGCTTTTACTTTTGTCTTCGGCGCTTCTTCAATGCACGTGACAAACATCGCCGGTCGCAAGACCATTCGTCCATCTGGCACGGCAAGCACATAACTTGTGGGACGGAGCGTGAGCGTCCCCGTCACCGTGCCTAGGAGGTACGCCGCTGGCTGCATCACGATGCTCATGCAATCACGCTCCCGCTTTCCAACCGACCTGCACGCCTGCGAGGTCAGCCACCGTCATATCGACCTCATGCGCGACGATTGTCAAACCTGTCGTTTCCTTCCCGACGCTCGCGCTCCCGCAGTCCGTGAGCACGCCGTCCTTTTTCATGACCTGCGTCAGCTGATCGAGGCCGTCTTCCGTCCGATAGGCGGGATAGGCCACGGTGAGGAAGCCCGTCACCTTCGATGCGCCGCCGTAAGCATCCACCATCGCCGCAGCGTCGACGGTCTGCAAGAGCGTCTGCCCCGCCGCACTTGCCGTGTACGTGCCGTCCTCGTTTGCCTTCATGTCCGTCTCGATGCCGCTCGTCGGCAACCGCAGGATGCTTTCGCGACGATCGAACGCCGTGTCCGACAGGATGATGCCAGAGAGCGGCGCGACGGCTTTCGTGCTTGCAAACGTCAGATACGGCGAACTTTGCAATGAAACCCTTCCCGTGGATTCCTTGAGTTTCATGCCATTCGCATAGAGCTCATACGTGCCGGCATCGTCAGACAGCTTGAAGTGGAAAAAAATCGAGTTGACTTGGTTGCGGATGAGGTGCGTCGTGTTCTGAAATTCAAGTTCATCCCTCGTGGAAATAATCTGCGTGTCATCCCCGCTCACATAGGCGATGAGCTTGCTGTAGCGGTTCGTTTTCGAGATAGCAACGCCAGAATACGGCCAGCTCGTCCGGACGTAAATATCATAGTCCGTGTCGCTCTGCTCATCGTAGTGAAGGAAAAAATCAAACTTGCAAAAGATTTCCTGCGGTATGGACTTGAACTTGATGCTTTGCAAGCTGCTGCTCGCCTGCCAAAAGGACACGCCCGTCCGGCTGAGCGCGGTGTCCGTCACGGACGTCCCGCCCGCCGTGTCGAATAAATTCGGATAGCCCGGATTGTAATACTTGAAGCTCACGCTCCCGCCTCCTCGTCCACGACGATCGTGCCCTCGGCCTGCAATTTCACGCTCGTATCACTCTGCGGTCGCTCATCCTTCGAGCAGCCCGCCCGCACCCAGAACACGTAATTCGTGTGAACCTCCGCACCCTCCGCAATCTCAATCTCGTCCTTCCACGCAAGGCTCGTGATAGCCTTTGCCGCATCCGTCTCGTCGTAGCCTTGCGCGATTTTCCACAAGCTCGCGGTGTCTCCTGTGAATTTCAGCGTGATGTTGCCCTGCTGCTTGTAGCCCTCCGGCACGCGCAAGGCGCACTTGATGGCTTTCTGCTCTTCCTTCGCGGCATCGAGCGACACCGAAATGGGCGCGAGGCCCGTGCCGTTCGAGACGAGCGTGCCGTCCGTCCCCATGACGGTCGGATTGTTCGTGTAAATCTGAATGAGGTCTGCCATTTCATACCCTCCAAAATTCCAAACTTGCCTGCACGGCTTTTGACGAAAAGCGTGGCACGTATTCGTAGCTCTTGACCACGACGCGCACGTTTTCCCAGACGATGCCCGCCTCGTCCGTCACATCCACCAATGTGCGGTCATCCCAATATTTCACGAGCGTGTCAAAGTCGCGTTTCCGTACGCGCACGGTGCAGGAAATCTTGTCCCCTGCCGCGACATGGCCGAAGTCCTGCACGGCCACGCCGCCGATGATTTCCACCAGCTGCTGGCGGTCATCGGGGACGACCTGCCAGTTTTCCGTATCGAGCGTCGTGATGTCACCAATCGCGATATGTATTTTCACCATCTCCTAGCGCTTGCTTGACGGCCGGCTCGATGCGGTCGGCCACCTGGTCTGCGAGGTAACGGATGCCCTCGTTGTCTGCCGTAACGGCGTTCTCGATGCTGACTTGCACCGTCACTTGGCGGTTATCCGTCACGGTCGGCTGGGCCTGTGAATCCGTTCCTTGCGGCGCGATGGGCGCATCCGCGAGACGATCCATCGCCCGCGCCATGGGCTGGAACGTCCCGTCCATCGCCTGCGCGTAGCCGTTCGCCTCCATGTTCGCCCGATACTGCGCTTCCCATGCCTCACGCTCCCTTTGAATCACGGCAGGGTCGCGGAAGTTCGGCAGGAGGTTTTCGAGCATCTGCTGCCGCGCTTGCTGGAAGCCGGCCAGCTGCTCCGGCGTCATCTGGAGGTCATCCATCGTGAAGCCGTGCGCCTTTTTGTAATAGTCGGCGAGACCCTGCTGACCGCCTTGGAGGTAGGCGCGAAATTCCTCTTTCTGCGACTGGAGCACTTGCAGCGCGGCGTTGCGCTTCGCGTCGAGCTTTTCCTTCTCCGCCCATTCGGTCGCTTTGACTTCGTCAAGGCCCTTTTGAATCCATGCTTGTTTTTCCCGTTCGATATCGTCCAAGCGGTTCTGGAGCTCTGTTTTCCAGACGGCATCGACCTTCGACGCAACGTCATTCTCGAACGATTCCATGACCTGCGCCTTGCTGGCCTCGGCCCACTCCGTCGCGCTGACTTCGTCGAGCCCTTTCTGCCGATAGGCCGCGGCCTCGCGGTCAATGCTTGCGAGCTTGTTCTCGAGGTCGTTGCGGTAGATGGATTGCGTCGCGTCCACGACGTTGCGCTGGAAGTCCTCGTAGATTTTCGCCTGCTTCGCGACCTTGTATTCGTCGAGCAGGTTGACTTCCGCGCCTTTCTCGCGGAAGGATTCAATCTCCTTGTCCACGGCGTGGAGCGACGCTTCAAGCTCATTGTGCGTGAGCGTGTAGAGGCTTTCCGTCAGCTCATCATTCGCTTTCGCCGCTTCTTCCGTCGCTTTCGCGGCCTGCTTTTCCGCTTCGGCACGCCGCTTCGCCGCCGTCGCGTTCTCGAACGAGGCGTTCTTGTTGTCCTTCGCGGCTTCGGCGGCTTTCTTCTCGGCCTTTTCTTTTTCCTTCAGCGCTTCCTGCTCTTTAAGGTATGCCTGATACTCGTCCCCATACATCCGATCGAGCACGGCTCCGCCGAGGAACGGCAGGCCGATGAGCGGCCCGGCCATCGGATGGTTCTGCACGAGCCATTCGTTCGCCTTGGCGTGGTCGCTGACCTTCTTGATCTGCTCGCCGACAAACGTCGCAATCTCCGCCACGCCCTTCAGCGCCGTGCCCCAGCCGAGGATGGCTTCCTTGATATCGTCCTTGTGCTCGGAGATTTCCTGCACGAGGGCGCGGAACGCCTCCGTCACTTCAGGCATGAGCTCTTTCGAGACGGGCAGCAGCGCCGCACCAATCGCGCCTTTCAGCTGGCCGAGCTCCATTTCCATCTGCTTCCATTCGAGCCACGTCTTGTGGCTCTCTTCGGGATTGAGCAGCCCCGTGGTCTGGACGTTCGCCGAGATCTGCATGAGGTCTTGGTATTGTTCGAGGAGCGGCACGAGCGCCGCGCCACGCGCTCCGAGGACTTCGGCGGTGTAGGCTTCCTCCTGCCCCATGTCGACGGCGTACTGGTAGCCTTTCGCGAGTTGCGCTAACTGCTCGTTCAACGGGAGCAAGTTTCCTTGCTGGTCTTGAATCGTGACGCCGAAACGCTCGAGCGCCGCCGTCGTGTCGTTTCCCGATGCGCCCGCCGACTCGATTTGCTTGTCGAGCCTTGCGATGAGCGGGATGACGGTCATCACGTCCATGCCCGCGAGTTGGAATGTGCGGTTCAGCTGCGACGCTTCGCCCGCCGACGTGTGCAGGCGCTTCGAGAGCCGGTAGACATTCTCGCCTGCTTCCATCGCGCCTTTCGTCAGCGTGAAAAGGCCCGCGCCCGTCGAGAGCGCCGCCATGACAGCGGCAGTCTTTGCGTTGAGCAGGGAAAAGCCGTTCGAGAGTTTCGTGAGCCCCGTATGCGCCTGCGCGATGCCACGCTGCATCCGTGCGCCGAACGTCCCCGCCTGACGGCCTGCTGCATTCATCTGCTGGCCGACGTTCGCGTATTCCTTGCCGAGCCTGCGCAGTTCCGCTTCCGTCTGCGCGACGATGCGCTGCTGCTTCAGGAGGTTCGTTTCCGCACGGCTCGCCGCGCCGCTGTCCATGCCGCTCGTCTTCTGCGCATCTTTCAGGACGGCGGCGAGGACTTGCTCTTTCTGCTTCTGGACATCCAGCTGGCGGTTGATCGCCTCGTATTTGACTTTGAGCTTGTCGAGCTCCGTGCCTGCGCCCTCGAGTTTTGCGAGGTCGATGTCCATGCGGAGCTTCAGCCGGGTTTCCTTGCTGTTCAGCCGCGCCATCGCCTGCGAGACGGTCTTGCCCGCTGTGTCGAAGTCGAGCTGCAGCTGGGCGATGTCGAGCCCGAGACTCAGATAGAGCTCATCAATTTTCTGTCCGCGTTTTGCCATGTCACATCACATCGTCGATAAATTTTGCGTGCCCTCGCTCGTTCGACAAACTCATGACGTAGAGCTGGTCGAGCAGGAAGGCGATCTCGTGAGCGTCGACCTGCTGCATCGTCCAGCCGTAGGCGGATTGCAGCCGCTCATAGTACAAAAGAAGATTTTGATACGGGGAAAGGTTCAGTCCCCCTTTCCCGCCTCCCCGTTTGGGAGCTTCACCAATTTCGCGAACGTCTGCGCCTGAAGCCAGCTGAACAGGTCGCGGGTGAACGGCACGACGTCCTCGATGGAAAGAGCGTCCTCGACCGCCGCCCGCGTGACCTCCGGCTGGCCGAACGCCAGAACGATGAGATCGATGTGGCGGTCGAGAAATTCTTCCATCATCAGGTGGCTCTTATCCTCGTCGAAAAACGCGAGGAACGCCCGCCAGACGCGCATTTTCGGTGGCGCAGGCTTCACGATTTTGCCATTGATGAAAAGCTGCGGATGCAGCACTTTTTCGTCCATGTCCGATTCCTTTCTCAAACCGACTTGTACCAGTTCGCGGCGCTCTCTGCCGTGAAGCCGGCGTCCTCGTTGTCGGCGTACGTGTAGCAGTTGCCGTCCGACAGGCGATAGATGGCTTTCGCCGTGAGCGTCGGCGTCTGGTACGAAATGTTCTCCTCTTTCGTCGAGCCTTTGACGGACGGCTCCTGGAACTGCACCTTGTAAAACTTCATATACCGCGCCTTGCCGTTGCGCTTGTCCGACTGGAAGAGCACGGCGAAGTACGGCGCGACGTCGTCCTTGTTCGCGACCATCACGCCGTTTTCGTAATGGTGGCCGAGCAGATAGGCCGTGTAGGCAAGCGGCAGCGCAGCCGTGTCGAACGTGAGCTCGTACGAGGCCGTGCTCGATGCCGTGTCGATGGACTGGCCGTCCGCATAAAGGTCGGCCTGGCTGTTCGACGGCTTGATGTCGATGCTGCGCAGGACTTTGCCGAGGTGGACGGGCTCGTCGTACGTCGTGCCGCCCGTATCGTCTGCGAGGAGTTTCGCGACGTGGAGCCGCTGGATGCTGATGAACTGGCCGCTCGTGAGGCGGCTTGCCGGCCGCGTAGCCGTGGTCGTTGTGTCTTTCGTGTCTGCCATTTAGAGAATGCCTCCTGTTCCTGTCCGGTAGTCGATGGCCGTGATGAAAAGATGCCCCTCCGCAAATTCCACGCTCTGCGCTCGAATAAAGCCGATGCCGACCATGGCGCGTTGCACTTCGCGGAGAATGCTCTCGAAATTTCCGTCCTTCGTCAAAATGTGGATGCGCACCGTCACGACGCGCTCCCGTTCCTCGCCGTCCGCCATGAGCGCCGGCACGTCCGAAATCACGGAATACACGAGGATGGGATAGCTGCCTGCATCGGGGCTTCGCATGGGATAAATACAGCGCCCCCGGCGGTCGTGCGCGAGCTGCGAGGTGAGCCGCTTTGACCGCGAGAGCGCTTGATAAACTTGTTCCTTGATGTTCATTTCTTTCGCACCGCCTCCCGCACGCGCTCGATGATGATGTCCTGCACGGTCTTGCGCTTGGCATCGAGCGCGGGATAAAGAAACGGCCTGCCCTTCGGACTGAATTCCACAATCGTGCCATAGAACAGACCGTCCTGCGCCTGCGCGTCTGCGACGATACGATATTCCTTGCCGCCTTTGCGCTTCTCGATGTGAATCGATTTCTTCAGCGCCCCCTTGATGACGCGCCGGTCTTTTCCGTCATAGACGGGACAACGCCGCCGTGCTTCATCGGCCACGACTTCCGCGCCATCTGCGAGGGCTTCTTTCGCCGCTTCCATCGCCTGCTCGCCGAGCTCTTTGAGGATGCTTTCTGCCCTTTGGTATTTAGCCATCTTCCACCAGTTCCTTTGCTTCGAGGATGAGATACTCGCGCCGCCCGTCCTTCGCATAAGGCGGAGCCACGAGCAAAAGCGTCTTGCCCTCCCATCGCAAGCGGTCGATCACGCGAATGTCTGTGCGATAGCGCATGGCGATGCGGTAGCCGACCTCCGGCGCTTGCTCCGTCGCGCCGTCCTTGATGGTTGCAGAATACGGCAGCACTTTCGCCCATGTGGTGAAAAGCGGCTGCCATTCCGACGTGATGAGATTGCCCGCATCATCGATCTCTGTCACAGCCCGCTCGACGGTCACGCGATGGCGCAATTCGCCGATAGTGACATACATCAGAATCCCTCCTCCCGGACGCCCATGAGCAAGTTGCGGAGCGTCAGCACGAGCGCGTGATGGTCGGCTTCCTCGCGGTGCTCGTAGAGATAGGCCAACGTGTAGAGCACGGCGGCTTTCGCCGTGCCGCCCGATGCATCGAAGTGTGTTTCATCTAATCGAGAAACATCCTCGCAGAGCCGTTGCGCTGCCCGCAAGAGCTCGTCAATGAGCGCATCTTCGTCATCGCTATCCACGCGCAGGTACGTTTTCGCTTCTGCCAGATCGGCAATCATAGGCATCCCCTCTCTTTCTTCCAAATCAGCGAACGTCAGCCGTTCGCTTTCGCTGCCGCCGTGCCCTTGATTTTCAGGAGCTTCACCGCCTCGGGCAGGATGAGCTTGCCGTCGACGCGCTCCTTCATGACGTAGCCGACCATGCCGTTGCCCGCGAAGAGCTCTTTGAGCTCCTGCAACGTGCGCGTGCCGCGGTCGCCGATGTTGTAGTAGCTGTAATCGCCGAACGCGAGCACCGCCGCGCCCGCCTCGACGGTCGGAACGTACGGCGAGGTGTAGACGGCGTAACCCATAAGGCGGTCGGGTTCGCCCACCTGGTACGACGGCTGCCAGAGGTAGGCGTTGTTGTTGTCCTTCAGCTTGCGGATGACCGCAAGCGTCTGGTCGTTCACGAGGAACGAGGCGTTGCGGCGGTACGGGCGCTTCAGCGAGTAAATCAGCGAAATAAGGTCATCCGACGCGATGTTCGCCGTGCTCGTCGTGACGCCCGTGTCCGCCATCTGGAACAGGCCTTTCGGCTTCGCCGCGCCATCGCCGTTGAGGAACGCATCTTCCTCGGCGTTCGCGATGGCCTTGCCGAACTGCTCGATGATGTAGCTCTCAAGGTTGAACGCGTTGTCGTAAAGCAGCTCCTCCGTCACCTTGATCGCAACGTGGAGCTTGTGCGCATCGAGGATGATCTGGTCGAACGTCGCGTCACCGAACGAGAGCGCCCCGCCTTCCTCGATCCAGCTCGCGGCTGGCTTCGTCGCAGCGATGTTGATTTTGCGCTCGCCGCTCGTCGTGAGCGTCGTGCCGAGCGTGCGCATGACGTTCTCTTCCGTCAGTACGTCAACGAGGCGGCTGTCCATTTCCTCCGGCACGAGATAGCCGCCGTCCGTGTCAACGCCCTCCTGCAACACGTCCGAGACCTTGCGGAAACGACTGCGGATGGCGTCCATCACGGCATCGTGATAGGCCGATTTCGGACGCTCCGCCTTGCCGCCCGGTGCGTTCGTGATGGGCGCGGCCGCGGGCTGAGCGAGCTCCTTGTCAATCGCCGCCTGACGCTCCAGGCGCTCGATGTCCTTGCCGAGCGCCACGACGTCCGCCTCCATGCGGTCGTACGCCGCGCTGTCTTCCTGCGAGAGCTTGCCGTCCTTTCCCGTGTGCGTGTCGAGGAACGCCTTCGCGGCTTCCCAGAGGTTTGCGCGTTTCGCGCGAAGTTCCATGATGTCCGTCATTGTGTTCTCCTTTCATCAGTGCAGAATCAGCGAGAGACGCTTCTGGAGCGCGTCCGCCGAAACTCGATTGTCATCCATCGGCTGCGGCTTGTCCGCTTTTTCCGACCTTCTTGCTTTCAGCTTGTCGAGGAACGAAGCCGTCACGGCGCGGCGCGAAAACAGCATCGCTTCCGTGCTGCCCGCCAATTCCTCCATTTCCTGCGACTCATCTGTAAACAGAATCTTGTCCGCAAAGCCGAGCTCCACGGCCTTTTTCGCGTTCATCCAGCACTCGCCGTCCATGTAGTCCGAGAGCACGGCGCGGTCGAGGCCGGTCTTGAGCTCGTAGGCGTTGAGGATGCTTTCCTTCGTCTCGGCGAGCATCTCCAGCGCGGCCTGCAGCTCCTGCGCATCGCCGACCGCGACCGTGCTCGGATTGTGAATCATCATCATGCCCACGGGCGAAATTTCGACCGTCGTGCCGGCCATCGCGATGACCGACGCCGCCGACGCCGCGATGCCGTCGATGCGCACCGTGACGTTTCCCGCGTACTCCATGAGCATATTGTAGATTTGCGCCGCCGCGAACACATCGCCGCCCGGCGAGTTGATCCAGACCGTGATGTCCCCCGCGCCGCCCGCAAGCTCCTCACGAAAAAGACCCGGTGTGACTTCATCGCCATACCAGGTCTCCTGCGCAATCGTGCCGCAAAGCAAAAGCGTGCGAGCGCCGTCCGCGTCCCGCACCCAGTTCCAAAATTTACGTTTCATAGCGTCCTCCTCTCATTTTCCCTCTTGCCAAGTGATAACTTTTCAGTTATCATAGAGACAAAGGCGGGATATGATGTACAAAATCTATTTTTACAAAGACAGCCGCGGCCGCCAGCCCATCAAGGAATACCTGATCGAGCTCGCCAGCAAGAAAGACAAGGACAGCCGCATCAAGCTGAAAAAGATTCACGAATATCTCGAAGTGCTGGAATCCAACGGGACAAGAGCCGGCGTGCCCTATGTGAAACGTCTGGATGACAAGATCTATGAGCTTCGACCGCTTGCCGACCGCATCCTGTTCGCCGCATGGGTGGGAAACCGCTTCATCCTGCTCCATCACTTCGTCAAGAAAACGCAGAAGACGCCGCCACGCGAAATCGAGCAGGCGCGTCGCAACCTCAAAGCATTTTTAGAAAGGGAGGATTCCGATGAAGAATGAACATCTCGGTGACAGCTGGAGCGACCTCCGTAAAGAGCTCTTCACGCCGGAGGAAATCGCTGCGTGCGATCTCAAAGTCGCGGTCATCAATGAAATCATCAAGGCACGCGAAGAGAACGGCCTGTCCCAGCGCCAGCTGGAAAAAATCAGCGGCGTGAAGCAGCCCGTCATCGCCCGGATGGAAAAAGGCACGTCCACCCCGCAGCTCGAGACCATCCTGCGTCTCCTCGCCCCGCTCGGCAAGACCTTGAAGGTTGTCCCCATCGAACCCGCAACGGCATCGGTCTGATGCCGTTTTTTATTGCCCCGCATCCGTGGGCTTTGCAAACAAGCCAGCGTCGCGAAGCTTCGTCATGTTCCCGTTGATGAGGTACGTATCGCCGCCCTCCTCGGCGGGAATCGGATTCATGTCCTCCATTTCGCGGATATCGTTCGCCGAAAGCCAGCCGTTCTGCCGCCCGACCGCGTAGCCTTGCATGCGGCTTTGGTAATCGCCGCGCAAGAGGCCATCGACGTTAAAGCGGATGAAGTAGCGCTTGCGCTCCTCCGGCAGTAGCAGCGATTTCTGGAGCGCCTGCTCCCATCGCACGACCCACGGGTTCAACGTGTACTTCACGAATTCCAGCGATTGCTGCTCGATGTTGGAAAAGCTCGACTTGTCGAGGTCGCCGACCATGTGCGGCGGAATGCGGTAGAGCCGCGCGATTTCGTCCACTTGGAACTTGCGCGTCTCCAAAAACTGCGCTTCCTCGGGTGGGATGCCGATCTGCTGGTACGTCATGCCCTCTTCGAGCACCGCGACCTTGCCCGTGTTCGCCGCGCCGCCGTAGACGGCCTGCCAGCTTTCGCGGAGCTTCGCCGGGTCTTTCAGAACGCCCGGATGCTGCAACACGCCGCCCGGCCGCGCTCCGTTCGCGAAAAACGACGCGCCGTATTCCTCGCAGGCCAGCGTCATGCCCACGGCGTTCCGCGCCATAGCAATCGGCGAATAACCGATGAGCCCGTCAAAGCCGAGGCCGGGAATATGCAGTACGTCCTCGGCAGGAAGCACGACTTCTCCTCCACGCTTGAAGTTTGGATTTTCATCCGTCACGCGCTGGTAGGTGTAATAGAGCCGCCCGTCCTCGTCGCGGTTCACGCTCATGCGGTTCGGCAGCAGCGGGTAAAGCCCCGCCACGCGCCCCGCCCGGTCGCGCAGAATCTGCGCATAGGCGTTGCCCCACAAGAGCAGATGCACCATGAGTGTCTCGCGGAACACGAACGACGTCATCTCAGGATTCGGCGCATCGTGGAGAATCGAAAAGAGCGGATGCCCCGGCACGCGCTCCCGCCCCGCGCCGCGATACGCATACACATGGAGCGGCAAGCCCGCAATCGACTCCGCAAGGATACGCACGCAGGCATACACCGCTGTCGTTTGCATCGCCGTAAACTCGTTGACGCGCTTCCCCGCCGTCGACCGTCCGAACAGGAACGGCGCTTGCGAAAAGCGGTATACGTTCTGCGACTTGTCGCGGGTGTGGAAGATGGATTTCAAGAGTTGAAACATAGGCACCTCCTAATTTTTGGAACGACGAGAAGCACCGCCCTTTCGAGCGGTGCCGCTGTGTGTTTGCAGGTTTCGGCTTCAGAACTTCTCTTCGACGCTGAGGTGCAGGCTGCGGAGGTCATTCGTGAGCTTCGCGCCGCGCTCGATTTCGTCCGCCGCTGCGAGGAGCTCGTCCATCGCGGGCTCGCCGCCCATGCCGCAAATGTTGGTGTGGATTTCGATGTCGTGCACCCTGATGCGTTTCCGGAGGTCGCTCTTTTCGAAGTTCGGCCTCTCGAACACCCGGATGCTGATGTAGCTGCCCTTCCTGCCCGTGACCGCCGTGATGCGCTCTCCTTCGCGTTTCACGCTGAATCCGTAGGCTGCCGCCTTGGCTTCGATGATGCTGTTGAGTTCCTGTCTGGTCATGTGAATCTCCTCCTGTTCGTGTGTTTCTGTTCCCTTCGGCATGTCTATATATCACTCTAAAGCACACGAATAGCAAGCGATTCCGCGTGTATACTCACGCTGCGATTCACAAAAAAAGATTGATTTTTGCCCCTCAAACGACTATACTAAAAACAAAGATATGGTTGCTACGAGCAGCTGCAGCCTTCCCTTCCGTTGGGGACGTTAAACATCCAACGGAGTCGACCGTCGGTGAAGGTAGGGGTATTCACCGCTGCTCATCCAGGGAGACGCATTTGCGTCTCCTTTTTATTTTCCCCCACAAACGAGGACGGATTTCGATGCTCACGCTGAAAGAATTGCAAGACTACTACAGTTCCACGCTTTGCGACCGTTATTTCGCTTACCACCTGGCTACCGGCGAAACCATCAAAGTGTACTTTTACCGAGAATCTTTCTGCCATCTGCTCGGCATCCAGCATATCACGAAGGAGCGCCCGTTCCTCGGGCTCAAGGGCTATCGGCGCATCCAAAGCGAAAAAATCACGCTCAAGACCTTGAAAACCATGGACAAGCGCCAGTATGGCTACATCCGCAATCGCATCCGTTTTCTCGACCACATGGATGCCCTGCTCATGAACGGCAACCTGTATCGCTTTTATCCCGATCGCGTCACCCCGTCCACGAAGATTCATGCAAGCATCCTGCTTTTCGATCACGAACTCGATTTGTATCTGAACCTCTTTCTTTCCAAAGAACAACGAGAGAACGATATTTATACGCCCCTGTCGTTCATCCCGTTTACGGAAAAAGACCATCGTCCGACACGGTACCAGGAAAACCAAGAATTCAAGAACATCCTGTCACGAGAAATCATCCCCATTCCTCCTGCAAAACTTTGAGCCGCCCGCCGAGGCGGCTTTTTTCATGCCCTCAAAGCACCACGACGCCCCGCTTGTCGTACACGCTCTCGCCGTCCTCGTTGCCGCAGCGGATGGCGCGGTCGAGCGCCATGATGAGCGCGATGGCTCCGTCGATTTTTTCTGTTGACTTTTGCTTGTCGGCCTTGATGTTGCCGGCCGGGTCGGTGCGGATGAAGATGTTGTCCATGTTCCATCGCAGGACGGGATGCCCGCCGTGGGCGATGCGCTGCTCGAGGACGAGCTTCATGAGCTCTTTCGTCGGCGGGGACATCGACGCGAAGCCTTGTCCGAACGGCACGACGGTGAAGCCCATGCCCTCGAGGTTCTGCACCATCTGCACCGCGCCCCAGCGGTCGAACGCGATCTCGCGGATGTGGAAGCGTTCGCCGAGCCGCCCGATGAATTGCTCGATGAAACCGTAATGCACGACGTTCCCTTCCGTCGTTTGGAGGAAGCCCTGCCGCTGCCAGGTGTCGTACGGGACGTGGTCGCGCCGCACGCGCAGGTCGACGTTTTCCTCGGGAATCCAGAAATACGGCAGCACGACGAATCGCTCGTCCTCCGCGCGCGGCGGGAACACGAGCACGAACGCCGTGATGTCTGTCGTTGACGAAAGGTCGAGCCCGCCGTAGCAGACGCGCCCTTCGAGCGCCTTTTCATCGACGGGAAACGCGCACGCATCCCATTTTGCCATTGGCATCCAACGGATGCTCTGCTTCACCCATTGGTTCAAGCGGAGCTGCCTGAAAGCGTTCTCCTCGCCGGGATTCTGCTTCGCCGACTCGCACGCCGCCTGCACCTTGTCGAGCCCGATCGTGATGCCGAGCGACGGATTCGCTTTCGCCCACACCTCGGGAGCCGTCCAGTCCGCCTCGCTCGGCGCACCGTAGATGACGGGATAAAACGTCGGGTCGTGCTTGCGCCCTTCGAGGATGTCCTGCGCTTTCTGGTGCGTCTCGTAGCAAATGGACTGCGTATCCGTCCCCGCCGTCGTGATGAGAAAATACAACGGCTGCATCCGGGCATCGCCCGAGCCCTTCGTCATGACGTCAAAGAGCTTCCGGTTCGGCTGCGTGTGGAGCTCGTCGAACACCACGCCGTGAACGTTGAAGCCGTGCTTCGAGTACGCCTCGGCGGAGAGCACTTGGTAAAAGCTGTTCGTCGGCAAATACATCATGCGCTTCTGCGACGCGAGGATTTTCACACGCCGCGAAAGCGCCGGACACATCCGCACCATGTCCGCCGCGACCTCGAACACGATGCTCGCCTGCTGCCGGTCGGCGGCGCAGCCATACACCTCGGCGCGCTGCTCCCCGTCACCGCAGCAAAGCAAAAGCGCAACGGCTGCGGCCAGCTCACTCTTCCCCTGCTTCTTCGGAATCTCGATGTACGCCGTGTTGAACTGGCGGTAGCCGTTCGGCTTCAGCACGCCGAACAGGTCGCGGACGATGCGCTCCTGCCAGTCGATGAGCTCGAACGGCTTTCCCGCCCACGTCCCTTTCGTGTGGCAAAGGCTCTCGATGAACGCCACGGCGAAATCCGCCGCGCCCTTGTCGTAATGCGAGGTCGATTGCATGAAGCGCGTCGGCTCGTAGTTTTCCAGCTTTTGCAAAATCCCATCGTCCTTCCTAAACCGCCCATCAAAAAAGCCGCCCGACGAGCGGCTTGCTTTATCTCCGAACGAGCAAGCAGGGCCTCTCGGCCCCGCCCACTCGGGTGCTTTCGTGTTCAGTTCAGCTTCTGGCAGATGGCCAGGAGCGCCAGCTGTGCGCCTTCGGTCTCGGGCTCGATGACCCAGCCCCGGTCGTAGTTCAGCACCACCTCGCGCCCCTTGCGGATGCCGAGCTTGCTGATGCGCCCGCCCTCGATGCCGTACTCCGAAGGCTCGTCGAAGTGCTTGGCGTCGTAGGTGAAGGTCTCGTTTTCGATCTGGATGGTTCCGTGCGTGTACATGGTGGTTTGCTCCTTTCAGTCTTCGCAGGTGTGTTTCCTTCTTGCATGTCTATATATCACTCTGCGGACCGGAAATAGCAAGCGGATTCGTGTGTATACAATCGGAGTTTCACGACGAGGAAAGGGCCCGCAGGCCCTTCCCCGTCCGGGTGGTTGCTCGGCTGGTTACTTCTTCGCCGCCGCCCGCCCGGCTTCGTAAGCCTTGCGCAGCGCCGTCTCCAGTTCGCCGACCGAAATGTCGAGGAAATCCTCTTCGTCGTTGTACCGCGCTTCGAGGGTGCCGCCGCGCATCCGGACGGTCACGATGTTGTCGCAGGCGATCTGTTCCAGGGTCTTCTTGATGCTTTTCATTTTCGTTTCCTCCTCGTGTTTGTTCATGTTCCCTTCGGCAAGTACATATATCACTCTGCGGGGAGGAAATAGCAAGCGATTTCGTGTGTATACAAGTTGCTGGCGCACGCCCGTGTGTGCGGCCTGCGCATCGCCTCGGGCATTCCTCTGCCAGCCTTCCAACGGGCGGCACACACGACCACACGGCGCGGCAGGGCGGCAATATGACGAGCGGCAGGGAGCCTTTCGGCTCCCCGTTGGGTTCGCCCCGTCCTTGGCTCAGATGCTCATTTTGAGTGCGGGCATCTTGCCGCCGCAGCCGTCATGGATTTTCGTGAAACCTTCAAGCTTCGCGCCGTGCTTCATGAAGGCATCGACCTTGTCGAGCAGGCGGGCTGCCTGCTGGGAAATCGTGAAGGCGTGGATGCCGCTCGCCTTGAGGTCGCGGGCGATGCCCTCGATGTCGCTGTCGAAGAAGTCGTTGAAGTCGATGACCTCGTTCTCGTCGATGCGGCTCTGGAGGTAGTGCCATCCGAAAGCGGGGCTGAAGCCGAGGGCTTTCAGCTGCTCTGCCGTGGGCGTCTCGTCAGCGCGGTAGAGGTTGTCGAGTTTCTCGATGCGTTTCATGGTGGGTTGCTCCTTTCAAGCGTCTGGGTGGTTTCCTTCTTGCATGTACATATATCACTCTGACGGCCTGAAATAGCAAGCGGATTCGTGTGTATACAAGAAAGGAGCCTTGCGGCTCCTCTCGATGGGTGGCGGCTTGCCCGCCCTCGTTCAGCGCTGGCTCTCGCGGATGGTCTCGCGGATGGCTTCCCAGAGGATGTCCTCATCGAAGCCCATGTCGCGGTAGCCTTCGAGGCACGTCTCGACGTAGCGCAGGGAGGGCTTGCCGAGCGGGCGGCCCGGCTGCATCACGTAGAGGAAGCCGCGCCCGCTTTCTTCTTCGACCTTGTCGTAGAAGGCTGGGTAGCCTTCGTAGCGGTCGAGCGCGACCTCGTCCTCGGGCGTGACCTCCCAGATCGCGACGGGGACGCTCCGCCCCGGCATCGGCTCGACCGTGAGGTACGAGCCGGTCTTGCTCCCGCGAAAGAGCAGGTGGTAGTCGGGGATGGCGTCCGTCTTGACGAAGCGGGCGCTCGGGCAACGCCACGCCATCTGGGCGCGGTTGAGGTTGCTGCCGTAGGCGATGTAGAGTTTCTTTTCCATGGTTGGTTTCTCCTTTCCGAAGGGGATACCCTTCTACCACCTCAAGGCCGCTTTCGCGGCTCTAGGTGGCAGGAGGCTAGCTCCTGCGGTGGCTCAGCGCCCGTGGCGGAAGGCGGTATCGCCTGCGAGGTTCCTCGTCAGGAAGTCGCGGGCGGTCTTGAATTCGTCCCCAATGAAGCCGAGGCGGAGGAGCCAGGTGCGCATCGCGTACTTGGGGTTCTCCTTCTGCTGTTCCTTCGGGCTCGCCTTCGTGACCGCGAGGGCCATCTGGCTGAGCGCCAGGCAAAGCTGGATGTAGCTCTTGAGCTGCCCTGCGTGGATGCCGCCCTTGCGCTCGCCGTCCGGCGTGTCGAATT
Organism: uncultured Veillonellaceae bacterium; assembly: GCA_900314825.1. GTDB lineage: Bacteria > Bacillota > Negativicutes > Selenomonadales > Selenomonadaceae > Selenomonas_C. The sequence continues at coordinate 35,502 of OMWS01000007.1, read as the reverse complement.
GGAAGAGGCGGAACTCGATTGTGCCTTTCGTGAAGGTGGCGTGCAGGTTCAGCATATGGTAGCGGCTGCCGTTGTAATGCTGGTGGCGTCCGTAGCTTTCGCCCTGCGAGGTGTACCAGAGGCCCGCCAGCGCCCGCATGGTGCGCGGCTTCTCTTTGTTGAGGAGGCGCAGGAACTCGGGGTCGACCGTGCGGCAGTAGCGGTCGACGCGTCCGGCATCGAGCTGGAGGGCGTCGGCGAGGAGGCGTTCGTGGCTCGCCATGATGTTCGCGAGGTTGCGGAGCGTGTGCGGCGTGTGCTTGCCCGCACCGATGTGGATGTGGACGCCGCAGCCCCGGCTTGCGTCGCTCTTCGCGCCGGCCTTGCGGAGGCGGCGGCAGAGCTCCTGGAGCGTCCCGATGTCCTCGTAGTGGAGGATGGGCGTCACCAGTTCGCATTTCTCGCCGTCCGGGCCGGCGATGGAAACGTCCTTCTGGAATTTCCATTCCCTGCCGTCCGCGTCCCAGGCGCTCCAGGTGCTGTAGCCGTTGCGCTCCGCCGTGTTCTTGTAGCGCTGCGTTCCGAAGTAGTCGGCGGCGATGCGGGCGGCTTTGCGGCGCTCGATGTGGTTCATCTCGACCTCGACGCCGATGGTCTGCGTCTTCATGGTTTCGACTTGCTGGATGAGCTTCTCGTTCATGGTGGGTTCCTCCATTCGCTTGCTGGGTGTGCTCTTCGGGGCGTTGCCCCTTTCGTTGTGTCTATATATCACTCTGAAGCACAGAAATAGCAAGCGAATTGAGAGGGATTCTCGTGTATACTCAGGCGTTCCCGAAATCGTCGTTGACCCGCTTGTCGAGCCGCTCTACCACGTCCTCGCCGTCCAACGCGGCAAGGCTCCCGCCCGTGTCCCAGGCGATGTGGATGCTCCCGAGATCGTCCACGCAGCGCACCGTCCCGCACGTCCCTGCGGGCGGCGCTTGCGCGTCCTCCATGCGTACGAGCCGCACGCGCCGGCCCGGCGGGAACGCCCTGCGCAGGCGCTCCAGCCGGGCCTTTGATGGCCGGTTCATGCCGTCACCTCCTGCGCCTGCTCGGCCTCGCTCCCCTGCTCGCGTTCGTGCGGCTGGCCGTCACGGAAGGCCGAGGAGCCCGAGAGATTCTTGAGAAGCGTCTTACGCTCGTCCTTCCATTCCTTCCCGATGAAGCCGAGGCGCAGGAGGAAGCAGCGGAAAGCGTACTTCTCGTTCGCGACCGGCTTCGCTTTCGCCGTCACGCGCTTCGCGTGCTTCGAAAAGGCGGCGAGGTGGGCGAGGAACGCGATGGTTGCTTTGCGCTCGTCCTCGGGCGGCTGCTTGGCGAACCAAGGGAACGCGACCTTGTCCTCGTGCGTTTCGACCGGGAGCTCCGTCACGCCGAGCGCCTTGCGGATGAGCCCGCCTTTTGCTTCGAGGAGCTTTTCGACGAGTTCGACGTTCACCTGCGCGGCAGGCAGTTCCACCGTGAGGCCAATGCCCCCGTCCTGCGCGACGGCAGGCGGCTCCACCGCCGTTCCCTCGTCCTCCGCAGCCGGGCGCTCCACATCTTCCAATGCTGGCGCTCCCGCCGCGACATCTTGCGGCGTTTCTTCCGTAGCGGCTTCATTGGCATCCGCCTCGCCGCCTGCTTCTTCTGCCATGTTCATGGCATCCTCTCCTTCGTAGTGGAAGCCCGCTTTCGCGAGAGCTTCCGCGAGCGGCTGTGCTGCCATCCCGTCCGGCAGGCGGAGCGCGCCGTCCCGCGTGACCTCGATGTCCCCGACCTGGTAGGCGAAGCTCGGCGTGCCGAGGTAGACGGGCTTCGCGCCCAAAATGGCCGCGATAGCCTTGACGAGTTCCTTGCGGCGTGCGCCGGTTGCGTTGTACTTGATTTCCATGGTACGTTCCTCCCTTGTTTTTCTGACTACATTCATCACTCTGTTCGGGAGAAATAGCAAGGAGCTTGTGTTGTATACAATCACGGCAGGCCGTCCGCCCAGGCGATGCCCGCCAGCACGAAATACACGCACGGCAGCGCCACGCCGTTGCCCCAGAGGCGGTACTCCGCGCTGTCCGTGTGCGGTTGCTTCAGCCACTTCGCAATCTGCCGCTCGGTCTTCGGCTTCGTGGTTTTGCCGAGCGCCTTGCGGTATGTCTCAAAAACGTCCGCCCAGAACGCGATGTCCTCTGCCGTCGGCTCCGCCGTGCCGAGTGCTTTGCACCAGCCATCGGGGAAGCCCTGCAATCGGGCACACTCGGTCGGTGTGAGTTTCCGCACGATATAGTAGGGATCTGCGAGGACGCGCGGTGGGTCTTTGTAGTCAACGGCCACGAGCGTATCCGCCACGTCCTTTTGCACGTCGAGATGAAACGAGTTTTTGCTCGTCGCGTAGGCGGGCGGCACGGATTCCACAACGGCCATCCCGCCTTGGTTTCGCGCCGGTGTCGGCCCTCGCGTATCAAGCGTGCGGGCAGTTTCGGCTTCGTAAAAGCCTGCTCGCGGATTGTCCGAGAGCATCGCGAAACTCGACTTCGAGCACACGCCATAGACCTTCGGCTGGAACAGCGTCTGGCTGTTCACGCAGGTGAGCGTCGCGCTCTTGTCATCCTGCACGAGCGGGCCTTTGCCGCCGCCCTCGCAGCCCGCACGGATTTGCAGCGTCTTCGGCGTTTCCTTTATCTCCCCGCCTGCCGCTTCAGCGCCGCTTTGAGCAGCGCTGGCAGTTCTTTGCCACGAGCGGAAGCCCTGCGGAGAATACCCAGACACGCCCTCGGAGTCAAACAGTACTTTTCCGGCACGCCCGCCAGCAAGATTTGCGACAAGGTAGACGCGACGTCTTCTCTGGGGCACTCCCCAGTACTGCGCGTCGAGGAGCCGCCATGCGACGGAGAAACGGTCACCCACAATCTCTCCTGCCCCTGTCCATTTCGCAGGTCGAGGAGCAGCCACGGCTTCGCCCGCAAGGCCCGCGAACGCCGCGAGGACGGCGGCGAAGTCGGCCCCGCCGTTGCTCGAGAACGCGCCGTACACGTTCTCCCAGACGATGTATCTCGGCTTGCTTCCATGCGTTGCCCTCCTCATTTCCTCCGCGATGCGGATGCCCTCGTAGAAAAGTCCCGACCGGCTGCCCGCCAGCCCCTCGCGCCTGCCCGCGATGGAAATGTCCTGGCAAGGCGAGCCCATCGTCAAAATGTCGACAGGTTCGAGCTCGTCCCCTTTGAGCGTCCGAATATCGCCGTAGTGTTTCACAAACGGCAGGCGCTTCGTCGTGACGCGGATGGCGAACGGCTCGATCTCGGAAGACCACACGGGGCGGATGCCCGCGAGGAGCCCGCCGAGCGGAAAGCCGCCGCTGCCGTCAAACAGGCTGCCGAGCGTCAAATCCCCTGCCATCCGTCACGCTCCCTGCCGCGCCGCCATTTCGCCGAGCGCCTTGCCCACGAGCCAGAGCGCGGCGTCCACGAGCCCCGGCAGGAAAATCGCGTCGCGAAATCTGCACCAGCCCGTCTCGTCCGCCGCCGACGCTTTGAGCGCCGCCGTGTAGGCATCCGCCACGTCCTGCACGGCGGGCAGCGCCTTGTCCTTCAGCCACACGACCGTCGCGGCCTTCGCCTCGTCCTGCACGAAGTCCCCGATGCGGTTCTTGAGCTCCTGCTTCACCATGTCGATTTTCATTCAAGTGCCTCCTGTTCGTAGTCCGTCACGCCACGGGCGATCGCTCGGGCGATTTCATCTGTTTGTTCCGTCAAAAGGCGGGCGTCCTCGTCGTTGTCGATGAACGCCATCTCGACGAGCACGGCGGGCATATCCGTGCGCCGCAGGACGCAGAGGTCAGGGCGTTCCTTCACGCCGCGATCGACCGTGCCGACGGCATCCACGATCTGTTGCTGGATGCACCGCGCCAGCGTCTCCGATTCGCCGCCCATCGCAAACGCCAACGTCTCCGTTCCCCGCGCCTGTCCTTTCGCGGCGTTGCAATGCAAGCTCACGAAAATATCAGCAGGCCAAGCGTTCGCCGACTGCACGACGCACGGCAGCCACGGCGATTCGCCGTTGAGATTATCGCTCTGCACGACCGCCACCTCGCAGCCCGCCTGTTCGAGATACCCTTGCACGAGCCCGCCGACCTCGGCGGCAACGTCGCATTCGCGCAAGCTCGTGCGCGGATGCACCGCGCCGCTGTCATAGGTCGTATCGTGACCGGGATTCAAAAAGACTCGCATGATGTTCTCCTTTCATTCTCCGGGCGATTCAACGCCCGCTTCCTTCCATCGCCGCACGGAGCTTCGCAAGCGCCCGCCGCTTCACCCGTGCGATCTTCGATTGTGAAACGCCGAGGGTCTGAGCCGCTTCGTACGTTGAACGTTCTTCCTCGTAGAGAAGCACAATCACGCGCCGCTCTACTGCATCGAGCCGTTCGAGGAGCGGCGCGACGGTCAGCCGTGCGTCGCTCGCGTCCAGCGTCTCCGTCCCCGCGATGCGCTCCATCACTTCCATGTCGCACGGCGCACACTCGTGCTCCCACGTCCTCGCCGCCTTGCGAAGAAGATGCGACACCGCGCCGTACACGCGCACCTTCGCGAACGCCGCAAACGGCACGCCACGACTGGCATCGAACGCGAGCACGGAACGCACGAGTTCTTCCGCCGCCGCGCCCTTTGCGTCTTCTGCCATCGTCCGCACCTGCCGCTGATGCCCTGCGGCGAGAACCAGCGGCCAGTATTGCTCCACGATCCGCTCCATGTCCTCGCGCTTCCCCTCCTGCGCCCCTCGAATCAATCCACGTTCTTCTTCCTGCGATAATCCTTGCATGGCTTCCCTCCTCCTGCCGGTGTAACTTGATTCATGCTTCCTCGGCATATTTCTTGATGAAACGCAAAACGAAGGAGGTGTTACACATGGCAGTCACGAAAGAAGACCAGAAGACGCAGCTCGTCCTCAAAGTCGTGACGGGCACGGCATCGAATGGCAAGGCCATCACGAAGTCGCACTCGTTCTCCGCAGTGAACCCCGCCGTCTCTGACACGGACATGTATAATGTCGGTGTCGCGCTCGGCCAGCTCCAGACGCACGACGTCGAGACGATCCAGCGCATCGACAAGGCGAACCTCTACGAAGAGGCATAAGCCTGGCCACGTCCACGCGCAGGAAGAAAGGAGGTGAAGCACGATGGCAAAAACGCTGAAAATCGTCTTCGATTATGACGGTATCAAGACCTCGACGTACAACATCGCCGACCCGAAGGACGGCCTCACGAAGGCCGAAGTCCAGGCGGCGACCAGCACGATGGTCGCGAAAGACTTCGTCTGCTCGGGCGGTTCGCTCGCCACGGGCGTGAAGGACGCGTACATCGAGAACTACGAGCGCATCGAGCTCGCATGACGTGAGCTGCATCCGCTCGTTTCACCATAGAGAAAGCCGTCGCAGGAAGCAAAATCCTGCGGCGGCTTTTTTTGCGTGCACGAAAAAAGGACGCTGCGATTTGCAACGTCCTTCTATGTAATTCTACGAATCCACCTTTTTACTGGAACAATTCAATCTGGCTTTTCAAGCGATGCATGAACTGGTCATACGACAAGCTTTTCAAGGGCTCTTCGACCGTCTCGTGCTCCGCATCCACATACACGAGCCAGACGGCATCATAGACACGCTCCTGGAGCATGCGGTCACAGAAAACCTTGCAGCGGTCAAGGTATGATGTCTCGTCGAACACCTTGTCCGGCGGGAAATGCGGCACTTCGCGCGGGCGCACCGTCCGCATCGAAGCCGCTTCCTTCCGCACGACCAAGAGATAACAGAACATCGGCGGCAGGCCGCCTTCCCGCAAGTACAAATCATGCTTGACGGCGTGATGCGTGTCGAACACCGATCCGAGCGCTTCCTCGACGCGGTTGTTCAGATTGTTCCCGTAGCTGCTGCCAAGGCTCTTGAACTCGATGGCAGCAATCAAATCCCGCCCATCGAACGCCAGCATATCCCATTGCTTGCTCGCGCGGAACCAGCCGGGAATCGTCACGTTCTTCTCCCAGAAAATCCCGTCCGGCCGGACGCCGCACCGCTGAAGTTCCCTGCTGACGTAACCGGCCAGCGGGTCAAAATGCTTGCCCGATGTCACCGCCGAGCGGCGTCCGATGTCATACGAGCCTTTCGCTTCCTGCACTTTCATGGCCGCCGTTTCCAAGCGGAAAATGTCCAGCAGGATTTGTTTCAATTCTTCGTTCATGCGTAAAGCCTCTCACAGATTCTGCTCGCCGCCGCGCGGTCGTTTCGCTCGAACGATCGGCGGAGCGCCTCGCGGTCGGCGGGCGATATGCCCTCGTAGCGCGGCACGCGCAGCTTCCGGAGATACTGCGCCTGGTTGCGGATGACGCCGCCGCGCATATCCACACTATTTTGCGACATCATGTCATACACCGCATCCGAAATCAGGATGCCGCCGAGCACTTTGAGATCCCACGTCTCCGAGGTCATCCAGTAGAGATTGTGATGCGGATAGAGCTCGCCGTCATCGTAAATGGGCTCCGTCTTGTCCGACATATCGCGGATGAGCAGCTTCTTGCTCTCGCAGAGCCCCGGCTTCAGCTTGTCGATCGTGCGATACCAGTCCGACGGCTTTTTCTGCGCGACGTGGCGTTTTTTGAGCGATGCCTCATTTTCATAAAAATACTGCGACAGGCGCGGATAGTCCGCAAGGTTCACGAGCTTCCCGTCCTGCCACGGATTCACCAGCCAATGACGCACCGGCTGGGGAAATTGATTGTCTTCGATGTCCCGCGCATACGCGAGCGGGACCATGCGCTCTGACTCGACTGCATCTTCGTCCGTCGTCACGAACACATTGTCACGCCCCGTCGCAATCCCGATGCCGATCTCGACCCCTGCGTCCGTGATGAGCGGACAGCCTGCATATTTTTCTTCCTGCGCGTCCGACTGGAAAACATAGGACGCGCCGTCCTCCGCCTCGTTCCTCGCAAGCGCACGGGCAAGCTGCCGCGCCGCTGCCGCATCAAACTGCGTATCGCAAACCACTTCCCGCGCCGCTTCCCCGCTTCGGTCGATGAGCGTCACGGCAGGATACGCCGTCACTTGCGACTCGAACGCATCCACGCCGTGCATCTGACAGTGCAGCCGCACGCCGAACGCATGCGCGGCGATGAACGCGCGGAGCTTCGCCCCGAACTGGTTCCGCCGCCACCGGTCGGAACAGATGAAGCACAGCCGCCCGCCCTCCTTCAAGGATTTCAACCCCTTCTCGAAAAAGGCGATGTAAAGATCGGTGCCGCGTGTGAACGTCTCCAAGAGGTTCTGATAGCGTTCGCGGATACTCTCGTCTATGTCCGTTGCCCGCACATACGGCGGATTCCCGATGACGAGGTCGACGTCCAAGCATTCCGCTTCAATGAAATCCTGATGGACAAACCACGCTTCCACGAGCGCTTCCGCATCCACCGCTTCGACGCCCAGATGTTCCAAGAGTTTCAGCGTATTCGCCCGGGCGACTGCAAGCGCCCCGGCATCCGTATCATAGGCGCGAATCGCATCGTTCAGCTGTGCCATGTCCACGCCATCCCTCCGCGCCGAAGCAATCAGCCGCTCCGCCATCCGCAGCACGAAGCTCCCCTCGCCGCAACTCGGTTCGACCACGCGCCACGCAGAAAGCGGCTGCTGTTCCGTATAGCCGCAGGCGTCCAGCATGAAGTCCACCACCCACGGGCGCGTATAAATGCATCCGTCATTCGATTTGTTCATGCAATCACTCCTTCTGTTCCCCTTATTTTATCGCCCCTGCGGCTTCCTTGCAACAAAAATCCGCGCACGCGAAAAGCCCCGGCGAATCGCTCCGCCGAGGCCTTTCCCCAATGGTTCATGCTATCAGTATAGCACATCTACTCCGTTGAATCGTCCCAACATTATCCCGCAAATGTCCCACGAAAATCCCACGAATTTCTCACAGCCGACCGTAGAGCAATGTCGCGAGATGGTCGAGAGCGTGGTCTTTCTTTCGATACGCCGTCGAGCGTTCGACGGAGAGGTGTCGCCCGACTTGATCGGCAGCTCCGTCCCCATAACGGCTGCCGAAGAAAGCGGTAAGCACGTAGCGCTCTTCCTCGTCAAGCTCATCCCACGCAGGCTGAAACCACTTCATGTATTCGACGGCTTGCCGGTAGCGCTCGCGCATCGTATCAATCTCGTCGAGCCCCGCCGCGACGTGCTCCTCCGCAGCCTGCGGGTCCTTCGCGCCCGGCAAGCCGTCGAACGAGGGCGAGCCGAGGCTCGTGAGGTCATGGTACGCCGTGCGGATGTCCTCGTCCGTGTGCTCGATGATGAAGCGCATACTGTCATAGTCGCGGATGGCTTTCGCGGCCGCGCTCCGCTTGTTGAGGTACGTCCAAGAAATCATGATGCCTGTTCCTCCTGCAATTTCCGAAGCAGCAGCCGCCCGTCCACGTCCGTCAGGATGCCGAACCAGTCCGAACGGAAGAACCGCTCGACGGCTTTCCGCTTCTGCTCCTCCGAAAAATTCTCCGGATACGACTTCAAAATACGGCAAGCGTCGCGCCAATCCCGCACGGCCTGCAAGATGACAGCGTTCGCCAACGCCTCGTATCCACTCATGCAATCACCGCCTTTACCGCCGAAATCAATGCGGCCTGCGTCTTGTTCTTCTGTTTCAACGCTTGCAGAATGTGCTCGTCAATCGTGTCCTCCGTGACGATGTGCGTCACGACCACGGTGTGTTGCTGGCCTTGCCGATACAGGCGGGCGTTCATCTGCTGGTACAGTTCCAACGACCAGCACAGGCCGAACCACGCCAGCGTGCTGCCGCCCGCCTGGAGATTCAAGCCATGCCCCGCCGAGGCGGGATGGATGAGGCCGACCGCGATCTCTCCGCGATTCCACTTTACGATGCTCTCTGCGCTCTTGATTTCCTCAAACAGGATATGACGCTCGACCAGCCGTTTCTCGATGCGTTCAAGGTCATGCTTGAACCAGTACGCCACGAGAAGCGGCTTGCCGTTCATGCCCTCGATGATGTCTTCCAAAGCATCGAGCTTTCGGTCGTGTATCTTTGCGATGGTACCTGCATCCGTATAGACCGCACCATTCGCGAGTTGCACGAGCTTGCCCGCAAGGACGGCAGCATTCCCCGCCGTGACCTCGCCGCCTGTGAGCTCCAGCACGAGGTCGTGGCAGAAGCGGTCATAGCTCCTGCGCTCCTTCTCGCTGAGCCGCACGGCGTGTTCCGTCGAGACGAACGCGGGCATCGGCAGGTGGTCTGCCGCACTCATGGAAATCGTGATGTCCTCGATGCGCTGGTAGATGCGCTGCTCCGCGCCTGGCAGCGGCTTGTACGAGTAGATGATGTCCCCATTGCGCTTATCCGGCGTGAAGTAGGCGGCGCGGTACTGCCCGATGAACCGTCCGAGCCGCGCTCCCATGTCGAGGATGCGGAACTCCGCGAAGAGATCCATCAGCCCGTTCGGACTCGGCGTTCCCGTCAAGCCGACGATGCGGCGGACGCGCGGACGCACAGCCAGCAGCGCCCGCGTCCGCTTCGCCCGCCAGCTCTTGAACGACGAGAGCTCGTCAATCACGACCATATCGTAATCCCACGCGCTGCCGAGCTTCTTCACGAGCCACTCGATGTTCTCGCGATTGATGATGGTGACCGATGCGTTCTGCCGTAGCGCCGCCTCGCGCACCTTTGGCGTGCCGACCGCGACGGCAAACGAAAGCGATGCGAGGTGATCCCACTTCGCAATCTCGTCCGGCCACGTCGCTTGCGCCACGCGCAACGGAGCAACGACGAGGACTTTCTTCACCGTACCCGCTGCAAGGAGGTGCGAGATGGCGGTCAAGGTAATCGATGTTTTGCCCAAGCCCATGTCCAAAAACACAGCCGCGACGGGATGTTCCTCGATGTATTGCGTCGCGAACGTCTGATAATCATGCGGGATGTATTTCATCAAGATTCTCCTTTCACCGCAGCGAGGATGCGCGGAATCTGCTCCATCGCATCCAGCACGAACACACGGAATCCCATCCGCCGCAAGAGCGCGTGGCGCGAACGCTGCAATGCTCGCGGACGCTTCCCCGGCGCTTTCACTTCAACGAACGCGACCCGCCCGCCGTCCATCAGGACGATGCGGTCAGGAACGCCAGCGAAGCCCGGCGAGACGAACTTCAGCGCCAAGCCGCCAGCCTTGCGCGTTTCCGTCACGAGCGCTTGCTCGATTCTCTTTTCACTTATGGTGTTCATCGCTTTTCCGTTTCTCCTTTCCGTGTCGGTCTCTGTGACGGTCTCGGTGTCACAGAGAGGTCTCGCAAACCCTTGTCCCATCTAGCCGTGTCAGTTGTGACGGTCATTTTCTATCATTTGCTTTCATGAAGAGGTTTGTAAAAACACCTATATAAAGAAATGTGTTCGGAGAAATGACCGTCACACACGTCACACGGCCCGTCAAGCCCCGAAATCACTGGGTTTCAGCTGGATGCCAAGCACATATCGACCGTCACGCCGGTGGCACCGCAGGAAGCCTGCGCGCTCGATGGCGGCGTAGAAGTCCGTCGTGCTGCGCGGATATTCGCCCGTCTGAAGGCAGTAGTTGCGATACCGTGCCAAGAGCTCCCCCGAATGCTCTTCGAGCCCCTCGCCCGTCACGCAACAATCGTCCACGAAGTGCTCGAACCAGTTGTTTTCCTCGCGGTACGCGCTGATGGCATCCTGCACGACTTCCGGCTGGACGAGATTGAACTTTTCCGCAATCACGAGGCGTGCGCCCTCGATCATCCACTTCAGGATGGCCGGGCCAGCGTGCTCGACGAGATGAGCGCCGTAGTTCTTGATGTCTGACATCCCTTGGAACGTCGCGTGGAACGGGATGACGATGAGCCGCCGCCATGTGCCGTCATCCATCGCGCCGACACGCGGCAGGTGGTTCGTGAAAAGAATCAGCGTGTGCGTCGGCTCGAAATGGAACGGGTCTTTGTATTTCTTTTCCGCGCTGACCGGGTCGGTCGATGCCAGCTGCTTCAGCACCGAGGTCGAGAGCCGCATCCCTTCTTCCGTCTCGGCGGCGATGACCATGCGCTTGCCCTTCAGTTCTGCCATCTCGGGCTTGACGTTGCGCGGGCAGCGGGAGGTCAGAGCGTCGGCGGACATCGTGCCGGCGTAGCTGCCGAGGACTTTCGCCTGCGCGTTCCAGTACGTCGATTTGCCGTTCCGCCCGCTGCCGTACGCGATGATGAGCGCTTCAACATACACCTTGCCGATGGCCGCGAGCCCCGCGATGCGCTGCGCGTAGGCGATGAGCGCCGGGTCTCCGCAGAAAAAGGATTGAAGCGCATCCTGCCAAAGCTCCGCGCCCGCGTCCCCCGGATCGACCGCCGTGCATTTCGTGAGGAAGTCCTGCGGGTCGTGCTCCTTTTTGCCGTCCATGCCGCGCCGCAGGTCATACGTGCCGCTCGGCGTGTTCAGCAAAAACGGATGGCTGTCGAGCTCCGCAATCTTCATGCTGACCATCGGGCGCACGGCACGCAGGACGGCGGTGAGGTGATTCGTCCCGCGCTGCTTCATGATGAACGCGAGGTACGCCTGCGCCATGGCGTGTTCGTTATAGAGCTTCCGCTGGGCATCATCCGTGAGGGCATTTTCTGCCGTCTTCCCGCCCTTCTGGACTTTTACGCCGTCCGCGCCCGCCGCGAGGAGCGCCTGCATGGTCTCCTTGACGCGCTTCCGCGCATCGGCCAGCTGGCGCTTCAAGAGCTCCAGATGCACCGCCATGCCCGCCTGCCGAGACTCTTCCCAATACACGCCCGTGTAGCGGATGAAGTCCGTGCCATCCGTGTAGCGGAGTTCCCCGCCATACACCCGTGCCAGCGTGTCCGCCTCGCCGACGTCTGAAAAATCATCGGGAATGAGCGCATTTGCCGCTTCATATTCCTCGGGCGCAACATAGCCCGGCTCTGCAGCCACCTTTTTCCCGAAGCGGACGGCGCTCTTCCAAATGGTTTCAAGCTCGGCATCCTCAAGCGGCGGGTCGCATTTTTCCGCTTCTTCGAGGAACGCCGCATGCGCCCGCTCCGTCACGCCATAGCGCTTCACGATGCGCCCGGCGAAATGCGAAAGTGTCGTGTTGCGCTGCCCCTGCGGGATAGCCGGGCGCTCTTTCTGGAACGCGACAAACGCATCGATGGTCGTTTCGCCCTCCTGCCAAATCACCGATGCGGCCTCGCTGCCATAGAGGAAACGAGCGGCATCAAGCGCATTGCCGTCGAAGAACGGAAACAGCCGATGAATGTCTTTCTTGAGCCCCTCATACGCCGCCTTGTCCTCCATGCGGCGAATCGGGAACAGCACATGATACTTGGGGCGGGCGGCGCGACCATTCTTTTCTTTCATGTGGTTGCGCGACGAAACGGCGGCGAAAGTGATGCCCTCGAACGTTTCTTTCAAGCGCTCCTCGGTCATCCAGTCCGCTGCATCGTCCGAGCCGTCATTGTCCACGTCCAGGACGGCCACGTCCGACCAGAGGAAATTCTGCTTGCTGCGGTAGTGGTCTTTGTACGCCGCGCCGACGTGGTCCATGCGCACCGCCGCCATCAAGTCCTCCGGACTCTCAATCACGCGCTCGTCGGGATAGTAGCAGTTCGTTTCCTGCCCCGTGCAATTCGCCGTGTATAGCGTCATCTTCATGGGAACACCTCCGTGCAATTCGTATCGAAATAGCGGACAGGCTTGCCCTTCCGCTTCGCGTATGCGATTTCCATTTCCATACCGCTCGAAATCTCGTCCCCGAACACCCAGAGCTCCATGCACTTCGTGAGCAGCACATTCCCCATGAACAGCGCATCGCCCCGCTCCGTCGCTTCGTCCACGAACTGCGGAAAGTAGATATGCGGCGCAATCGGGATGCAGCCGGCCTTGAACGCGAACCGGCAGAAACGCACCGCTGCCGCCGTGTGTTTCTCCGTGTCCCCCGCATAGGGCGAACAGATATACACCAGCGGGCGATACCTGCGCTGCGCCGCCTCCACGTTCTTCAGCGCCTCGTAAGGCGTGAGATCGAGATAGCCCTCGTCGTTATACTTCATCTGTTTTCCCTCCCATGACCTCCGCCGTGCAGTGCGCACAGAGCACCGCCGTGCTCACGAGGTCGCCTTCGCCGTCCGCGAACACCGCCGCGAGGTCGACCGGCACCTCCCGCCCGCACACGGGGCATTTGCAGTACACGTTCTCTTCCGTGAGCTCGACCGCGAGCTCCGCGCTCTCGCCGAGCTTTTCCTTGGCATAGAACATCTTGCGTTCTCCTTTCCATTGACCAGTAAACATTGCCCTTTCTATAGGGAAACGGACATGAGCACGGCGTTTCAGTACCCCGCACGAAAAAAATTGCTACAAAAAAATCACCTCCTACCATATAGCCGTGGCAGGAGGTGAAATGGGACACGCTGGTCAATCTTTTTGATAAAACGGGCACTCGTAGCCGTCGGCGCGAAGCAGCAGCCCCGGCATCCAAGGCGGCGTGCGACCCATCTTCTCGCAAATGTCAGCGACGCTTGCGGTCTTCTCGCACTCGATGATGAGCTCGTCGTGGACGTGGGCGCAGATCCACTCGCGGCGCAACGTCTGCATGGCGCACATGAGGATGTCGCGGCTCGTGGCCTGGACGATGTTCTCGACGAATTTCGGGCCGTAGCTTTCGAGGCGTTCCCACTTTTTCGTGAGACCAATGCCCTCGTATGTCACAGATTCGCCGCCGAAACGGTTCGTTCCCATCTGCGGCTTCGCGTAGGCGAGCTTGCGCCCGCTCGGGAGCGTGATGAACAGGAAGCCACTGCGATAGGCGAACCGCAGACTGCCGAGCGAGCTCGTGAGGCGTTCTTTCACGGCCTGCTTGACGGCGCGATCGACCGCCCACCAGAACGCGACGATGTTTGGATTCGCTTCGCGCCAAGCGTCGACGAGCGGCTGGAGTTCGGATTCCTGAAGCCCCATATCCAAAGCGCCCATCGCTTTGAGCGCCCCGACCGAGCCGCCGTAGCCGAGGGCTAGTTCCGCGATCTTGCCTTTCTGCCGCAGCTCGCCGTTCACGCCGTGCTTCACGACCGGCACGCCGAACATGCGGAATGCCGCTGCGCAGTAGATGTCCCCGTTCTCCGCGAAGACTTTCATGCGCCAGCTTTCACCTGCAAGATACGAGAGCACGCGAGCTTCAATCGCAGAAAAATCCGCGACGATGAATTTGCAGCCGTGGCGCGGCACGAACGCCGTGCGGACGAGCTGGGAGAGCACTTCGGGGACGGAGTCGTAGAGCAGTTCGAGCGCGTCAAAGTTCCCGTCACGGACGAGCGCCCGCGCTTCTGCGAGGTCGGGGAGACTATTGCGCCGGAGATTCTGCAATTGAATAATACGACCACTCCAGCGGCCCGTGCGCGTCGCGCCGTAGAACTGGAACATTCCCCGCGCCCGGCCGTCGGCACAGACCGCCGCCGCCATCGCTTGGTATTTCTTGACGGAGGATTTCGCCGCTTGCAGCCGCAGGCCGAGGATGGTCTTGACCGGCTCTTTCGCGGTCAGAATTGCCTGCTCGACTTCCTTCTTGCCGAGGCTCTCCATCGGTGCGTTCTGCGCGGCAAGCCATTCTTTCATCTGCGCGACGGAGTTGGGATTTTCGAGGTGCGTGATGGACTTCATGCGTCCCATCAGCGCCGCTCGCGCACGTTCGTCGAGGGCGATGGCTTGCTTCACGAGCGTGCGGTCAATCTGGATGCCACGGTCGTTGATTTGCTGGTCGAGCGCATATTCTTTCCAGATAGCGTCGGGGACAGGGAATTTTGCGAGTTTCTGTTGGATGGCCTGTTCGACTTCGACGTCGCGCTGGTTGTATGTCTTGAATAGTGCCCATTTCTCCTGCGACTGCCACGGCAAGTTTCGTGTCCGCATGCCGTTCGCTTTCGTCGGCTTGCATGGCATACAGAAATAACGGATGAGCGCCGCGCCTTCCGTCATTTTCTGTTCGTCAAGATTCAGCACCGCGCCGATGCCTTTCAGCGAGAGCGGCAGCCCGAGCGTCGCACCCCAGATGCGGGAGCAGCGCCAGCTGGCAGGATTGAGGTAATCCCCAACGGCATCGCCGAGCGGGGCGTAGTGACGGAATGCCGCTGGATGCGCTTTGCGAATCCAACGTGAGATACAGATGCGCTCGAAGCTCGCGTTGTACGCCCATTTGAGCACGGTATCGTTGACGAGCGCGTTCACGATTTCGTCCGGCAGGCACTCGCCACACGCGAGGTCGTAGACGCGCACCGGCCCGCCGTCGACACTTACGCCGAAGAGCAGAATCTCGAATGCCGGCGATTCGACGTAGCGATACACGCCGGTCTTTGTGAGGTCAACATCGCTATAGGTTTCGATGTCGATGGATAGTTTTTTCATCGCGTCCTCCTACGCAAAATAGGCAGCGGATCGCTCCGCCGCCCTTGTGAGGTGTGATTGGTTGCTTAGTTCAGGAAATCTTCGTCCGTTGCCGCGAAATCAGCTTCGGCACGCGCATGACCGCCGAGCGGCTCGCCGTCCTTGAGCTTCTGGAGGTTGTTGAGCCAGCAGGCGATGCCGCGATTTCCGTTCGTGTTGTAAGCATAGAACGAGATGGACGCGCGGCCGTAGACGCCGCTGTAGACTTCTTCCGGGTCGATGATGTGCTGGAGCTTGCCGTCGACGATGCCCGGCTTCTGGGTGCTGTTCGCGTTGATGAAGTAGCTGCCGGCGTAGGCGGGATCGTCCGGGCGCTCGGCATCGCCGTCGCGCAGCGGCGTCTTGAGCGCGGAGAGCGCGGGGACGGAGCGGGAGCTGCCTTTGAGCTTGCCCGCGCCCTCGTCGTACGCGGCCTTGATGGCGGCATTGATGGCCGCGAGCGTCTTCTTATCGTCCTTCGGGATGATGAGGCTCACCGAATACTTCGGCGTGCTGCCGTTGATGCTCTTGGGCTGGAAGACGCTGACATAGCTCCAGCGCGTGTTGACACCGGTAATCACTTTGGTATTGACTGACATGATTTTTCTCCTTTAACTCAACGTTTGAAATCTTCTGCTGCCACGTCGATGGCACGGCGCTTGTCCGAATCGGGGACGAGCGTCGGCTTGCCGGGCGGCTTTATCATGAGGCCTCCGAGGAGGTCTTCCATGCGTTTCTTTCCGAGCAATTTGCCCATGGCGGTGATGCCGAGGAGCTTCCGCTCGTACGGGTCGAAGCCCGCGGCCTGCACGGCTTTTGCGACGGCGGCTTCGTCCGTGTATTTCCGCACGGAGCGGCCGGCCACAATCTTGTAACCGTCAAAATGCGTGCCGTCGAGCGCTTTCTGCAGGGCGAATGCTTTGATGTCGTTCGCCCATGCGATGAAGTCATCGAGACGCGGCAGGAGCGCCGCAATCTCGTCATCTTCGAGCGTCGCGGGCATGGCGAAGTCGTACTTCGCAAGCTCCAGATTGTACTCGGCACGTTTGCGGCAGTCGGCTTTCGCCGGGCAAAAGCGGCAATGGTCGCCGGCTTGGAATTCGCCCTCGCCGGCATACGCTTGCTTGGCGCGGGGCGCGAGGACATCCCTGCCCCAGGCGATGAGCTCGGCTTTCGGGAACTCGTCGGTACTAATGTTCTCGAGACGCGGCTGGTAGATGACGAGGCGGACGTTGTCGATGGTGTAAATGCCATCGAACGCATCGAGCGCTCCGAGCGCGTAACACATGAGCTGCGTGTTGTGTGTCGCGTCGACGGGGATGCCCTTGCCATATTTGAAATCAACGATCGTCAGCCGCCCGTCCGCGACGATGACGCAATCGCCTGTGCCGAATGAATCCGGCACGCCGCAGGCGCGGCTGTAGTCGAGACGCTCCTCGACGAGCACGAGCGGGTCGCGGCAGGTCGCTTTCGCTTCTTCAACCAGCTGGAGCACGTACGCGGCATAGTCCTCTGCGCACGTCTCCATTTCCTCGTCGTAAAACGTGAGGTCTTCCGTCGGGTCGCGCGCCCTGCGCCCGAGCGCGTGCTCCAGCTTGTAGGCGCAGAGCGCGTGGGCGCTCGTGCCTTCCTCGGCGTAGGAGCTCGATTTGTTCTCGTAGCTTTCGGCCAGCCGCGCCGAGGGCGGGCAGGCAATCCAGCGAGCGCTCGCGGACGGCGAGAGGGATGCGTGTTTACGTGCCATCGCCGATGCCCTCCAGTTCTTTCAGCAGTGCTCCGTACTCTGCGGGTGGCACCGCCGAGAGCTTGTCCGCGCCGTGCTGCTCGATGAGCGCTTTCACCTGCTCCGTGCCGCCCGCCCGCGCGATCTTCGCCGCGACGGCGCGGACGGCTTCGAGCGTGACCGGCGTTTCCTTTGCGGGTTGCGCTTCCGTCTTTTCTGCCAACGTTTCCGCTGGCTTCTCCGGCTTGGCGGTCGATGCGTCCGCATCTTCCGTCAGCAAATCCGCTAGGCCGTGCAAGATGTCCGCGCATTTGCGCAGGTCATCCGCGACCCGTTTTGCCTTGTCCATACGGTGTGTCTCCTTTCCTCTCCGCTCCCTGCGCTTCGATGTGTCGCGTAATCTTCTCGATGAGCATGCTGGCTCTGCGAATCGCCATCGACAATTCCTTGTCGATGGCCACCTGGCAGCGCTGGCTCATTTCTTTCCCTGCCATGAGCAGGTACCTCCTTTCCGAAGGGCTTCTCTTGCCCTTTCACCTAACAACGGACATCAGCTGTCCGTTTCAGTACCCCGAATCGAAATTTTTTCAATAAAAATCTTTGAGCCGCTCGCGGAGCCAACCGAGGACTTTGTGCTTGTGCTTGTTGACCGTCTTCTGGCTCACGCCCACCGCCCGCGCAATCGCATCCTCCGATTCCCTGCGGAAGTAGTACCGCTCAACGATCATGCGGTCAATCTCGTCCAATTCGGCAATCAGCCGACGGAGCTCCAGCAGCAACTCCGTTTTTTCAACGAACGCTTCCACATCGGCATCTTCATCCTCGGGCTCGTTTCCGACTGCTTCCTGCTGTTCCTCCGTCGAATCCTCGTAGAGCGGCTTCCTGTGCTCGCGCTTCTCCTCGCGCCACACGGGGCGCATATACGCTTTGTACTGTTCTTCAGTTGCCGGCACCTTGAGCACCAAATGACGATCCCTGCCGACCGGCATCCACGTCAACTGGCTCCTGTCCAGTCCCCAGCTCGTGACGAGCTCCTCCGTGACGAACATGGGAATGAAACACTCTTTGCTTGGCATGGAAAAAACCTCCGCCGCACCGCTGAAATGGTGCGAGACGGAGGTTTTGCCAAAAGAGCCAGCGGTGGCGCAAGGCGCAGAAAATCCTCCAAGGCAGAGATCAAGACCTCCGTCTCGGCTGCGCCAGCTCGTTCACCTGCTGGTTGTCTTGTATTCACTTGTTGCAGTCCGCATCCGCTATGAACGATTGCCCTCAAGGGTACCTGGGCAAGGCATCCGCGGCCTGCGAGCGTTTCACGTCCGCTCCCGACAATTTGATGGTACGCGAAAAACAGCTTTTCAAATTCTTGTTTTTTTGCAGCTCATTCGGTTTCCATCGCTTGACTCCTATCATAGCTGAAAGGTGTCCGCCCATGTTGGACTTGTTTTGACCACCTCTCAAGCCCCAGAATTCAAGGCATAAAAAAAGACGCACACGCTTTTGCGGCGTGTACGCCTACTGCATCCATCGAAAAACGGTCAAAATCTGACCGCTTTCATTTATTTAATTTCCATTAAGATTGATTCCCGCTTGACGCATAAACGCGATGATGTCTTCCATTGTGTGCCCCCAGTAATTTGCAAGCAGCATTTGATAAAACGGTATTTCAAAATCGGTTGCCGTAAACGGAAAGGCATATCCGCCGAGCCGCATAATCTCTTGGCTCACCGGTGAAGGTGTTTGCATCGACAAGAGAATCATCGTCAGTTTCTTGATATCGTGCGTTTCCCCACGAAAGATGCGCCGAACGGTTTTCTCGCTCATATAGGTTTCTTCGGCAATTTCATCGACAGTCATTTTTCTGCGTTTCCGCACGGCAGTCATGAGCCCGGTAAAATCATGGGGAGATTCTGCAAGAAAGCGCATCGATTTCATCAGCATCGCTTTGACTTCTTCGCCAGTCGGCGCTCCTTTTTTCAGTCCGCTGCCATAATTGAAATCGAGGACGATGCCATTATTTTCCCCACGGTTCAAAAAGCACATCGACTGATACTCGCCGACTTTACCGCCCTCGAGCTCCATGTCAAACACAACAGCACATTCGTCCATATGCTTTCGTGCGTAATCGGTCAGCATCGGATTGCCAGCTGACGAAGTGTCTACAAAGCGCGGAATATTCAAGACAAGATGTGATTCAACATACACGAAATTCCAAATTTCTTCACCTTTTCGGAAATCCAGCTTCCGAGCGAACAACAGCGCCAAGTTTTTGCTGTCAATCGAAAAAGTCTGCTTGTTTTCCAAGAACCCCTTCTTCCATGAATGTGCTGGTACATAATGCTCATCCAACCAAATGAACGTCCCTCGTGCTTCTTCAACCCCCAGTTGGCACAAGCGAATCTTCGCCGCCATTTTGGAAACTCCGAAAAATTCGGCCAGGTCTGCAATCACATCTTCCATGACCTCGATGGAATCCTCCGTCCCGAAAGATTCCCCGTACGCATGAATGATTTCTTCCGCCTTTGCCATGAAAGTTTTACTTGGCATCTGGATGCACGGAGCCAGCCGGTTCGCTTGATACTCCACGATATCAGAATTTGACCATTTTTCGTGGCCGCGGATACCGCCGACAACACAGCAGTCGATGTTCTTGATTTTCGTATCAAACTGCCGTTCCAGTTCGACCGCATTCCGATGGTATTCCCAATGGACGCATTCATGCACGACGGTGTTATTTTGCGCCCCAAGGTTCCGCAAGAAAAAGACATCTGGATCGACGATGATTGTCCCCGCTTGCACAGCCAGAATGTCCGGCTCGTAATCATCCCTGCAGATGGCAGCATCGTCGACATCTTCAAAATAGATTTGTCCGAACACAGAGCAATCCCGCGAAATGTGATGCGTGAGTTTTGTCAGCCCCATGCGCTTGACCAACTGGTCGGGATCCAGAAGCATCGGCTCTTCCAATGCTTCTGGATAATATTTCTGCAGGAAGCGCTCCGCCTCTGCATCATAATCAAATTTTTCCGAGCCCCATACAGGAACGAGGGCATCGGACAGGACACCTAGCTCCTTTGAACGGTTGCGATACTCCCCGACCGAAGATACCACGAAATCCTCCAGCCCTTTCGACAAATCTCCTTCGCCCTTGACCGAGCACCAAATTTCGACGGATTCCTCTTCGTCATAATGGTAGTCACCCTCATGCAGAATGACAACCGTCTTCAGGCCGATATCAAGGAACAACCTGCAATTCTCCTTACGCTTCGGGAAAACCGCAGCGATGACCGTTTCATCAATCTCATACTCCCCTAACACATGGAGCTGTCGCATTTTTTCTTCCAGCAGGTCTGTGTGTTCATCGACAAAATCACTTGCAATCTGCGCGAGCTCTTCTCCCAACCTGTCTTCGATATAATCTTTGATGGAACGCGACATTGACATCTCCCTTTCCGTGCGTCGGCCAAAGCCAAGTCTTCCAAGCGTCCAAAGCTATTCGAAAGCGGTAATGTACATAGGCCTCGCCGGCCATCACAACACGCTTTCGAATTTGTGTCATTTGTGCTTTTATTTCGACAGCAAGTCTCCGTTTTCCTGCCTTGCATAATTTCCGCATGGATTTGTCATGTCCAATGGCTCCACACCCGCTACTTCCCCCGCTTCCGCGCCGCCCGATAGCATTCCACGCCGCAATATTTCCGCTCTTGGTTTCCGTACGCCTTGAACGTCTTCCCGCAATGCTGGCACGTCACCTCATGCCACGCTTTGCGGTTCACCCGGTCGAGATGGCTGTTCCACCATTTGTTGCGTCAGGCGTCCGAGCAAAACTTCTTTTTCTTCCGGCCCTCGGCTTGCTGCAGCCGCTTCCCGCATTGCAGGCAGCGGCCTTTCTTGATCCTCTTCTTCTTCGGCTTCATCAACTTGTCCCCCGTTGTCACGGGAAGGCCGCTTGCTACCAAATCGACAGAGACCGTTTCTCCCGAAATGAGCTCCGCTTCGACATGGCCGTCCGGAAAGACAACGATACGATGAATGATGAGCGCCAAGTCTTCACAATCCTCGTTGGAAGAATCTGCACCCAAGGATTCCGCGACATCATCCAGATCAAGTTCCTCCAAAATCTGTCGGCACACCTTCATTGCGGCAGGGTGTGTCGTGAGCGCGGCCTGCGCGATGGCGGCGAAGACTTGCCTGACTGCGGTTGCCGGGATGCGCGTGTTGCGGATGCCGCAGATGGCAGATGAAGTTTTCTTCCGAAAGCGCCGGCTGCACATCCACGTTGTCTTGTGATACTTGTCCGTCGAATGCTCCGGCTTCGGAAAATAAGGAGCGCCGCAATGGGAGCACACGAATTTGCTGGCAAAAATGCTTCCTCCAGAATAGCGGCTGCTCCTTTTCTTGCGCTCTTCCATCTGCACCTGCACATAATCGAACACCTCCGGCGCAATGATGGCTTCATGCCCGTCCGTCACATAATAGCGCGGGAGCTGCCCTTCGTTCTTGCAGGGTTTCTTCGACAAGAAATCCAGAAAGAATCGTTTTTGCAGGAGCGCATCGCCCTTGTACTTTTCATTCGTCAGGATGCTCCGCACCGACGATGCAGACCACACATCGCATCCGCCCGGCGTCTTGACGGCTTGCTTCGTCAGCTTGCCGGCAATCGAATGCGCGGTAAGCCCCTGCAAGAACCATTTGTATATCCATCGGACGGTGACGGCCTCTTTCCGATTCACGACCATCGAGCACCTGCCCGCCTGATCGTAACCGAGGAACCGACGGTAGGGAACGGAATAAAATCCATCTGCAAAACGCTTCCTCATTCCCCACTTCGTATTTTCCGAAATGCTCCGGCTCTCCTCTTGCGCCAGCGAAGACATCAGCGTCAGCACAAACTCGCCCTTGCTGTCGTTCGTCCAGATGTTCTCTTTCTCGAAGTAAACGACCACGCCCAGAGATTGCAGTTTCCGCACGGCCTTGATGGAATCCACCGTGTTGCGGGCAAACCGGCTGACGCTCTTCGTGATGACCAAGTCAATCTTCCCCGCTTCGCAGTCTTTCATCATCCGCTGGAAACTCGCACGCTTCTTCCACGATGTTCCCGTAATGCCGTCATCGGCATAAACACCGGCCAATTCCCAGCCGCCCTTCAATTCCACCATCCGCGACAAATACATCTTCTGCGCTTCAAGGCTCGTCTTCTGCTCCTCGTGGTCGGTCGAAACACGCGCATAAACGGCAACGCGCCGCAAGCACGGCATGCTATCCTCACGTTTCGGCAGAATCGGCTTTACGATTTTCGTGATGGTCGGCTCCATGCGGCTCACCTCCCCCGATAACCTCAATGGATGCAAATGGCGGCTGCGCCTCCTTGAGCAGATTCTTCTGCAGCCGCAAAAATGTCCGTTTGTTGATGCGATGAGAATGATACAGGTTGGAAAGCAGCCAGCGTGTCAGCCGGTAATCGACTTCTTTTTCAAGGTTCATCGCCCTCACCTCCGTTCGTCTGATGGTGGCTCTGAACCCGCGAAAAGTCAAGTCTCAAAGGATGCCCGTTGCCAATCCATCGAGGAAGGAGAACCCCATAACGATAAAGCCCAACCCGATAACGATTGCCGTGCCATCGTTATCGGGTTGGGCTCATGCCGCTGCGACGGAATTTTGGTTTTCAAGCCGAAAGCTCTCGGCGAACTTCAGCCTTTTTAGAAAAGCCCGCGAAGTCTGTGCTTTCGCGGGCTGTAGAACGCATCATAGTCATGGTTATTCGGTCGAAATACCGGCCGCGCCCGAGCTCCTGCTGCAAATGGCGGAGCTTCCGCCGCCGCACGGCGAGCTCTTGATTCTGCATCGCCGCTTGATACTGCGCGCGGTACGCGTCGAGGAACAGCGGGTCGATGACTTTGTGGATATTCTCGATGCTCGTGTAGTGCATGCCGCCCTGCCGCCGCGTCGCGGGATTCAGCGTGCTCTCGAAGATCGCGCCGAAGATCGTCGGGCTGATTTTGCTCCAGTCAAAGCCGCAGCCCTCCTCGAGGATCAGCCGCCGCACCGTTTCGTCCATCGGCGGGATCGCAAGCTCCTCCGTGAAAAGACTGCCATTCACGTACGGGAACGCGCGCAGGTTCGGCTCCAAAAAGCGCGGGCGCTCCTCCTGCTTTTTGTCCAGCACGGAAAAGAGCCGCCCGAGCCCTTCGCTGAAATGCATCGGCGCGTACGACGCCATGTAGTCATGGAACTGGTCGTGCCGCCCGAAGAGCCCCGCGTCCTCCGCGTAAAAGCAGAACACGAGCCGCACGATGAGTTTATTGAGGTCCTGGTAATCCGCGTCCGTCGGATGCGCGCCGTAGCACGGCAAGAGCGCGTCGTAGATTTTGCCCACGAGTTCGCCCGCCGCCCGCGAAAGCTCCATCTCCTTCTGCACCCGCGTGCTCGCCACGTCCGTGATGAAACGCAGGCACGTCCAATCTTTTTCGAGATTCGCGAGCTCCACGCGCGTCGGCGGATCGTTCGGCCGCTGCATGTCGTAGATGTCGAACTGGCGGAAATTGCAGATCACGATCCAGCGCGGACGGTCCGAGTACGGCAGCTCGATCGCATACCGCTTCGCCTGCTGGAATGGCGTGAGCCAAGTCCCGTCCGATTGCTTGATGGGCTCGCCGAGCTCTTTGCCGATGCTCTTCTGCTCGATCATCGTATGCGTCGCCGGCACCATGATGTCGATGAAGCTCGTATTCGACAGCTTCACCTTTTCCTCGAAACGAACAAAATCCGTCGGATGCTGTGCGCCGAGGACTTTTTCTAGGAGCTCCAGCCAAAAGAGCTGGCTCTCCTGCTTCTCCGCGCCATGACCTTTCCACTTCTCCGCAAACTCCCTCGCAGCCTTCTGCTCCTTCGTCATCGCCGTCACCTTCTTTGCGGGGATATTCGACAGGGACGGAGCGGATTCCTGCCACGTATGCTTTTTTCGCTCGTTTCATCTGCGTCTCGGTGAACGAGAAGCCGCAGTCGGGACATCTCCACTTGACGTCTTGCACGAGGATGTTCTTTCCCTCGCCTTCATAATCGGCCAGCTCGACGACGAGACGACAAAGCGCGTCTATCTCCACGTGACGAAGACGCGCAAGAAAGAAGCCTGCGTCATGTTCAACCGCCTCATGCAGGACGCGAAAAAGGCATGAAAAAACGAGCACCGCCAAAAGCGATGCTCTTTCCTTTTGCGCCGAGATTTTCCAAAACTCGACGCGATGATGACCAAATTATGACCATTTTGCTCCATGCGAGTCCGTAAGCCCGCATGAATGCTATGGTTTCGGCACTTGTTACATCATGCCCGGCATCCCGCCGGCCGGGGCTGCCGGGGCGGCCGGGTGCTCTTCCGGCTTGTCGGCGACGAGCGTCTCGGTCGTGAGGACCATGGAGGCGATGGAGGCTGCGTTCTGGAGCGCGGAACGCGTGACTTTCGCAGGATCCACGATGCCGGCCTTGATCATGTCGACGTATTCGTTCGTCAGCGCGTTGAAGCCGAAGCCCGTGCCGGCCTTCTTGACGTTCTCGACGACGACGGAGCCTTCGAGGCCTGCGTTGTTCGCAATCTGGCGGACCGGCTCTTCAATGGCGCGGCGGACGATGTCGACGCCGACCTTCTCGTCACCCGTGGCCTCGATCTTGTCGAGCACCGGCTGGATGTCGACGTACGTCGTGCCGCCGCCGGCGACGATGCCTTCCTCGACGGCCGCGCGCGTCGCGTTCAGCGCATCTTCGATGCGATACTTCTTGTCTTTCATCTCGACTTCCGTCGCCGCGCCGATCTCGATGACGGCCACGCCGCCGGAGAGTTTCGCGAGGCGCTCCTGGAGCTTCTCTTTGTCGAAGTCGGACGTCGTCTTGCTGATCTGCTGCTTGATCTGGGCAACACGCTCTTCGATGGCCGCTTTGTCGCCCTTGCCGCCGATGATTGTCGTCTCGTCTTTCGTGGAGACGATCTTGTGCGCCGTGCCGAGGTCTTCGAGCGTGACGCTGTCGAGCTTGCGGCCGAGTTCCTCGCTGATGACCTGGCCGCCCGTCAGGATGGCGATATCCTGGAGCATGGCCTTGCGGCGGTCGCCAAAGCCCGGAGCTTTGACGGCGAGGCACTTGAACGTGCCGCGCAGCTTGTTGACGACGAGCGTCGTCAGCGCTTCACCGTCGACGTCCTCGGCGATGATGGCGAGCTGCTTGCCGGATTTCACGACCTGCTCGAGGATCGGCAGGATGTCGTTGATCGCGGAGATTTTGCGGTCCGTGATGAGGAGCAGTGGATCGTCGAGCGACGCTTCCATCTTGTCCGTGTCCGTGACGAGATACGGGGAGATGTAGCCGCGGTCGAACTGCATGCCTTCCTTGACAGAGAGGTTCGTTTTCATCGTCTTGGACTCTTCGACCGTGATGACGCCGTCCTTGCCGACTTTTTCCATGGCCTCGGCGATGAGCTTGCCCGTCTCTTCGTCGGCGGAGGAAATCGTCGCGACCTGCGCGATGTCGGCCTGGCCTTCGACCTTCTTCGACTTCGTCTCGATCTCTTTGACGAGCGCGTCGACAGCCTTGTTGATGCCCTTCTTGATGATCATCGGGTTTGCGCCCGCGACGACGTTGCGCATGCCCTCGTGGATCATGGCCTGCGCGAGCAGCGTTGCCGTCGTCGTGCCGTCGCCGGCGATGTCGTTCGTCTTCGTTGCGACTTCTTTGACGAGCTGTGCGCCCATGTTCTCGAACGGATCTTCGAGCTCGATGTCGCGCGCGATCGTGACGCCATCGTTCGTGATCGTCGGCGCGCCGTACTTCTTGTCGAGGACGACGTTGCGTCCCTTAGGGCCGAGCGTGACTTTCACGGCGTTTGCAAGCGCGTCAACACCGCGGCCGAGCGCACGGCGTGCTTCTTCTTCAAAAAGCATCTGTTTTGCCATTTTATATTACCTCCGAAAAATGCTGTATCGTATGTTCGCTGTGTGATTTAAAAAATCAAAGAACAGCGAGGATATCGGACTCGCGGACGACGAGGTATTCCTTGTCATCGACTTTGACTTCCGTGCCCGAATATTTGGAGAAGATGATGTTGTCGCCGGGCTTCACTTCCATCGCGGCGCGCTCGCCGTTCTCGAGGAGCTTGCCGGAACCGACAGCGACGACCGTGCCCTTCTGCGGCTTCTCTTTCGCCGTGTCCGGCAGCACGATGCCGCTCGCGGTCTTGACGTCGTTCTCGGAAACTTCAATGACAACTCTTTCGCCCAATGGCTTGATCATGATATATCTTCCTCCTAACAAGAGTTTGCGATGTTCTGTTAGCACTCACTACGTTTGAGTGCTAACTTACGTTGTCTATAGTAGCCTGTATTCGTCAAAATGTCAAGGGGCTTTTTGAAAAAAGTCAAAAAAACAATCTTCTCAAAAATCGTCGCTGGTTTATCCTTTTAATCGCGCAGCTCTTTTTCACAAAACGCTTGCAAACCAGGAATATCTTCTAACGCCGTGCGCCAGACGACAGCCAGTTCGATATTCCCATATCCATGCGCCACGATGTTTCACATCGCCTTGATGGCCTGCCAAGGCATTTCGCCGTTCGTTCTTTCCTTATAATTCTCCGACAATCCTGCCACCAATTCGCCAATCTGCAAGATGCTGAACGCAATGGATTGCTGATCATCTTCATCGGCAGAAAAGGCTTCATAGGAATTGCCAAAGCGCGTGATCGTCGCCTGGATGCGCTTGCAATACTCGATGATATGTCCCAGACGATGCTGATCAAGCAGCTGCATACAAGTCCACTCTCTCTTTCCAGATTTGATCACGCAGAATTTCTTGCGATGCGTGGCGGACGGGTTGGTTCAGCGACGCCACGGTCACCACGTCAATCGAGCAAGCGAATGCAGCTTCGAGCGCTGCATAGAGGCTGCCAAGCTTGAAGAGCGTATCGAGGCCAGAGCCTTCCGTGTCAATCAAGAGATCGATATCACTTTCCGCCGTGGCTTCACCTCTTGCATACGAACCAAAGAGATCAACAGCTTTCAACTTGTACCGCGCTGCGATTGGCGCAACCCTCTTGCGTATTTCTGTGACATCATACGGGAGCATATCCTTTGCTCTATCCTGTTGTTCCATTCTAGCTCCCTCCTTTTTGCTCTTATTTTAACGAAAATCGTCGGCTTCTGCAACCGTAAAAAGAACGGTTTACCCTCATCGCAACACAAACGAGGGGCCATGCAGCTGCGAATGATCGCGGTCTGCACAGCCCCTCTGGGGAGGGCTCTTTATGCTTTCAATGCTTCTTCAATGAGCGTGTAGAGCTTGCCGCCCTTCTCCGTGCCGGTGAAGTGGCAGATGGCGTCTTCCATGCCGTGCTCTTTGATGTAGGACTGCACCTCGACGGCTTCCTTGTCGCCATCGAAATCAAAGTGGAGCGCGGCGGCGATGACGCGGGCGAGGGCTTTCGGCTCGTAGCCGCGCTCGATGAGCTGCTCGGCCGGGCTGACGAGGCGGTCTTTCGCGCCGAGCTTGCGCACCGGGCCGCGGGCGACGCGCGTCACGGCATCGGAGAGATGCGGGTTGCGGAAGCGGCCTTCCGTCGTCTTGATGTACGCTTCGTGCGTCTCTTTGTCGAAGCCGTATTTTGGCTCGGCAAGGCTTCCGATGGTCTGGAAGTCCTCATTAAGGAGGCGCTGTTTCAGCGCCTCCCGCGTGTCCTTTTCTAGTGAAAAGTTCCTGTTTTCTATTGTTTTCCGTGCAACTTAAGCCTCCCCCCTTGGGGGAGGTGGCCCCGCAGGGGTCGGAGAGGGTAGCGGCGTTACTAGATTCTCTATCCTTTCAATAGAATCGTGAATCAAGGAACGGCGTGACCCTCCGCCGCAAGCGGCATAAGCGACCGCATCGGCGCTAAAGCGCCGTGCGCCTGCTTATCCGCCTCGCATGCGCTCGGCACCTCCCCCAGAGTGGGAGGCTTGGGGCTCATGCGCTTCACTATTTTCCTAGCTTAATGACATTGGTCTCCATCCAAGTTTCAATCCTGCACACGACCGCTCAAGTTCGTCCCTGCGAGCTGCTCGCGCAGCACCTCTTTCATGACGGCCGTGTCAGCCTGCTGGCCGAACCAGAGCTCGAAGGCCGCCGCGCCTTGCAGCACGAGCATGTCTTCGCCGTTCAGCGTCTTGTGGCCAAGCGCTTTCGCCTCATGGAGAAAGCGCGTCTCTTCCGGCGTGTAGATGATGTCGTAGGCAAAGGCGTCGGGCTTCGCGTCGCGCCAATCAATCGGCGGCTTGTCCTCGACGTGCGGCGTCATGCCGAGCGGCGTGACGTTGACGACGAGGTCGGCGTGCGAGAACGCGCCGCGGAACGTCTCCGTCTCCCAATGGCAGGCCGCAAGCTTCGTGCCGAGCAGGCTCGCGCGCGCGGCGAAGCTTTCGATGAGCGCTTCCGCCTTCTCCGGATGGCGCACGCCGAGCGTCACGCGCATGGCGTGCGCTTTCATAAGGCCCCAGAGCACGGCGCGCGCCGCGCCGCCGGCCCCGAGGAGCACGACGTTCTTTTCCGCCGGGTCAAAGCCCGCGTCCGAGAGGCCGCCGAGGAAGCCGACGACGTCCGTATTGTAGCCTTTCAGCCGCCCGCCGTCGTTCACGACGGTGTTGACGGCGCCGATGGCCGCCGCGTCCTCGTCGATCTCGTCGAGCGCGTCCATGATGGCCTGCTTGTGCGGGATCGTGACATTCCAGCCGCGAAAATGGAGCATGCGCAGGCCGGCAACGGCAAGCGAGAGGCCGGCCGGCTCGACGGCGAACGCCGTGTAGACGGCATCAACGCCCGCCGCCGCGATGGCCGCGTTCTGCATCGCGGGTGACAGCGAGTGCGCGATGGGCCAGCCCATGACGCCGAGGTTCTGCGTTGTTCCGGTAATTGGTGTCACCATGCACTCACCTCATCCATGCTGTTTGCGGGTCTCGTAGAGGAGTCCCATCTTCATCTCATAGTAATCCGGCGTCATATCGAGGTAATGGCGATGCGGATTCTCGAAGCGCTGTTCCTCTTCCCAGATCTCCATGTCGAGCTGCTGCTTGACGTACGCGCGGATTTCATCAAGCTTCGGCAGTTCCACGACGCGTTTACCGTTCTGCACGTACAGGCGGCGCAGGTTTTTGACCGTGCAGCCTTCGAACGAGCGGTTTTTCCACGGCTTCACGGGATCGACGTAGCGGAATGGCTCGCTCATGTCGATGGGCTCGCCAGAAAGTGCAAGCAAATCGGCGACGGCATGGCCGTCCGCGTCGTAGACGCGATAGAGGTCTTTGAGGCCGGGGTTCGTGATCTTCTCGACGTTCTCCGAGACCTTGATGCGCGGCGCGAAGTCGCCGTTTTCGCCGACGGCCGCGAGCTTGTAGACGGCGCCGAAGACCGGCTCGGACTTCGCCGTGATGAGGCGCTCGCCGATGCCGAAACTGTCGATGCACGCGCCCTGCTGCAAAAGCGACGAGACCGTGAACTCGTCGAGGCTGTTCGACACGACGATCTTGCAGTCCTCGAGGCCGGCCGCGTCCAGCATCTTGCGCACGCGCTTCGAGAGGTACGCGAGGTCGCCGGAGTCGATGCGGATGCCGACGAGGCGCTTGCCCATGGGCTCGAGGACTTCATGCGCGACGCGGATGGCATTCGGGATGCCAGAGTGGATGACGTCGTACGTGTCAACGAGCAGCACCGTCGCGTCGGGATACGTCTGCGCGTATTTTTTGAAGGCCTCGTACTCGTCGCCATAGAACATGACCCAGCTGTGCGCCATCGTGCCGCTGATGGGGATGCCGAACATCTGGCCGGCCGAGACGGTCGCCGTGCCGACGACGCCGCCGATGTAAGCGGCGCGGGCGCCATACGTCGCCGCGTCCATGTTGTGCGCGCGGCGCGCACCGAAGTCCGAGACCGCGCGCGAGCCCGCCGCCTTGCAGATGCGGCGCGACTTCGTCGCGATGAGCGACTGGTGGTTGATCTGCGCGAGGATGGCCGTCTCGACGAGCTGCGCGTCGATGAGCGAGCCGACGACTGTGAGGATCGGCTCGTCCGGGTACATGACCGTGCCCTCGGGCAGCGCGTAAATGTCGCCTGTGAAATGGAAGTCTTTCAGATACGCGAGGAACGCCTCGGAAAACATGTGCTGGTCGCGGAAATATGCGATGTCCTCGTCCGAGAAGCGCATGTTTTCGACGTATTCGATGACCTGCTCGAGGCCGGCGAAAATCGCGAAGCCGCCGTCGTCTGGGTTTTTCCTATAAAAGACATCGAACGCGACTTTCGTGTCCTTGTCATCGTCCGCGAAATAGCCATTCGCCATGGTCATCTCGTAGAAATCCATCATCATCGTGAGGTTTCGTTTGTCAAACTGTGTCATGGCTGTGGCTCCTTATTTGTCTTCGAGCAGCTGCACGAGCTCGTCATAGTCTTTCTTGAGCTCGGCGTACTCGGCCGCCATCTGCATCGCCGCCATCACGGCAATTTTTTTCGTGTCAAACGTGCGCATGGCCTGCGCCGCTTTTTTCATGTGGTCGTCGACGAACGCCGCGAGCCGCCGGATCTCTGCGGGATCGCCATCCGTGCGGAATGGATACGTCTCGCTGAAGATTTCGACGTTCACCTTCTGGCTCGTTTTTTTCTCCATGTCCATGCGATCACCTGCTCTCAGGCGCGGAGCTCAGCGTGGAATGATTTTTCCACGGCAGCGACAACGTTCTTGAATGCCGTGTCGGCTTCGTCATCCGTCAGCGTGCGGTCTTTGCTCTGGAACGTCAGGCGGAACGCGAGGCTCTTCTTGTCCGCGGCAATGCGGTCGCCCGTATAGACATCGAACAGCGTGACGCCCGTGAAAAGCTTGCCGCCGTTCTTGGCAATCACGCGCTCGATGTCCGCTGCCTGCACGTCGCTATCCACGAGCAGCGCGAGGTCGCGCTCGATGCTCGGGAATTTCGGCAGCGACTCGAAATGGAATTTCTTGCTCGCATAGCGCATGAGCGTCTCGAGATCCATCTCAAAGAGATAGACTTTCTGCTTGATGCCAAAGTTCGCAGCGGCCTCGGGATGAAGCTCGCCGACGACCGCCACGGTGTCGCGGCCTTTCTGGAAGAACGCCGTCTTTCCGGGATGCAGCGCGAAGTGCTCGCCAGCCTCGACCGTATACTTCGAAATCCCCAAACGCTGGAACAACTGCTCGACAATGCCCTTCATGTCGTAGAAATCGACCATATCATTCGTCTGGTTCCACGACGCGACATTGCGGCGGCCCGTGATGAGGCCGACGACTTTCAGCTTTTCCTCCGGCAGTTCCGTGAGCGGCAGCTGCTTCGGATAAAAGACGGGCGCGACATCGAAGAGCTTGAGGTCCATGTTCTTGCGCGAGAAATTGCGCACGGCGTTTTCCATGAGGCTCGTCAGGAGGCACGTGCGGACGAGTGGCGCTTCATCCGTCAGCGGGTTCATGATGGGGATTGCCTTGCGGAGCTCGGAATCCTCCGGCACGCGCAGCTTGTCAAAGAGCTCCGTGCTCGTGAAGCTGAACGACAGTTCCTCCGTCATGCCGAGGCTCGCGAGGATGTGCTTGACCTGCTTCTCGAACGCCTGCTTCTCGCTCTCATGACCCTGCATCATGCGGCCGAACGGCGTCGTGCTGACGATATTGTCAAAGCCATAAATGCGCGCAATTTCTTCCGAGAGATCGTCCATGCGCGAGCAGTCGTTGCGCCACGACGGCACGGTCGCCACGTACGCATCGCCGTCCTTGTGTTCGATATCGAAACCGAGCTGCGTGAGAATGTCCACCATCGTGTCCGCAGCAATCTCCGTGCCGAGGCGGCCATTGATCTGCGCAATCGTGAAATCAATCGTCGTCGGCGTCTTCGGCGCGGGGTAGCAATCGACGATGCCCTGCGTGACGGTGCAAGCGCCCATGTCCTGCAAGAGCTGGCAGGCGCGGTCGAGCGCACGCGGCGTCTGCGTGACGTCGACTCCGCGTTCAAAGCGGCCGGACGCCTCGGAATGCAGGCCGCAGGCACGCGCCGTGCGGCGGATGCTCGGGCCGTAGAACGACGCAGCCTCGAAGACGACCGTCGTCGTCTTCGGCGTGATCTCCGTCTCATAGCCGCCCATGATGCCCGCGAGGCCGGCCGGATGCTCCGCATCGGCGATGACGAGCTCGTCGCCTTTCGCGAGGCGCGCCGTGTCGTCGAGCGTGTGGA
The DNA here is from genome assembly GCA_900314825.1 of uncultured Veillonellaceae bacterium. Lineage (GTDB taxonomy): Bacteria > Bacillota > Negativicutes > Selenomonadales > Selenomonadaceae > Selenomonas_C. Next base: position 3,095 of record OMWS01000007.1, on the reverse strand, counting down.
GGTTTTCGCCCGCCACCGCGCGGCGCGCGACAAGCTTGTGGCCCGTGATCTCATCATAATCATACGCATGCATCGGCTGGCCGAGCTCGAGCATGACGAAGTTCGTCACATCGACGACGTTGTTGATGGCGCGGATGCCGGCGCCTTCGAGACGGTGCTGCATCCACTCGGGCGACGGGCCGATCTTGACGTTTTTGACGACGCGCGCGCTGAAGCGGCTGCAGAGGTCATTCGCGTCAATGCCGACGCTGACAAGGCCCTCCGCTTTTGCCGCATCATCTTCCTTGCAGGCAATCGTCGGCCACTTCGGCGTCCCGCCCGTCAGCACAGCGATTTCGCGTACGAGGCCGAGCACGCTGAAGCAGTCACCGCGGTTCGCCGTGAGCTCGAACTCGAGCACGACATCGCTCTTGCCGAGCACGTCCTTCGCCGGCACGCCGACCGGCGTATCGTCCGGCAGGATGTAGATGCCGTTCAGCTGCTCCTCCGTCATGTTCGACGTGTCGAGATGAAGCTCGCCCGCCGAGCAGAGCATGCCGTTCGACGGCAGGCCACGCAGCTTGCCCTTCTTGATGTGTGCGCCATTCGGCAAGTGCGCGCCGACCATGGCGACCGGCACGACCTGGCCCTGCTTCACGTTTTGCGCGCCGGTAATAATTTGGATCAAATCCCCCTGCCCGACATTCATCTGGCAGACCCAGAGATGGTCGGAGTCCGGATGGCGCTCGATCTTGTCAATGCGCCCCGTCACGACATGCTCAAAGCCCGCGTCCGCGCGGATGACGTTCTCCACCGGCACACCCGCCATCGTGAAACGGTCGGCGAGCTCTTCAGGGGATAAATCAAAGTCGATGTAATCTTTCAGCCACTCGATTGAAACTTGCATAAGTGTATTTTCTCCTTCATTATCTCAAACTTCGCCTCCCCTCTGGGGGAGGTGGCCCCGCAGGGGTCGGAGAGGGTAACGTCGCAGCGATATTCTCATTCCTTTCGATAGGAATACAGAATTTGTCCATACGCTCCCCTCGCCGCCTCGCATTCGCTCGGCACCTCCCCCAAAGGGGGAGGCGTAGAACGAGCTGTCAGAACTGCCGCAGGAAACGCATGTCGTTGTCATAGAACAAGCGCAGATCATCGACGCCGTACGACAGCATCGCGATGCGCTCGACGCCCATGCCGAAGGCGAAGCCGCTGACGACGTTCGGATCGTAGCCGCTCATTTCGAGGACATGCGGATGCACCATGCCGGCGCCGAGGATTTCGAGCCAGCCCGTGCCCTTGCAGACTTTGCAGCCTTTGCCGTGGCACATGACGCACGAGATATCGACCTCGGCCGACGGCTCCGTGAAGGGGAAGAAGCTCGGACGCAGGCGAATCTTCACGTCCTCGTTGAAAATCTGATGCAAGAACAGCTCGAGCGTGCCTTTGAGATCCGCCATCGTGATGCCCTTGTCGATGACGAGGCCCTCGACCTGCGTGAACATCGGCGAATGCGTCGCGTCGTATTCGTCGCGGCGATAGACGCGGCCCGGCGCGATCATGCGGATCGGCGCGTTCGGCTCATTCTTCTGCATCGTGCGCGCCTGCACGGGCGACGTCTGCGAACGCATGAGGATGTCTTCCGTGATGTAGAACGAATCCTGCATATCGCGTGCCGGATGATCCTTCGGCAGGTTCAGCGCCTCGAAATTGAAATAGTCCTTCTCGATCTCCGGGCCTTCCTCAACGGAGAAGCCCATGCGGAAGAAAATATCTTTGATGCGCTCGAGCGTCAGCGTCAATGGATGGAGATGGCCCATGGGCTGCGTGCGGCCCGGCAGCGTCACGTCGATCTTCTCGCTCGCGAGCTTGTCCGCGAGCGCGCGCTGTTTGAGCTCCTCGTTCTTCTCGGCGATGAGCGCCTCGATCTGCGCTTTCGCCTCGTTGACGATCTTGCCGACCTTCGGGCGGTCTTCTTTCGCAAGCGCGCCCATGCCCCGGAGGATCGACGTGAATTCGCCTTTCTTGCCGAGGAACCGCACGCGGATCTCGTCGAGCTCCGTGAGATTCTGCGCGACGTGCTTCACGGATTCGGCCGCTTGCGCCTTCAGCGCTGCAATCTTTTCTTCCATTCTTTCATCCATAGAGAACACAACCTCCTGAAAAGGGGACATACAAAAAGTCTCCGTCCCCGCTGAAATCGCAGGGGCGGAGACGGATCTTCGCGGTACCACCCTGATTTATCACTTTTGAAAAAGCCTTCACGCGGCAAAACGTCCGGACTACAACAAAATATGCTTCCCCCGGCTGCTCCAAAGGGAACTTCACGCGCCCGCGCCATCATCCCTTTCCACCGACGGGACTCTCTTTCGACGCACGAGCGGCTACTTTCCTTCTTCATCACAAGTTGTCAGCTATCATATCATAAATCATATGTCCTTTGCAACCCTGAAAAATAAAGGATTTTGAGAGTGCAACGTGCGTTTTGCCGCCATTTTGCCGCCGAGAATGTTTTTGCCGCCGTGAGACACGAAAAAGCCCGACCGTTTTGGCCGGGCTTTTTCGCGTACAGAAAGCATAGCGACAGAAAACATTTATCGAATCGACCTATCCGACGGATAGAATGATTCCAGAGTGAAAAATAAAGGTATTGTTACGCGGTTTGCGCAACGGTCTTCTCGAGCACGGTCTTGACGACGAACACAAGCCCTTCCATGACGAGCGGCAGGACGATGCCGTCGCGGAGCTTGCACCAGCCGGTTTCGTCTTTGGCCTGTTCTTTCGTCGTGGCCGTGAAGCCGTCAACGGCGTTTTCGATCATTGGCAGCACTTCCTTGAGGATGGCCGCCGTGACGTTCTGTTTGACTTGCTCGGTCACGTCATCGACGCGGAGCGCGTCAACGACGGAATCACGGAACTTCACCCAATCACTCATGATGATACACGTCCTTTCGTTTGCTGAATGTGAGATAGCAGAGATACAGTCCCATGCCGTGTCGCGTGGTGACGGTCGTCCTCGGCTTTTCCTTGAACCACACGATGATTTCTTCCCCTGCACGACGATAGACGTGCAGGAGTTCGCGCCCTTGGGTCACGGCGCTGTGCCAGTCCCTTTC
>OMWS01000102.1 GCA_900314825.1 uncultured Veillonellaceae bacterium | reverse complement strand
GCAACGACTGTTCATCACCTCAGGCTCTGTCTGCAATATGAATTTACATGTAGGAATGGCTTGAAATCAAGGATTTCAGGCTTGACAAAATAGGAAGGATAGAGAATCTACATTAGCCGCTACCCTCTCCGACCCCTGCGGGGCCACCTCCCCCAAAGGGGGAGGCGTAGAGTGAATGATCCAAGGCGAAAGGAGGTGAACAACCATGGCAAAAGTTTTGAAAATTGTCTTCGACCTCGGAGACAGCAAGACGGCGACGTATTCGCTCCCCGATCCGAAGGATGGCCTCACGAAGAATGAGGTCCAGACGGCCGCGTCGGCGATGATCGCGAAGGATTTCGTCCTCTCGGGCGGTACGCTCGCTCAGAACGTGAAGGACGCGTACATCCAGCAGAACGAGCGCATCGAGCTCGCTTGATCCGCGCTCACCGGGGCAAATAAAAAGGGGAGGCGTTGCAGTTCCGATTGGAATTGCACGCTCCCCCTTTTTTTTTATGCAGAAATATCTTACAATGAAAAAAAAGGACGGTGATATTTCATGGCATTCAAAATCATCGGCATCCTCTGCGCGATCGCGCTGGCAGTCGGCGGCGGCATCGTGGGCGCGCGGTGGATCGAGCTGCGCTATCAGGCGGAGCGGTCGGTCTTGAGCTTTCCGGAGCGCATGGCGGCGCAGGCGCGGCGGCGCGGTGGGATTCTTTCAGGCGTCTACGGCCTGCTCTTTTGCTGGTCGATCCTCACGAGCGGTTTTTTACTGCATCTCGAGGGACGCGATGTCGTCTCTGCGTCAAGCTTCGCGGGCGCGGCGGGCGGCGGGCTGCAGGATTTCTTGTTCCTCGCGTTTCTCTTGGCGTTCGTGTTTTTCCTCGTGCTCTACACGGTGACGGACTTCGAGCAGCAGGTGATCTTCGACCGGCAGATTGTGCCGTTTGCCGTGCTGGGGCTGCTCTCGTTGCCGCTCCTCGGGCGGCCGTTCCTTGATCACATCCTCGCAGCAGCCGTCGGTTTCGCCGTCTTCCTCGCGATTGCGGTGCTGACGCGCGGGGCGATCGGCGGTGGCGATATCAAGCTCGTCGCGGCACTCGGCCTCTGGCTCGGCAGTGACCAGCTGCTGACGGTCGTCGCCTGCGGCATCGTCCTCGGCGGCCTCGCAGCGCTCGTGCTCCTCGCGACAGGGCGCCGGAAACGCGGCGAGATGTTCGCCTACGGGCCATACTTCACGATCGCGGCGCTGGCGTTGGCAATCCTATAAAAAACTGTTACTAGAACGATCTCATACGTATCTGTTGCTGAGCGTAACGAATACAGCAGCCTTTCCCTTTGGGAAAGGGGGACCGCGTCAGCGGTGGAAAGGGTACTAGGGTGCGATAGCCAAACAAAAATAAGAAGTCCCCGAAGCATTGAGTCGTTTGCGTTAAAACGTAATGCTTCGGAGACTTCTTTGTGTTTGGGACAAATCGCACCCTTGTACCCTCTCAGTCGCGCTGCGCGCGCCAGCTCTCCCAGAGGGAGAGCCTGCTGTGATTGTTACGGTCGGCATCCTTTTAGAATCATTCTAGCAACTGCAACAGACTTTTTACGTTTTCGCCACATCAAGCAAGAATTCCACGGTGATCTCCGTACCTTTTTCTTCCGTCGAGTGGATTTCCCATTCGCCGCCGAGGCCGGGGATGATGAGCTGGAGGATGGCGAGGCGCAGGAGGTTGCGGGCGTCGGCGGGGGCGCTTTCCATGTGCTGGAGGGAGAGCAGGCTCTCGTAGATGGCGCGCGGATTCTTGAGGACGTGGGCGCGCATGTCGGCGACGGCGGCGGTGAAGGCGGGCGCGAGGTGGAGCTCGGGCGCGCTGAGGAAGATCCAGAGCACGGCGCGGTCCGCGGTCTTCGTCGTGTCTCCGCCGAAGAAGGTGTTGATGCCGAGCGACTGGAAGTTCGCTTGCTTCGTGTCCGTCAGCGAGACGCCGTTTTCCGCTGCCATCTGCGAGAGCGCGGCCGAGAACAGGATGGTGCTGCGCGCGGGCGTCTCGCGCAGGAGGAAGCCGAGGAGGCGCATGAGCGCCATGGAGAAGCCGCGCCAATCGAGGAGTACGGGCGTGTCGAGGAGGCCGGAGAAATCGACGGCGAATGTGAGGCCGCGGCGCTCGGCACCGCCCATCACGATGGCGGCTTGCTGCTCGAAGAAGCTGCGGCACGGCGTCGCTTGCCAGTCGGGATCGGGCTGGTAAAAGGGCGACTGGCGCTCGCGCACGAGCGCGCCGGGATCGTCCTGCGTGAGCGCGTTCAGCGTGCGGAGTTCGAAGAGGAAATCGAGGAGGTGCCAGGTGCGCACGAATTCTTCATGGTAGGGGCTGCCAGGCTGGGCGGCTCCTTTTTTCGTGAGCGCGCGCGACGCTTCGCACAGGGGGCCGAGGAGGTTCGCGTCGATGTAGCGGTAAAAGCCCATCTGCGCGGCGCCGACCTTCTTTTCCCAGGCGAGGTCGGCTGTGAGGGTCTCCTGCTGGCGGCTGATCTCGGCAACGCGGCGCTCGATATGGCCCTGGCGCCAGATCATGAAGGCGAGGTAGGCGATGCCGGCGAGCAGCACGACGAGCACGAGCACGACGAGGTTCATCTGCGTCGTCGTCAGGCGGTCGAGGAGCGTGCCGAACGTGAGCGGCGCGTTCGACGCCTCCTGCTGCACGATTTCGTCGCTTTCCGTGTCGCTGAGGTAGCGGAGCGCGCGGTCGAGCGCGAGGCCGAGGCGCGGGTCGGCGCCCTGGTCGATGGCGAGACCGATGTGGATGGGCGCGCTCGGCAGGACTTTGAGCGTGACGTTCCTGCGGCCAAGCATGGCGATGTAGTAGCTCGCCGTCGCCGTGTCGCAGTAGGCGGCATCAATCTTGCCGTCCGCAAGGTCTTGCATGGCGAACGTGAGGTAGGGATACGTCACGAGGTTCGGATCGTCCCGGCGGTCCGGCGGCAGGTAGGCGATCGTGCTCTTGCCGACGCCGATGCGCGGATCCGTGCGGCCGGGCCGCTCGACGAGCGCGGCGCTGCCGCTGTAGTACGGCACGGTGAGGCGCAGTCCTTCGTCGTGCGCGCGGAAAAAGTCGAGGAACGTCGAGCCGAGCATGTCGAGCCGCCCGGCATGGATGTCCTTGACGGCCTGCGCACGGTCCGTGATCGGCACGAATTCGAACGAGAGGCCCGTGAGGTCGGCGACGCGCTCGAGGATGCGGATGGCGATGCCCTGGAGCTTTCCGTCGCGCACGTAGGAGACCGGCGCGTTGTCCTCGAGGAACGCGACGCGCAGCGTCGGCAGCTGGTCGAGGTAGGCGCGCTCTTCCTCCGTCAGGAAAAAGCCCTCCGGGCTGTGCGTGGGCTGCGTCAGCGCCATGGCAGCATCGGTGAAGCCGTCATTGTAGAGGAAGGACGCTTCCATGGCGCGGTCGAGCGCGGCCGAGAGGTCTGGGCGCGATTTCGGAAGGGCGAAATACATGGAGCGCGGCGAAAATTCCTGGACGGCAGGATAATTCCGTGCGTCGCCAACGTAGGCGAGCGCCGCGAGATCGACAGCGCCACGGTCGAGCGCCGCGAGGAGCTCGCCGCGGTTTTCATACGGCACTTCCGTGCACGCGAGGCCGCTGCGCTGCATCCAGGTCTCGAAGGCATCGGTGTCCGCCGTGTCCTTCCGCACGGCGACGCGCGCCTGCGCGAGCCCTGCGACGGAGCCGAACGAATAGCGCATGTCGTCCGGCCGCTTGACGATGGCGATCTTCGTCTGCGCCATCGGGTAGAGGGAGAACAGCATCTCCTGCTCGCGCTCCGGCGTCTTCATCACGGTCGGCAGGAGGTCGATCTTGCCGGCCGCGACATCTGCGACGGCCTGCGCCCAGTTGTCGTACGGGATGAATTCGTACGTCCAGCCCGTGTAGCGCGCGATCTCGTAGAGGTACAGCACATCGTAGCCGCGATAGGTGCCATGTTCATCCTGGTACAGCATCGAGCCGGCCGTGCTGTACCCGACGCGCACGGGCGCCTGCACCTCGGCAGCGGCAGGACGCGGGGCGAGCGCGGCGAGGAAAAACGCGCACAAAAAAAGAAGCACGGAAAACCGATGCAAGATGCCCGTTGACTTTTGCCGCATCACGATCCGCGCTCCTTTCTTGAATGCATTCAAACTTGACTCTATGATACCATATTTCGGGAAAGGATTCTATCGTTATCCGTTGAGAGAACAGAGTTGTGGTGATTGCTTCAATTGTTACATCTGTTGCCGAACGTTACGAATATAGCAGCCTCTCCCTCTGGGAGAGGTGCCGAGCGAATGCGAGGCGGAGCGGGTCGCTTGTAGGATGGATGAATTCGCACGTCGTTTGACACCGCCGGTGCGCGCAGCCGCCCCAAACGTTTCGTACTCGCACCCGCGGAAGTTCAGTCCTACGAATGCATCTGCCGTACAGGGGACCCTCTCCACCGCTTCGCGGTCCCCCTCTACCTAAAGGATAAAGCGACCACTAAGCGCTAAAGCGCTAAGTGTCTGCTTTTCCCGGAGGGAGAGGCTGCTGTGCGCATCCAATCGGCAATGGATGAAACTGCTTGCATAAGCATCAATGATAGCGCACAGAAAATCCCCCCGCAGATGACTCAAGTCTGCGAGGGGATTTTCGGTGAAAACGTGGATAACATCTCATCCGCCGTTTCCATTTTAACATTTCGATTTCAGTCTTGCAACTCATTCCACGATCACATGCCGGTTCCGTCCGCCCTCTTTCGCCTGGTAGAGTGCGGCGTCGGCTTTTTTGTAGGCGGCTTCATCGTCTTCGATCGTGAGGAGGGCGACGCCGATGCTGACGGTGATGGGGATGGCGAGGCCGGCGTTTTCGGCGAGCTGCGTGACGGCGGCGTGGATGTTTTCCGCGATGGTCGCAGCCTCGGCGCGGTCCGCGCCGTCGAGGTAGCACGTGAATTCGTCGCCGCCGAGACGCCCGAGGAAGCCGCGCCCGCCGAAGGCTTGCCGCAGGCCGTTCGCGACGCAGACGAGCGCGAGGTCGCCGCCCTGGTGGCCGATGGTGTCGTTGACGGATTTGAATTTGTCGATGTCGAGGAGGAACAGCACGCCCGGGCGGCGGCCGATGTTCTCCTTCATCCAGGCGCGCGTCGCGCTGGAGTTGTGCACGCGCGTGAGGCCGTCGAATTGCGCGCGGGCGGCGAGGCGCGCTTCTTCGTTCGCCTGCGCCGTGACGTCGCGGAACGTGCCGATGACGAGCGCGGCGCGGCCGCCCGCTTCCTCGAAGACGTAGCTCCGCAGCACGAAGCGCCGCGGCGGAGCGCCACGACGCACGTACGTCCAGGCTTCGTCCTTCTGGATGGCGGCGAGGCAGCGCGAGACGGGCGAGAGCGTCGCTCCGCCTTCGAACATCGCGTCTTTTTCCCGCTTCGACAGGCCCTGGATGGTGTCCGGCAGGCCAAAGAGTTTCGCTGCGTCCCGCGACAGCCGCGCTTCGTCGCGCCGCACGTCATACGTCACTGTCAGCATCCCCACGCGCCCTTCGACGATCTCGCGGAACGCGATCTGCGCACGGAGCTGCGCGATGCGCCGCTTCTGCCAGAGGAGCAGCGCGAGCATCGCGAGGAAGAGGACGGCAAGGGGGAGATAGATCGCTATCTTCATGATGTTTGTTCTCCTGAAAAAAGAAGTTCGTCCCTATGATACCATATTTTTCTGGATTCGTCGCGTAGAAAAGGACCGTCCGCACATGAGGCAATGCCTGATCGTCAGGTTAGGAGCACGAGCCGAAAAGCCTCTTCCTCAGGGAAAAGCAGACGCAAGGCGCTTTAGCGCCTATGCGGTCGCTTTATCCTTTAGGTAGAGGTGCCGAGCGACAGCGAGGCGGAGCGGGTCGCTTGTAGTTTTGATGAACACGCAAGCATTTTGACATCGCCGGTGCGCGCAGGTACTCCAAACGTTTCGTACGCGCACCCGCGAAAAGCTATGCCGTATGAATTCATACAACGTACAGGGGACCCTTTCCACCGCTACGCGGTCCCCCTTCCCCTAAGGTAATGTCATTAAGTTAGTGATAAGCGGAGCTCACAAACTACGCCTCCCCCTTTGGGGGAGGTGGCCCCGCAGGGGTCGGAGAGGGTAGCGCAGTAAC
>OMWS01000062.1 GCA_900314825.1 uncultured Veillonellaceae bacterium | reverse complement strand
GGGCCGGCAGGCCCAGGGAGGAGCGGCCTGTAGTTTGTCACAATTCGCAGGCCGTCACTCAGCGCCCGTGCGCGCACGTTCTCTGATATGCTACGACGTATGGCCACGGGGCCTGAGTTACGGTGTACGAATTGATACGGCCTACAGGCCGCTCCCTCCTAACGCTGCGCTTCGCTCCGCGTCTGTCCTCCCTCCAAGGAGGGAGGCTGGAGTTGTGTGAGCCTTTCGCGCTTAACTTAATGACATTGCCCCCAGAGGGGGAGGCTATGGAAGAGACCTCCGCTCAGAAAGGACGAATCACATGATCGGATTTTTGCGTGGCACGGTCGCGAGCCTCAAGGCAGACACCTGCCTTTTAGATGTGCATGGCGTCGGCTATCGCGTCAGCATTTCGGATGCGACGCGGCGCGAGCTTGCGCAGGGCAGGGAAGCGCAGCTCTTCACGTATCTTTCCGTGCGCGAAGACGCGCTGCAGCTCTATGGCTTCCGCACGGAGCAGGAATATGATATGTTCCTCGTGCTCATCGGCATCTCCGGCATCGGCCCGAAAGTCGCGCTCGGCATCCTCTCGTCCATCACGGTCAGCCGCCTCGCGACCGCCATCACGAACGAGCAGACGAGCGTGCTGACGAAGCTGCCGGGCATCGGCAAAAAATCTGCTGAGCGCTTGATCCTCGAGCTCAAAGACAAGCTCGCGTTCGCTTCCGCCAAAGATGCGGAGCTCACGCTCACGAGCGACGTCCCCGTCGGCAATACGATCCTCGAAGAAGCCTCGGCGGCGCTCACGGCGCTCGGCTTCGCGCAAAATGAAATCCTCGTCGCTCTGCGCGGTGTCGAAAACTGCACGACATCGGAGCAAGCCATCAAGCAAGCGCTCAAGAAGCTCAGTCGTTCGTGACAGATTTCATTTCACCTGCTCTCGTCACGGGAGCAGGTTTTTCGCGTATTTCCTTTTATGCAAAAATGTGATAGAATGTATGCCGTAAGGCAACAAGTACGGGAGGCTGTTCCATTGAATTTTTTCCGCACGAAAGCGATTGACGAATATCAGGAAGATGCCAAAGCAACGCACCTCAAGCGTGCCATGGGCGCGTTCGATGTGACGATGCTCGGCGTCGGCGTCATCGTCGGCACGGGCATTTTCGTCCTGACGGGTGTCGCGGCCGCGAAGTACGCCGGCCCGGCACTCATGATTTCGTTCTTGATCGCTTCCATCACCTGCGCATTCGTCTCCATGACGTACAGCGAGCTCGCCTCCATGGTGCCGGTCGCTGGCAGCGCCTATGCCTATGCCTATACGTCCGTCGGCGAGCTTTTTGCATGGCTCGTCGGCTGGAACCTCGTGCTCGAATACTCTGTCGGCGCGTCCGCTGTCGCCGGCGGCTGGTCGGCCTACGTCTGTGGCCTCCTCAAAACCGCGGGCGTCGAGCTGCCGCAGACGCTCACGGCTGTGCCTGCGGACGGCGGCCTCGTGAATCTGCCGGCGATGCTCATCACGCTATTTTTGACGTTCTTGCTCATCCGCGGCGTGCATGAGAGCGTGACGGTCAACAAAGCGCTCGTCGCCGTGAAGCTCGCGGCGATCTTCCTGTTCTTGTTCCTCGCGGCGCCGTCCGTCGACGTCACGAATTGGGAGCCGTTCGCGCCCTTCGGCTGGGCGGGCATCTCGGCAGGTGCGGCTGTCATTTTCTTCGCTTATCTCGGCGTCGACTCCGTCGCGACCGCAGCGGAAGAAACAAAAAATCCCGCACGCGACATGCCGATCGGCATCATCGCCTCGCTCGCCATCTGCACGCTCCTCTACATCGCCGTGACGGCCGTCATGACGGGCAACGTGCCGTACGCTGAGCTCGATAATGCCGAGCCCGTCGCTTTTGTCCTGCGCGAGCTTGGCTACCGCTTCGGCTCCGCGCTCGTCGGCACGGGCGCCATCGCCGGCCTCACGACCGTGCTGCTCGTCATGATGTATGCGCAGACGCGCGCATTTTTCGCCATGAGCCGCGACGGCCTCATCCCGCAGTCCGTCTGCAAAATCCATGAGAAATACCGCACGCCGCACCGCATCACGATCATCGTCGGCATCGCCGTGGCGCTCATTTCCGGCTTCACGCCGATCAACGTCGTCGCCGAAATGTGCAGCGTCGGCACGCTGTTCGCGTTCCTCGTCTCCGCCGTCGGCGTCGTCGTCCTGCGCTATCGTGCGCCGGAAGCAAAGCGCCCGTTCCGTTGCCCGGCTGTCCACCTCATGAGCGTCCTCGCCGTGCTCAGCTGCGGCTACATCATGTACAATCTTTCGTCCATGACCTGGGAACGCTTCTGGATCTGGAGCGCGGCCGGCCTCGCGATCTACTTCCTTTACGGCTATCGTCATAGTCGCGAAAACAAGTAATTATGTTTCAATCAATATAAAATATGACAAGAACCGTTTACAATCGTCCTTGCGACGTGTAAAATAAGAGAAAAGGTATTTTGTATACCGAATCACAAAATCTGGTCGGAAGCTATTTGCCAGTCGGCAAATGGCTAACATATCCGTAAGCGCGAAAGCGCGAACGGCGATCTTAATGAGGGGAGCTTTCAACACATGAGCAAACACATGAAGACCATGGATGGCAACACGGCTGCTGCGTACATCTCGTACGCTTTCACGGATGTCGCCGCGATTTACCCGATCACCCCGTCGTCCCCGATGGCCGAGCACGTCGATGAGATGGCCGCGCACGGCGCGAAGAACCTCTTCGGCGAAAAAGTCCGCGTCATCGAGATGCAGTCCGAAGCCGGCGCTGCGGGCGCTGTCCACGGCTCGCTGCAGGCGGGCGCACTGACGACGACCTACACGGCGTCGCAGGGCTTCCTCCTCATGATCCCGAACCTCTACAAGATTTCGGGCGAGCTGCTGCCGGGCGTCTTCCACGTCTCTGCGCGCGCACTCGCGACGAGCTCGCTGAACATCTTCGGCGATCAACAGGATGTCATGGCTGCCCGCCAGGCTGGTTGCGCCATGCTCGCCGAGGCCAGCGTCCAGGAAGTCATGGACCTCTCGGCCGTTGCGCATCTCGTCGCCATCAAAGGCCGCGTCCCCTTCATCAACTTCTTCGACGGCTTCCGCACGTCGCATGAAATCCAGAAGATCGAAGTCGTCGACTATGATGATCTCGGCAAGATCCTCGACTGGGATGCTGTCGCGGCGTTCCGTCGTCGCGCGCTGAATCCGGATCATCCGGTCATCCGCGGCACGGCGCAGAACCCGGACATCTACTTCCAGGAGCGCGAGGCCGTCAACCGTTACTACGATGCGATCCCGCAGCTCGTCGAGGATGCCATGGCCGATCTCGCGAAGATCACGGGCCGCGAGCATCATCTGTTCGACTACTACGGCGCAAAGGATGCTGACCGCGTCATCATCGCCATGGGCTCCATCTGCCAGACGGCGGAAGAAGTCGCGACGTACCTCAACGCGCAGGGCGAAAAAGTCGGTCTCCTGTCCGTCCATCTCTATCGTCCGTTCTCCGTCGAGCATTTCTTGAAAGCCTTACCGAACACGGTCAAAAAAATCGCTGTCCTCGACCGCACGAAAGAGCCGGGCGCGATCGGCGAGCCGCTGTACCTCGACGTCAAAGCGGCGTACTACGGCCAGGAGAATGCTCCGGTCATCGTCGGCGGCCGCTACGGCCTCGGCGGCAAAGACACGACGCCGGATCAGGTGTTCGCTGTCTATGAAGAACTGAAGAAAGACAGCCCGCTCCACGGCTTCTCCATCGGCATCGAAGACGATGTGACGAACCTCTCGCTCGCACCGGCGCACAGCGATGTCGACCTCACGCCGGAAGGCACGACGGCCTGCAAGTTCTGGGGCCTCGGCTCGGACGGCACGGTCGGCGCAAACAAGAGCGCCATCAAGATCATCGGCGACAAGACGGATATGTACGCGCAGGCGTACTTCGCCTATGACTCGAAGAAATCCGGCGGCATCACGATGAGCCATCTGCGCTTCGGCAAGCAGCCCATCACGAGCCCGTACCTCATCAACAAGGCGGACTTCATCTCTTGCTCGCAGCAGTCGTATGTCTATGCGTATGACCTGCTCGCCGGCCTGAAGCCGCACGGCGTCTTCCTCCTGAATACGGTCTGGGATGACGCGGCGCTTGACAAGCATCTGCCGGCTGCCATGAAGCGCTATATTGCGAACAACGAGATCGACTTCTACACGGTCAACGCTGTCGATATCGCGAAAGGCCTCGGCCTCGGCGGCCGCTTCAACATGGTCATGCAGTCCGCGTTCTTCAAGCTCGCGAACATCATTCCGATTGACACGGCCGTTGAGTATCTGAAAGATGCTGTTGTCAAGTCGTATGGCAAGAAGGGCGAAAAAGTCGTCTCCATGAACCAGGGCGCCATCGACCAGGGCATCGCGGCGCTGCACAAAGTGGAAGTCCCGGCTGCGTGGAAAGACGCGCAGGAGGCTCCGAAAGCAAAGAAAGACGTTCCTGCTTTCATCACGGAAATCCAGGAAATCATGAACCGCCAGGAAGGCGAGAAGCTCGCGGTCTCGCACTTCGCACATGGCATGGAAGACGGCACGTTCCCGGTCGGCGGCTCGGCCTATGAGAAGCGCGGCACGGCCATCAACGTGCCGGCTTGGGACAGCGCGAAGTGCATCGGCTGCAACCAGTGCTCGTTCGTCTGCCCGCACGCAGCGATCCGTCCTGTCCTCACGACGGACGAAGAACTCGCAGCAGCACCAGAGGGCATGACGTCCACGCCGTCGAAAGTCGCGAAGGGCATGCACCTCACGATCGCCGTCTCGACGCTCGACTGCCTCGGCTGCGGCAACTGCGCGCAGGTCTGCCCGGTCAAGGCGCTCACGATGACGCCGTTGACGGATGCAGAAAAAGACCGCCAGAAATATTTCGACTACGGCATCGACCCGAAGAAGGTCGCGCCGAAGAAGAACCCGGTCAAGAAGACGACGGTCATTGGCTCGCAGTTCGAGCAGCCGCTGTTCGAGTTCTCCGGCGCGTGCGCCGGCTGCGGCGAGACGCCGTATGCGAAGCTCCTCACGCAGCTCTTCGGCGACCGCATGATGATCTCGAATGCGACGGGCTGCTCCTCCATCTGGGGCGCGTCCGCTCCTGCGATGCCGTACACGAAGAACGCGAAGGGCCAGGGCCCGGCGTGGGCGAACTCCCTCTTCGAGGACAACGCGGAATACGGCCTCGGCATGGCGCTCGGCGTCAAAGCCATCCGCGAACGCCTCGCGGCCAGCATGAAAGCCGCCGTCGAAGCAGGCAAGGGCTCGGATGAGCTCAAAGCCGCGATGAACGACTGGGCTCTCCACATCGCTGACGGCGAAGGCACGCGTGATCGTGCTGAGAAGCTCACGGCGCTCCTCGAAGCAGAGAAGGGCGACGACAAGGAGCTCAATGCGATCTATGACGAGCGCGACTACTTCGTCAAGCGCTCGCAGTGGATCCTCGGTGGCGACGGCTGGTCGTACGATATCGGCTACGGCGGCGTCGACCACGTCCTCGCGTCTGGCGAAGACGTCAACATCTTCGTCTTCGATACGGAAGTCTATTCGAACACGGGCGGCCAGGCCTCGAAAGCCACGCCGGCCGCGGCCATCGCACAGTTCGCTGCTTCCGGCAAGCGCACGAAGAAGAAGGATCTCGGCCTCATGGCCATGACGTACGGCTACGTCTACGTCGCGCAGATCGACATGGGCGCCGACCACAACCAGGTGCTCAAGGCCATCTCCGAAGCCGAAGCTTATCATGGCCCGTCGCTCGTCATCGCCTATGCGCCGTGCATCAACCACGGTATCCGCAAGGGCATGGGCAACAGCCAGCTCGAAGCGAAGCTCGCAGTCGAGTGCGGTTACTGGGCGAACTTCCGCTACAACCCGCAGCTCCTCGGCACGGACAAGAACCCGTTCAGCCTCGATTCCAAGGCTCCGGACTGGGCCAAGTTCCAGGAATTCCTCATGGGCGAGAACCGCTACATCAACCTGAAGCGCTCGTTCCCCGAGGCTGCCGAAGCGCTGTTCGAGAAGACGCAGCATGACGCCGAGACGCGTTACAACCATTACGCGAAACTCGCCGGCCGCGAATAACATAAAATTTTTCAAGAAATGAAAAATTTTACTTGCATTTTCCTCGCAAGTAGCGTATAATCATCATCGTTGTCGGGATGTGGCACAGTTTGGTAGCGCGCTTCGTTCGGGACGAAGAGGCCGCAGGTTCGAATCCTGTCATCCCGACCATTGATGAAAATAGAGAGTCGTTGCAGTTTTTGCAACGGCTCTTTTTGTGTTATGAAAAAGCTACACTCTATTGATCGGGCACGATGAAGATGATAGAAGGTGGCGGCATCCGCGTGCTACTTTATAAGTCCGGGAAGGCGGGGGTGTTTCCCTGGAAATTTTTAGCTCCGAAGGAGGTACTTTTTCCAGGGGAATACCCCCGCCTGACTGCGAACAAGAAAAAAACGTTCGCGTGCCAAACCCGTATCTTTATGCTATACTGTAACCCAAAGTATGCAACATAGGAGGTTCATCCACATGAACATCAACGATAAGGTTCACGGCTTCCGCCTCGACCGCCGTGAGATCATTCCCGAAGCAAACGTCATCGCCCATGTCTTCACGCATGAGAAGACCGGCGCGCGGCTCTTGTATCTCAAAGCCGACGACGACAACAAAGTCTTTTCCATCTCGTTCCGCACGCCGCCGACCGACGACACGGGCGTCGCGCATATCGTCGAGCACTCGACGCTCTGCGGCTCACGGAACTATCCGCTGAAAGAGCCGTTCGTCGAGCTCGTCAAAGGCAGCCTCAATACGTTCCTCAACGCCATGACGTATCCCGACAAGACGATGTATCCGCTCGCGAGCCGCAACGACAAGGATTTCCAGAACCTCATGGACGTCTACCTCGATGCCGTCTTTTATCCCGCCATGCGCGAAAATCCGCAGGTGCTCATGCAGGAAGGCTGGCACTATGAGATCGACGACCCGAAAGCGCCGCTCCGCTACAGCGGCGTCGTCTACAACGAGATGAAAGGCGCGCTCTCTGCACCGGACGACCTCCTCGAGAGCCGCACGCTGCAGGCGCTCTATCCTGACACGACATATCATTACGAGTCCGGCGGCGAGCCGACGGCCATCCCGCAGCTCACGCAGCAGATGTTCTGCGATTTCCACGCGCGCTATTACCACCCGTCAAATTCCTATCTCTTCCTTTACGGCGATATGGACATCGACGAAAAGCTCGAATACCTCGACAGCGCGTACCTCTCGCACTTCGACCGAATCCCCGTGCCGTCCCATATCGACACGCAAGCGCCGTTTGACGGCCTGCAGCGCCTCACGCGCCACTATCCGATCGGGGCAGGAGAGAACACGGCAGAAAAAACGTTCCTCGCTTATGCCTTCCAGACGGGCGAAGCAAAAGACGCGTTCACGATGACGGCGCTCGAGATCCTCGAGCACGCGCTGCTGCGCACGCCGGCCGCGCCGCTCCGCAAGGCGCTCCTCGATTCGCACCTCGGCAAAGACGTCGACTCGACGTTTGAGACCGACCTCATGCAGCCATATTTTTCCATCATCTTGAACAATTCCGAGCCCGACCGCGCCGAGACGTTCCGCCACGTCGTGCGCAGCGTGCTCTACGACCTCGTGAACCACGGCATCGACCGCACGCTGCTCGAAGCCTCGATCAACCTCTTCGAGTTCAAGCTGCGCGAGGCGGACTTCGGCAGCGCGCCGAAAGGCCTCATCTACAACATCCGCTGCATGAAGAGCTGGCTCTATGACGGCGATCCGACGACGTACCTCTACTACGAAGGCACGCTCCGCAAGCTGCGCGAAGGCCTCGACACCGGCCTGTTCGAGCGCCTCATCCGCACGTACCTGCTCGATAATCCGCATGCCGTCCTCCTGACGTTCGCGCCGTCGAAGAGGCTGGCCGTTGAAAAGGAAAAAGCGGTCGCCAAGGAACTCGCGGCACGCAAGGCGGCCATGAGCGAGCGCGACATCGAACGCGTCATCGAGGCGACGCGCGCGCTCAAAGAGCGGCAGGGCACGCCCGACAGCCCGGAAGCGCTCGCGACGATCCCCATGCTCACGCGCGGCGACATCCGCAAGGCTGCCGAAGTGCTGCCGCTCGTGGTGAAAGAACAGGATGGCGTGACGCTCCTCGAAAGCGCCGTCGATACGAGCGGCATCTGCTACTTCCAATTTTATTTTGATGCCGGCACCGTGCCGCAGGCGGATCTCCCGTATGCCTATCTCCTCTGTGCCTTGCTCGGCAGCGTCGACACGAGCAAGCACACGTACACGGAGCTCGCGAACCTCACGAACCTCCATACGGGCGGCATCTCGTTCGACCTCGGCGCCTACAGCGCGAAAGACGATCCGCAGGCGCTGCGCCCGAAATTCAAAGTCAAGGCGAAATGCTTTACGCGCAAGCTGCCCGAGCTCTCCGCGCTCCTTCAGGAAATCCTCACAGAAAGCCAGTTCTCCGACGCGAAACGCCTGCGCGAGCTCTTGCAGGAAGAGCAAGTCGGCATCGAGATGAGCCTGCAAAGGAGCGCACACCAGATCGTCGCAAGCCGCGTCGCCGCGTGCTTCACGAATGCCGCTGCCTACACGGAAGAGGGCGGCCTGCCGTACTACCAGTTCGTCAAAGCGTTCCTCAAGGACTTCGACGCGTCGCTGGAAAAACTCCAGCACGTCGCCGCAGAAATCCTGCCGCGCCTCACGAACCGCCACGGCCTCGCCATCAGCCTCACGGCCTCGGAGGAAGACCTCCCGAAAGCCGAACGCGAACTGCGCGCCTTCCTGCCGTCCCTTCCGGCTGCCGACTACACCGCCGAGACCTATACGTTCCCGCGCAAGATCACGCGCGAAGGCCTCGCCGCGACGAGCGAAGTCCAGTACGTCGGCAAGGGTGCGAACTTCCGCCTGCTCGGCTACAAATACTCCGGCGCCATGCACGTCCTCGAGACGTTGCTGCGCTACGGCTATTTCTGGACGAAGATCCGCGTGCAGGGCGGCGCCTATGGTGCGTTCACCACGTTCCGCCGCGACGGCAACCTCTCCTTCGGATCGTACCGCGACCCGAACCTCAAGGAAACCGTCGATATTTTTGACCATACGGCTGACGTCATCGCCGACTACGAAGCGGACGATCGCGAGCTCACAAAAGCCGTCCTCGGCACGATGAGCAACATCGACATGCCGCTGACACCGCGGGCGAAAGGCGCGGCTGCTGCCGAAAGCTGGCTGCGCGGCACGACGTACGAAGACCGCCAGCAGACGCGCGACGAGATCCTCGGCGTCACCGTGGAGGACATCCGCAACCTTGCGCCGATCGTCGACGCCTGCATGAAGCAGAATGCGCTCTGCGTTTACGGTGGCGAGAAGAAAATTGAAGAGAACAAAGCGTTATTCGATAAGGTAACGCACGTTATGGAGTAAAGCAGATTGCATGAGCCCGCGAGTTACGAAATAACTCCGGGAGGGCGGGGGCTTTCCCTCTGGAAATTTTTAAATCGAAGATTTACTTTTTCCAGAGGGGAAGCCCCCGCCCGACTGCGAGCAAGAAAAAATCTTCGCGAGCTTCCACCCATTGACTTTCCAAAGCTAAAATGACATAATGACAAGTATTGAAAAGCAACTACATCCATCCACGAACGAGGAGGGCTTTCATTGAAAAAAACGATTTTCACGGGCGCCGGCGTCGCGCTCATCACACCGTTCACCGACGACGGCATCAACTATGACGAGTTCGCGCGCCTCATCGACGACCAGATCGCCGGCGGCACGGACGCGCTCATCATCGCCGGCACGTCCGGCGAAGCGGCGACCATGAACGATGCCGAGCACCGCGCCGCCATCAAGTTCGCTTGCGAGCATGCGGCGCACCGCGTCCCCGTCATCGCCGGCACGGGCTCGAATGATACGGCCTATGCCATCGCGCTCTCGAAATACGCCGAGAGCGTCGGCGCCGACGGCCTCCTCCTCGTCACGCCGTATTACAACAAATGCACGCAGGCTGGTCTCATCGCCCACTACAAGGCCATCGCAGCAGCCGTGACGCTCCCCATCATCCTCTACGATGTGCCGTCGCGCACGGGTGTCGCCATCGCGACGGAGACGTATGTCGAGCTCGCCAAGGTCCCGAACATCGTCGCGGTCAAAGAAGCGAACGGCGACCTCTCGAAGATCCTGCGCCTGCGGGCCGCAGCCCCGGAGCTCACGGTCTACTCCGGCAATGACGACCAGATCGTGCCGATCCTTTCCCTCGGCGGCAAGGGCGTCATCTCCGTCCTCTCGAATGTTGCGCCGAAAGATACGCATGACATGTGCCAGTTCTATTTCGATGGAAACGTCGAAGAGGCGGCCAAGCTCCAGATCGCTTACAGCGACCTCATTGACGCGCTGTTCTGCGAAGTGAACCCGATTCCCGTCAAGACGGCCATGCGCCTCAAAGGCTATAACGCAGGCCCCTTACGCATGCCGCTGTCGGAAATGAGCGAAGCGCACCTCGCGCAGCTCAAAGCCGCGTTGAAGAATCACGGGCTCATCGACTGATTTTTTGTACAGCAAAGAGGCTGTTGCAATGTTTTCCTTGCAGCAGCCCTCTTTTTTGAGCTTGATTTTCAAAGGAGGCGATTCTTTCATGCATGGCGTTTTCGACATCGTCGGCCCTGTCATGATCGGGCCGTCGAGCTCGCATACGGCCGGCGCTGTGCGGCTCGGCCTCATGGCGCGCGCCGTGCTCGGCGAAGTGCCCGTGCGCGCCGACATCGACCTCGCGGGCTCGTTTGCGCAGACGTATCGCGGCCATGGCACGGACAAGGCGCTCGTCGCCGGCATCCTCGGTTTTCACCAAGATGACGAGCGCATCCGCGATTCTCTCGCGATCGCGCAAAAACAAGGTCTCGACGTCCGCCTCCATCCTGTGGACCTCAAGGGCGCGCATCCGAATACAGCCGTCATCCGCCTCATCAGCGTGACCGGGCGCGTCGTCCATCTGCGCGGCGCGTCCGTCGGCGGCGGCAACATCCTCATCACGAACATCGACGGCTATGAAGTCGCGCTCACGGGCGCATATCCGGCGCTCATCGTCGTGCATCACGACCGTCCCGGCGTCATCGCCCGCGTCACGGAAATCCTTTCGCGCTATGAAGTCAACATCGCCTTCATGCGCGTCAGCCGGCAGAACCGCGGCGAGACGGCCATGATGATCATGGAGCTCGACGACATGCCGGCCGACGAAGTCGTCGAGGAATGCCAGGAAGTCTACGACGTCGAAAACGCGTTCAGCATTCCGCCGATCGGGTAGGGGAGGAACTACATGATTGCGTTCAACACCATCAGCGACCTCGTGCGGCTCGCGGACGAAAAAGCGGTGCTGATCCATGACATCGTGCTCGCGAAAGAGCAGCACGACGCCCAGCGTCCGCGCACGGCGCTCCTCGCGGACATGGCGCGCAACTGGGAGGTCATGAAGGCCTCCGTCCAGCGCGGCATCGAAAACGAAGCGCACTCCGCGAGCGGCCTCACGGGCGGCGACGCGGAAAAGCTCTACGCGCACCGCACGGAAGGCTACCTCGGCGAGATCGCCCTGCGCACGGCAGCCTATGCCGTCGGCGTCAGCGAAGTCAATGCGACGATGGGACGCATTGTCGCCTGCCCGACGGCAGGCAGCTGCGGCATCATGCCGGCGGTCCTTTGCGCGGCACAGGAGCAGCGCGGCTATGCAGACGACGCAATCGTGCTCGCGCTCTTCACGGCGGCGGGCATCGGCATGGTCATCGACCAGAATGCGAGCATCGCCGGTGCCGAGGGCGGCTGCCAAGCCGAATGCGGCACGGCGGCGGGCATGGCGGCGGCGGCGCTCGTCGAGCTCGCTGGCGGGACGCCACAGGACATCGCGAATGCCTGCGCGCTCGCCATCAAGAATCTCTTGGGGCTCGCCTGTGATCCTGTCGCCGGCCTCGTCGAAGTGCCGTGCGTCAAGCGCAACGGTTTTTGCGCCGTGCACGCGACGCTCGCGGCCGACATGACGCTCGCGGGCATCCGCTCCGTCATCCCGTGCGACGACGTCATCGCCGCCATGGACGCGATCGGCCGCTCCATGCCGGCCGCGATCCGCGAGACGGCCGAGGGCGGCCTCGCCGCGACGGAACGCGGACGTGCGCTCGCCGCGCAGATTTATCCGAAACATTCGTGAAGCAAAGCAGGATTTTTCCATCCTGCGTCGAAATAAAAAAAGAACTTCAAAAATCAGAGAGACTGGAGGATTTCATTCCATGAAAAAACTCATCCGCATTCTTTGCGTCCTGTCCATGCTCCTCGTGAGCACGTGTGCTGTCGCGTTCGCGAATGCCGACAAGTCCACGGTCATGGAGGGCGCAGACATCACGGGCATCCATCGCCTCGCGCTCAACCGCCCGTACTACATCGCGAACGACAAGCTCGCGCCGACGCTCGACCAGCTCATCGAGATCGAGTCGTCTTCCGCGAAAGTCACGCGCATGTACGTCATCGGCTATCCGGCCATCGCCGAAAGCATCAAGACGGACAAGAACATCGACATCCTCGCGCTCAATCGCCGTCAGGCAACGAAAGCGCTGAAAGAAAACGTTGCGGACTATGCGGACGCGTACGTCGTGCTGACGGTCGCGAACGACAGCCGCACGTCGTTCTTCTTCGACGTTTACAAAGCTGGCACGAACGAACTCCTCTACACGTACCAGATCCAGGCGAACCGCTCGGAGGGCGACAACGTCCACACGTATCAGAACTTCTGCGAACAATTCTACAAGAACTTTGACCGTTCCATTGACGAACAGCAGAAAGCGAACGCGAAAGCCGAGAAGAAAGACAAGAAATGACAAAAAGGGGGCGATTGCAGAAACACCATCTGCAATCGTCCCTTTTTGTGTGCTCTCCCGTGGGGGCAACATCATTTCTTGACGTGCACGAGCGAAATCGGCTTGATCTTCGCATCTTCCGCGAGGTCCGTCGAGATGTAGCCTGCTGCCACCATCGCGTCGAGCACGACGATCTGCCGCTTCTTCGCGAGGATGAAATCCTCATACGGCGAGTAGAGCGACGGCGCGTTCGGGATGCCGGCGATCATCGCGGCTTCCGGCAGCGCGAGGTCACGGGGCGCCTTGCCGAAATAGCCGTCGCTCGCGGCCGCCAGCCCATAGAAGCCCGAGCCGTAATAAATCGTGTTGAGGTAGAGCTCGAGGATTTCGTCTTTCGAGTAATTTGCCTCCATGTCGAGCGCGAGCACGACTTCCTCGGCTTTGCGCGCGAGCGTCTGGTCTTGCGAGAGAAAGAGATTTTTGACGAGCTGCTGCGTGATCGTGCTCGCGCCTTCCTCGATCTCGCCGTACTGGAGGTTCACGAGCGCCGCGCGCGCGACGCCCGTGACATCGACGCCGTGATGCTCATAAAAGCGCCGGTCTTCGACGGCGACGACGGCATGCACGAGGTCTTCTGACATCTTGTCGATCGCGACGAAGTCCGTGCGGTCCACGCGGCTGTTGACGGCGCGCCGCAGGAAGATGATGCGGGAGAGGCGCTGCGAAGCGGTTTCCGGCAACATGCTGGAATCGTTGGCAGCAAGCGCAGCCGGCATTTGCTTCGGCAGCGCGGGCAAAAAATCTCCGACGCCCTGCCATGTGCGCGGCGAGAAGATCGCAAGGCCGCCCATGAGAAAGAACGGAACGGCGAAGACGATCAGGAGGAACGCGAGAAAACGCAGCGGCCGGAACTGCCGCCGACGAGCGGTTTTTTTCATACATCGAGCATCCTTTCTGCAATCCTTTCCATTATATACGATTCTGGATCTAAAAACCACTTGCATTTTTATGCATGGAAGTTGTATAATTATCAACATCATCGTTTCAAGGGAGGCAACCCTATGAACAAGCTGCGAGTCAGCGTCCTCGGCGCGACGGGGTATGCAGGCGCGGAACTCCTCCGCATCCTCTACAACCATCCGCACGCCGACGTCGTCCACATCACATCGGAAAGCCACACGGGCGAGCCGATCGCCGCGCTCTATCCGCATCTCAGGGGCCGATACGACCTCACGCTCGAAAGCATGAAAGATATCGAACGCATCGGCGCGGACAGTGATTTCGTCTTCATCGGCCTGCCGCACGGCCACGCGATGGCTGTCGGCAAAGCGCTCGCGAACATGCCGACGCGCATCATCGACCTCGGCGCCGATTTCCGCTTTGACGACACGGAGACGTATGAAGCGTGGTATCACGTGCCGCATACGTATAAAGATGCGCCACGTGTCTACGGCCTTGCCGAGCTCCATCGCGGCGAGATCAAGAATGCGAAGATCATCGGCAATGCCGGCTGCTTCACGACAGCGAGCATCCTCGCGCTCGCGCCGCTCGCCGCCGCGCACCTCATCGACCCGCAGACGATCATCGTCGACGCGAAGTCCGGCGTGACGGGCGCAGGGCGCGGGCCGAAGCTTGGCAATCATTTCCCTGAGCTCTACGACAATTTCCGCGCGTACAATGCCTGCCATCACCGCCACACGCCGGAGATCGAGCAGGAAGTCGGACGCCTCCTCGGCGAGCAGACCATCATCAACTTCACGCCGCACCTCGTCCCGATGGGGCGCGGCATCCTCGCGACGTGTTATGCGACGTTGAAAGGAAACGCCACGCCCGAGCTCGTCGATGCGGCGTTCGAACGGCAGTATGGCAAGGAATTCTTCATCCGCCTGCTCGGAAGGAATGGCTATCCCTCGACGAAAGAGGTGCGCGGATCGAATTTCTGCGACATCGCGTGGCACATCGACGAGCGCACGCACCGCGTCATCGTGCTGTCGGCCATCGACAACCTCGTCAAAGGCGCGGCAGGGCAGGCCGTGCAGAATTTCAACATCGCCTGCGGCTTCCCAGAAAAAACAGCGTTGGATGTTGTTCCCATGTACCCCTAATTACGGCTCCCCCTCTGGGGGAGGCGTGATTCTTATCCTGTAACCTATTCATAGGAGGTTCATCCATGTTTTCCGAAAAAAATGCAAAACTCGGCGTCACGTTCCCGAAAGGCTTCACAGCCGCGGGCGTGAAGGCCGGCATCAAGAAAAGCGGCAACCCCGACCTCGCCGTCATCTACACGAAGACGGAGGCGGCGGTTGCCGGCACGTTCACGCAGAACCAGGTCGCGGCAGCGCCGGTCTACGCCTCGAAGAAGGTCGCGGCCACGGGCACGGCGCATGCCGTCGTCTCGAACTCCGGCTGCGCGAATGCGTGCACGGGCGCGGTCGGTGACGCGGATGCGGCGAAGACGCAGGCCGTTGCGGCCGCGGCGCTCGGCTGCGAGCCGCTCGACGTTATCGTCGGCTCGACGGGCGTCATCGGCGTGCCTCTGCCGATGGAAAAAGTGGAAGCGGGCGTGAAGCAGGCGGTCAGCGAGCTCTCGCCGGACGGCAGCGAAGCGGCGGCCAATGCCATCATCACGACGGATACGCATACGAAATCCTGCTCGACATCCATTACCATCGATGGCAAGGAAGTCCGCTTCGGCGCCATCGCGAAAGGCTCCGGCATGATCCGTCCGAACATGGCGACGATGCTCTGCTACATCACGACAGACCTCGCCATCGACCAGAAACTCTTGCAAGAAGCGCTCTCGACCGTTGTCGAGACGACGTTCAACATGATTTCCATCGACGGCGACATGAGCACGAACGACATGGTCATCGTGCTCGCAAACGGCGAAGCCGGCAATGCGAAGATCACGGAGAAAAATGCGGACTACGACAAGGTTGTCGAGACACTGCATGCCATCTCCGAGGGCATGGCCGAACGCATTGCAGCCGACGGCGAAGGCGCGACGAAATTCTTGAAGATCCACGTGCATGGCACGAAAACGTTCGCGGACGCGAAAGCTGTCGGCATGGCGGTCGCGAACAGCCCGCTCGTCAAGACGGCATTCTTTGGCGAAGACCCGAACTGGGGCCGCGTCATCTGCGCGGTCGGCTATGCCGGCGTGCCGATGGACCCCGAGAAGACGGTCGTGTCCTTTGGCGGCATCCCCGTCTACGCGCATGGTGTCGGCGCAGGCGCGGACAAGGATGCGCTCGCGAAAGTCATGGCGGAGCATGACATCGTCATCGACGTCGACCTCGCGGACGGCGACGCAGAAGCCACGGTCTTCTCGTGCGACTTCTCGTACGAGTACGTGAAGATCAACGGCGAATATCACACGTGATCTGAGGTGTTCCAATATGTTTTCTCCTGAAGACCAGGCCGCCATCCTCGTCGAGGCGCTGCCGTACATCCAGGCATTTTACGGCAAGACGGTTGTCATCAAGTACGGCGGCAACGCGATGATCCGTGACGAGCTCAAAGAGAACGTCATGGAAGACATCGCGCTCCTCAAATACGTCGGCGTGCGCCCCGTCATCATCCACGGCGGCGGCCCGGAGATCACGGGCTTCCTCAAAAAAGTCGGCAAAGAGACGTCGTTCGTTTCCGGCTTGCGCGTGACGGACGAAGAGACCGTCGAGATCGCGGAAATGGTGCTCGATGGCAAGGTCAATTCCGAAATCGTGAATCTCTTGAACCATCGCGGCGTGCGCGCCGTCGGCATCTCGGGCAAGGACGCCGGCCTCATCCAAGCGAAGAAGAAACTCGCGACGGTCTACGACGGCGATGACACGAAGAAAGTCGACATCGGCTACGTCGGCCAGGTCGAGCACGTCGACACAGGACTGCTCGATGATTTGCTCGACGGCGACTACATCCCCGTCATCGCGCCGATCGGCGTCGACGAGGACGGCGCGAGCTACAACATCAACGCCGACTACGTCGCGGCGGAGATCGCCGGTGCGCTCGAAGCGGAGAAGCTGCTGCTCCTCACGGACATCGAAGGCGTCTACAAGGACTACCACGACAAGAGCACGTTCATCTCGGCGCTCTCGGCGAGCGAAGCGAAGGCGTACATCAAGGACGGCATCATCAGCGGCGGCATGATCCCGAAGATCGAAGCGTGCCTGCGCGCGCTCGACGCCGGCGCGGGCAAAGCCCACATCATCGACGGCCGCCTGCCGCACGCGATTTTGTTGGAGCTTCTGACCTCCAAAGGTATTGGGACGCAAGTAGAACGCTAACTCGCTATACGCCTCCCCCTCTGGGGGAGGTGGCCCCGAAGGGGTCGGAGAGGGTAGCGGCGTAACAATATTCACGCCGCAAGCGGCATAAGCGACCGCATCGGCGCTAAAGCGCCGTGCGTCTGCTTATCCGCCTCGCATTCGCTCGGCACCTCCCCCAGAGGGGGAGGCTTACCAGCAAAGGAGTCATGCATATGACAGAATCTGATCAAAAGGTTTTTGATGAAGACGCGGGCGCGTACCTGCCGGTCTTCTCGCGTTACAAGATCGTCCTCGACCATGGCGAAGGGCCGTATGCGTATGACATCGACGGCAACAAGTACCTCGATTTCCTCGGCGGCATCGCCGTCAACGTGCTCGGCCATGATTATCCGCCGCTCGTCACGGCCATCGCGCATCAGGCGCGCAAGATGATCCATTGCTCGAACCTCTACTACACGCGCGCGCAGGCCGACGCGGCCGCGAAGCTCGTGAAGCTCTCCGGCCTCGACAAGGCGTTCTTCGGCAACTCCGGCGCGGAGGCGAACGAGGGCGCGATCAAGGTCGCGCGCAAATACGCGCACAGCCTCGATCCGGAAAAATCGCAGATCATCAGCGCGTGGAACAGCTTCCACGGCCGCACGATCGCGACGCTGACGGCGACGGGGCAGCCGCACTATCACGAAGGTTTCGGGCCGCTGCCGGACGGCTTTACCTACGTCCATTACAACGACCTCGCGGAACTTGAATCCATGATGAGCGACAAGACGTGCGCCGTGCTGCTCGAGACGATCCAGGGCGAGGGCGGCGTCTACACGCCGGCGCCCGGCTATCTTGAAGGCGTGCGAAAGCTTTGCGACAAATATCACGCACTGCTCATCTTCGACGAGATCCAGGCGGGCATCGGACGCTCCGGAAAGTTCTTCGCCTATGAAAAATATGGTGTGAAGCCCGATGTCGTGACGCTCGCGAAAGGCCTTGCGGGCGGCGTGCCGATCGGCGCGTTCCTCACGACGGACGCCGTCGCGAGCACCATGAAGCCCGGCGACCACGGCACGACGTTCGGCGGCAACCCGCTCGCCTGCGCGGCCGCGAACGTCGTCCTCGACACCGTGCCGCAGCCAGAATTCTTGCAGCACGTCGAGACCGTCGGCAGCTACTTCAAGGCACAGCTCCTCAAGCTCCAGGAAAAATATCCGACGCTCATCAAAGAAGTGCGCGGCACAGGCCTCATCCTCGGCGCGGAGCTCACGATTCCCGGCCGCGACATCGTCAACGACGTGCTTGCGAAAGGCGCAATCATCAATTGCACGGCAGGCAACGTCCTGCGCTTCATCCCGCCGCTCATCATCACGGAGGAGCAGGTCGATGAAGTTTTGTCGATGATCGATGATGTGCTGCCGAAGTACTGCTAAACATCAATGTCTAGCCAACAAGGACAACTTGTGTTATCATAGTTGTCAGTTTGATAAAAAGGAGGGGTTTTATGCTGAAAGGCAAAGACCTGTTATCCATTCATGACCTCTCGCTCGACGAGTTCCATGAAATCTTGTCGCTCGCGAAAGAGCTCAAGGCCATGCAGAAGGCGGGCGTGCAGCACCATATTTTGGAAGGCAAGACGCTCGGCATGATCTTCGAGAAATCGTCGACGCGCACGCGCGTCTCGTTCGAGACGGGCATGTACCAGCTCGGCGGGCAGGCGCTGTTCCTCTCGAACCGCGACCTGCAGCTCGGCCGCGGCGAGCCGATCAAGGACACGGCACGCGTGCTGTCGCGTTACCTCGACGGCATCATGATCCGCACGTACGGCCATGACCGCGTGGAAGAGCTCGCGAAGTGGGCATCTGTCCCAGTGATTAATGCGCTCACAGACTTGCTCCATCCTTGCCAAGTCCTCACGGACCTCCTGACCATCCAGGAGCACAAGGGAAGCCACCTGAGTGACCTCAAGATGGTCTATGTCGGCGATGGCAACAACATGACGAACAGCTACCTCTATGGCGCGGCGAAAGCCGGCATGACGTTTGTCGCGGCGACGCCCCCGGATTACCGTCCCGACCCGACCGTCGTCAAGAACGCCATGGAAGATGCGAAGGAGACGGGCGCGACGCTTTCGCTCGTCACCGACCCGCACGAAGCCGTGAAAGACGCGGACATCGTCGTCACGGACACATGGGCGAGCATGGGGCAGGAGGCTGAACACGACGCGCGCAAAAAGATTTTCGCGCCGTACCAGGTCAACAAGGAACTCCTCGCGGCGGCCGACAAGCGCGTCATCGTCATGCACTG
Source organism: uncultured Veillonellaceae bacterium (assembly GCA_900314825.1). Classification (GTDB taxonomy): domain Bacteria; phylum Bacillota; class Negativicutes; order Selenomonadales; family Selenomonadaceae; genus Selenomonas_C. The sequence goes on along the minus strand of OMWS01000062.1, from coordinate 24,088 downwards.
CCTGCCGGCCTACCGTGGCGAGGAAATCACGGAAGACGTGTTCGAAGCGAACGCTGACGTCATCTTCGACGAAGCAGAGAACCGCCTGCACACGCAAAAGGCCATTATGGCTTTGACCATGGGCGATTAAAAAGGCTCCCCCTTTGGGGGAGCTGGCACGCGAAGCGTGACTGAGAGGGTAACGTAATTTCGAGATGCATGATTGGAACAACGGAGCATCGCATACTGCGCTACCCTCTCCGCCTCGCATTCGCTCGGCACCTCCCCCAAGGGGGGAGGCGGATTTACAATCACAAGAAGAGAGGTTTTTCATCATGGCAGATACCAAAGTCAAAAAAGTTGTTCTCGCTTATTCCGGCGGTCTCGATACGTCCGTCATCATCCCGTGGCTGAAAGAAAACTATGACGGCTGCGAAGTCATCGCCGTCTGCGCCGATGTCGGGCAGGGCGACGAGCTCGATGTCGTGCATGACAAGGCGCTGAAATCCGGTGCCTCGAAGGTCTACATCGCGGACATCAAAGAGGAATTCCTCAAGGAATACGTCTGGCCGACGCTGAAGGCCGGCGCCGTCTACGAGGACAAGTACCTCCTCGGCACGTCGTTCGCGCGCCCGCTCATCGCGAAGAAGCTCGTCGAAGTCGCGCAGAAAGAGGGCGCGGACGCCATCGCGCACGGCGCGACGGGCAAGGGCAACGACCAGGTCCGCTTCGAGCTGACGGTCAAGGCGCTCGCGCCGCACATCAAGCTCATCGCGCCGTGGCGCGAGTGGGACCTCGATTCGCGTTCGTCCGAAATCGAGTACGCGAAGAAGCACGGCATCCCCATCGCGACGGAAAACAAGACGTACTCCATGGATCGCAACATCTGGCATCTGTCGCATGAGGGCTCCGACCTCGAAGACCCGGCGAACGAGCCGCATGACTCCATGTTCCTCATTTCGAAAGCCCCGCAGCAGGCGCCGGACAAGCCGGAATACGTCACGATCGACTTCGAAAAAGGCGAGCCTGTCGCCGTCAACGGCAAGAAGCTCGGCCCGGTCGAACTCCTGACGGAACTCAACGAGATCGGCGCGCGCAACGGCGTCGGCATCGTCGACATCTGCGAGAACCGCCTCGTCGGCATGAAGTCGCGCGGCGTCTATGAGAACCCGGGCGGATCCATCCTCTACTACGCGCATCGCGAGCTCGAGTACCTCTGCCTCGACCGCATGACGTATCATTTCAAGCAGCACGTCGCCGTCCGCTATGGCGAGCTCGTCTATGACGGCATGTGGTTCTGCCAGCTGCGCGAGGCGCTCGCTGCCTTCGTCGACAGCACGCAGCAGACGGTCACGGGCCAGGTCAAGCTGAAGCTTTACAAAGGGAGCATCATTTCGGCCGGCTCGACGAGCCCGTATTCGCTCTACAACAAGGAATTCGTCACGTTCGAGCATGACGACGTTTACAACCAGGCCGATGCGACGGGCTTCATCAACCTGTTCGGCCTGCCGCTCGAAGTCCGCGCGCTCATGAAAGAAAAGGCTGGCAAATGAGCGAGGCCATGTGGGGCGGCCGCTTCTCGAAGACCACGGACGAAATGATCAACGAGTTCCAGGCCTCCATCAACTTTGACAAGCGCATGTATCACGAGGACATCCATGGCTCCATCGCGCACGCGAAGATGCTCGCGAACGTCGGCATTTTGACGGACGCAGACCGCGACGCCATCGTGGACGGCCTGCTCGCCATTGAGAAAAAAATCGATGCGGGCGACTTTGACTTTTCCGTCGATCTCGAAGACATCCACATGAACATCGAGAAGCGCCTGACGGAAGCCATCGGCGACGCCGGCGGCCGCCTGCACACGGCGCGCAGCCGCAACGACCAGGTCGCGCTCGACACGCATATGTACATCCGCCGCCAGACCATTGAGGTTCAAAAAGAAATCGAGAATCTCCAGTCCGCGCTCGTCGAAGCAGCCGAAAAATACAGCGATGTGATCATGCCGGGCTACACGCACCTCCAGCGCGCGCAGCCGATCCTTTTTAGCCATCACCTCATGGCGTATTTCGCCATGCTCGCAAGAGACTTCGAGCGCTTCGAGGGCGTGTACCGCCGTGCGGACATCATGCCGCTCGGTGCCGGTGCGCTCGCGGGAACGACGTTTCCGATTGATCGCGCGTATGTCGCCGCGCAGCTGAACTTCGAGCGCATCTACGGCAACAGCCTCGATGCCGTCAGCGACCGCGACTACATCATGGAATTCCTCGCGGCGGCCTCGATCCTCATGGTGCATCTCTCGCGCCTGTCGGAGGAGACGATCCTCTGGACAACGCGTGAATTCCATTTCGTCGAGCTCGACGATGCGCATTGCACCGGCTCGTCCATGATGCCGCAGAAAAAGAACCCCGATGTCTCCGAGCTCGTGCGCGGCAAGACTGGCCGCGTCGTCGGCCACCTCATGGCCATGCTCATGGTCGTCAAGGGCTTGCCGCTCGCCTACAACAAAGATTTGCAGGAAGACAAAGAGGGCATCTTCGACGCCATCGACACCGTGAAATTCTCCCTCGCCGTCTACGCGCAGCTCATCCGCGGCATGAAGGTCAACAAAGACGTCATGAAGCGCGCCGTCACGGAAGACTTCTCAAACGCGACGGATCTTGCGGACTACCTCGTCAAGAAGGGCGTGCCGTTCCGCAAGGCGCATGCCGTGTCCGGCAAAGCTGTCCATGACTGCATCGAAAAGGGCAAGTACCTCGAGGATCTGACGCTCGAAGAATTCCAGGCGCTCTCGCCGCTCTTCGAAGCCGACATCAAAGACGCCATCGCGCCGGAGACGTGCGTGAAAAACCGCAACTCGTTCGGCGGGACGTCGTATAAAGAGGTCGAACGGCAGATTCAAGCGGCTAAGGAATTGCTCGCGAGCGAGAAAGATGTGTCGGAGAAGGCGAAGGAAAGGCAGGTCTGAGGGGATAAGAGCGCTTGCCCAAAGCCTCCCCTTTGGGGGAGGTGCCGAGCGAATGCGAGGCGGAGAGGGTCAGATGGCACCGAGATTCACGATCCGAACAAAAGGATAGAGAATCGCACTGCGTCGTGACCCTCTCCGACCCCTTCGGGGCCACCTCCCCCAGAGGGGGAGGCGTAGGTTGAAAGCCTTTTCCACACACCGACACATACAACTTTCGCGAGCTTCTTGCGAGAGACTTCGATTTATGTTAGTCTATCTTGGAATGATTAACACAGATCGGAGTCTCTTTTTTATGCAAGAAACGAAAAACGGTCTTGCCGCGTTCTTTGATATCGATGGCACGCTCCTCAACATCGTGCGCGGGCAGACGAAGATCACGCCGTGCGTGCGCGAGGCCATCCATCGGTTGCGCGCGGCCGGCGGCCTCACGTTCATCGCGAGCGGGCGGCCGACCGGGTATCTGGATCCTGAGTTGTTAAATGATGATCTTTTTGACGGCTACGTGCTGATGAATGGCGCGCACGTCATCGTGCATGGCGAGACGATTTACGCAAAGCCGCTGCCGAAAACGACCGTGAAAGACGTCACGACGCAGTGCGAGCAGCGCGGCATCGAGTACATCCTCGAAGGGCCGACGGGCGTGTACCTCAAGCCGGAGTACCATCATACGGCGGCGTTCTACGACAGCATCGACATCGATTCGCGCACGTTCATCCGCGCTTACGACCGCGATGCGCTCGATATCTGCAAGATGGAATTTTACACGGAAGTATCGGCGAATGTCGCGTACTTCAAGGAGCTCTTGCATTATCCCGGCCTCACGGGCGTCATGGACCCGTTTCATCTCAAGAACCTCGAGCTCTACAGCGCGACGGAAACAAAGGGCACGGGCGTGCTGCACGCGCTCGCGGCGCTCGGCATTCCCGTGGAACATAGTTATGCGTTCGGCGACGGGCTCAATGACATCGAGATGATGCAGACGGTCGGCCACGCGCTCGTCATGGAGAATGCGCGCCCGCAGGTGAAGGAAGTTGCAGAGCAGATTGTCCCGAGCGTCGACGACGATGGTGTGGCGTGGGGAATCGAGCACGTGTTGTTGCATTGAAGTTGCCGAAGGTGCGCGCACGTTCCATCGTTGTAGCGCACAAAGAAGGAAAGCATAAGGCGTAGAGACAGGAATGCAATCAATGGAAGAAAAACAAAATCTTTTTGGCCTCGACGTTGCCGCGCTGCAAGAGCGTCTCGTGCCGCTCGGCGTGCAGAAGTTCCGCGCGAAGCAGGTCGCGCAGTGGATGTACGAGAAGGGCGCGCGGTCGTTTGGTGCGATGACGAATCTTTCGAAGGCGCTGCGCGAAGAGCTTGCGGCGTCGTTTGAAATCGCAACGCCAGCCGCGCAGGACGTGCTCGTCTCGAAAGATGGCAAGACGGAGAAATTCCTGCTCGCCTTCGCGGACGGCACGGCGGTTGAGTCCGTGCTCATGCGCCAGCCGTATGGCAACAGCATCTGCATCTCGACGCAGGCGGGCTGCGCGATGGGCTGCGCGTTCTGCGCATCGACGCTGCACGGGCGTGCGAGAGATTTGACCGCTGCCGAGATGCTTGGCGAAGTCTTTTTCATCGAGGAACGGCTGCGCGGCGAAGGGCAGCATGTCGACACGATGGTGCTCATGGGTTCGGGCGAGCCGCTCATGAATTACGAGAACGTCGTCGCGTTCCTCCACCTTGTGCACGATCCGGCGATCCTCGGCATGAGCTACCGCAGCATCACGCTCTCGACGTCGGGCATCGTGCCGAACATCTACCGGCTCGCGGACGAAGGGCTGCCCGTGTCGCTCTCGATCTCGCTGCACGCGCCGGAGGATGCATTGCGCTCCGAGCTCATGCCCATCAACAAAAAATATCCGATGGCAGATGTGATTGCTGCTGGGAAAATGTATGGCGACAAGACGAAGCGCCGCGTGACGTACGAATATATCCTCATCGACGGCAGGAATGACAGCAGCCGTCATGCCGACGAGCTCGCAAAGCTCCTCCGCGGCCAGCTCGCGAGCGTGAACCTCATCCCGATCAACCCGGTCGTCGAGCGGCATCTCTTGCGGCCGCCGCAGGAGCGCATCGACGCGTTCGAGCGGCGCCTCGCAAAACGCGGCATCGCCGTGACCGTGCGCCGCGAGATGGGCACGGACATCAACGCCGCGTGCGGGCAGCTGCGCAACCGTCATTTGGAAACACAGGCTTGAAAGGGCGCATCCGCCCTTTTTTTGTTTGCGTCACATCGAAAGTCTGCTATAATAGTTGGCGAAAATGTTTTCATGATGAATTAAGAGAAGATATGGGAGGCGGTCCCGTTGGGCATGGCAAAATGGGAATCGTTCCTCGAAGATCATATCGAGGGCTTTTTCAACCGGCGCTTTTCGAGCAGCCTCGAGCCCGTGGAACTTGAGCGGGCGCTCGTGCGCGAGCTCGCGCGGCGCGCGAAGAAAACGCAGGACGGCCGCGTCGTGCCGAACGCGTATACGCTCGCGGTCAGCGCGGACGACTATGCGCGGCTCTGCAGCGAGCGCGTGCTCGCCGAGCTCCATGCCGCCGTCGAGCGGCAGGTCATTGCGGAAAACTTTTTTATGGACGGCGACCTTTCCATTGACATGAAAAACGAGGGCGCGGGCAGGGGAAAGCTCGCGGTCGCCTCGCGCTTCGTGACGGCGGAGGAGGCGCTCGCACCTGCGGGCGAAGAAGCGACGCCGCATACGATCGTGCTCGAGAAGACCGCGTTTGCGCGGCCGCTCAATCTGCCGCGCACATACGAGCTCGCGTCGCTCACGGCCATGAATGGCGAGGACAAGGATTCGTATCTCGCGATCGGCGAGCAGCAGATCTACATCGGCCGGCTCGACAAGAATGATTTCATCCTTATGGATGCGAATGTCTCGCGCCTGCATGCTTATGTGGCGTACGAGCGCCACCGCCATGTCGTGCACGATGCCGAGAGCACGAACGGCACGTTCGTGAACGGCAAGCTCGTCCCGTCAGCGGTGCTCGCGCCGGGCGATGAAATCCAAGTTGGCAGTACGGTGCTGCGCTACGAGGTGATCGGTTGATGTCTGCGTTGGTATTCAAAGCGCTCAGCGTCGTGTTCCAGTATGGGATGCTGCTCGTGCTGCTCAAGGTGCTCTATCGCATGGTGCGCATCGTCGCGAGCGATGTCAAAGAAGACGTGCAGGAGCTGCGCGCGCCTGTGGTCGAAGCCCACGAGGCGGTGCTGACGATCGTCGAAGCGCGCGAAGAAGCGGGTCTTTCGGGGCGGCGGTTCGCCTTTACGGAGGAAATCGCCATCGGCCGCGGCGCGGACAACGACATCGTGATCCCGGACGTGTTTGTTTCCCACGAGCATGCGCGCATCGTGGCGCGCGGCAACCAGTACGTCATCGAGGACCTCGGCAGCCGCAATCATACGTATGTGAATGACGAGGAGCTCGACGGCAGCCAGTATCTCCAGCCGGGCGACGAGATCCGCATCGGCTTTGTGACGATGAAATTCGAGAGGTGACGATATGCCAAAGACGTTTGCCTATACGGATGTCGGGCAGGTGCGCCCGACGAATGAGGACAATGCAGCGGTGCTGCCGCAGGGCGTCGCCATCGTCGCGGACGGCATGGGCGGCTATGCGGCCGGCGAAGTGGCGAGCAGGCTGCTCGTCGAGACCGTGAAGCAGGTGCTCCAGGCGACGACGCCGCCGTGGGACGAGGAGGTCTTGCGGCGCGCCGTCGAGGAAGCGAATACCGCGATCCTCCACGAAGCGCGCAAGTCGCCTGCCTGCGAAGGCATGGGCACGACGGCGACGCTCGTGGATTATTCCGATGGAGCCATCGCGGTCTGGGCGCATGTCGGCGACAGCCGGCTGTACCTCCTGCGCGATGGCGAACTCCGCCAGATCACGCGCGATCATTCGTATGTCGAAGACCTTGTCGAAAACGGCACGATCACAAAGGAAGAGGCGCGCCGTCACCCGAAGAAAAATGTATTGACGCGCGCCGTCGGCGTCGAAGCACACGTGGACGTGGACGCGGGGCGCTTCGCCTTGCAGAAGGGCGACGTGCTGCTGCTCGCGACGGACGGCCTGACGAACATGGTCGATGATGCGACGCTTGCACAGTTGCTCGAAGAGCATCCGGGCGATCCCGCGTACGCCGTCGGCGCCGCCGCGAACGACGCGGGCGGGCGCGACAATATCACCGCCGTGGTGGTGATGCTTTCATGAGCCGTCATGCTGCTGTCCTCACGCGGTCGGGCGGCCTCGGCCTGCCGTCCATGACAGAGCGCGACGCGGCGAAATGCAGCTGGGGCTTGATGGGCCTTTCCTTCTTGTTGCTCGTCTGCGGATTGCTGGTGCTCACGTTAAAAAAGCCCGGCAGCGTGGAACTCCTCGCTGTGCCGTGGCTCGTGGCGGCCGCCGTCGCCGCCGTGCTTCTGCAATCGATGGCACTCCGCGCGCGGCTTTCGCCGTGGCTGCTGCCGCTTGCGCTGTTCTTCACGAACGTCGGGCTCGTCGAAATCGCACGACTGAAGCCGTCGCTCCTGATTCCGCAAGCGCGCTGGCTGCTCATCGGCCTCGCCGTGTTCCTCGTGGCTTTGCGCTGCGGCCGGCAGATCGTCGGCCTGACGGCGTATCAATACATCCTCGGCCTCGCGTGCCTCATTTTGCTCGCGCTGCCGCTGCTCTTTGGCACGGAGATCGGCGGCTCGCGGAACTGGCTCGTCCTCGGGCCCGTGCAGGTGCAGCCGTCCGAGTTTTCGAAAATCCTTTTGGTCCTGTTCCTCTCGGCGTATCTCGCCGACCATCAGGACGTGCTGACAAAGACGCGGCGCTGGCTCGGCTTTTTCCGCGTGCCGCCGCTCCGCTTCATCGCGCCGCTCCTCTGCATCTGGGGCATGGCGATCCTCATGTTCATCGTCGCGCGCGACCTCGGCTCGGCGCTGCTGTTTTTCGGCATCGCGATCTTCATGACGTACATGGCGACGGGCAGCCGCTCGTATGTCGTGATTGCGCTCGCCGTCTTCGCGCTGGCCGCCGCCGCCAGCTATGCGGCGTTCGGCCACGTGCGCGTGCGCTTTGACATCTGGTGGAATCCGTGGCAGGACCCGAACGGCATGGCGTACCAGGTCGTGCAATCGCTGTTCGCCTTTGGTTCCGGCGGCGTCTGGGGCACGGGCTTCGCGCACGGCCATCCGGGGCTCATCCCCGAAGTGCATACGGACTTCATCTTTGCCGCCGTCGCCGAAGAGCTCGGCCTCATTGGCGCTTTGGCGCTTCTTGCGGCCTATGCGACGTTTTTCCTCGTCGGCATCCGCATCGCGCTGCGGTCGCTCAGGGTAGAAAAAATCCTGCTTGCGGCTGGCACGAGCGTCGTGTTTCTCTTGCAGGCCTTTATCATCATGGCCGGCGTGACGAAATTTCTGCCGCTGACGGGCATCACGCTGCCGTTCGTCAGCTATGGCGGCAGCTCGATGGTCTCGGGCTTTTTCCTGCTCGGCATCCTCGCGGCGCTTTCGCGAAGGGAGGCGGCCGTATGAAGAACCTCGGAAACGGCACGGCGGACGAGCGGCAGACGCGGCTCCATGTCGTGCAGGTCGCCGTCGTGCTCCTGGCGCTTGTCGGCGTGCTCGCCCTTTACCTTTGTTATCTGCAAACCTTCGGCGCTGACACGCTCGCGCATCATCCGCTGAACCAGCGCAGCGCGCAGGCGGAGGCGGAAGTGCAGCGCGGCGCGATCCTCGATGCGAAAGGGCGCGCGCTCGCGCAAAGCACGGCGCCCGGCCAGCGGTCGTACCCGATGGGCGCGGCCATGGCGCCCGTCACAGGCTACACCTCCGAGCGCATCGGCAGCGCGGGACTCGAAGGGCGCGAGAACCAGGCGCTGCTCGGCCGCACGGACGAGATGAACCGCCTCGGGCCCGTGACGCAGCTCTTGCAATCCGACCGCGGCAATGACGTCCACACGACGATCAATGCCGACGTGCAGCAGGCCGCCTACGACGCGTTTGCCGGGCGGCGCGGCGCGGCCGTCGTGCTCGATGCGACGACGGGCGCCGTGCTCGCGATGGTCAGCTGCCCGTCATACGATCCCGCGCACGTCGAAGACGACTGGGAGGCGCTGCGGCAGCAGGCCGATGGGCCGCTGCTCAATCGCGTGCTCTACGGCATGTATCCGCCCGGCTCGACGATCAAGCCGATGATGGCGGACGCCGCGCTCGCGGCGGGCGTGACGGATCCTGCCGAGACGTTCGACTGCGAGGGCGCTTTGGACGTCGGCGGCGGTCAGAGCATCCGCGAGGCGCACGGCGAAGTGCATGGCCGCGTGAATCTCGAGCAGGCCGTCACGGAGTCGTGCAATGTCACGTTCGGCCAGCTCGCCATGCGCATGGGCGGCAAGAAGCTTGAAAAGGCGTTTGACCGCTTCGGCTTCACGAAAGAGCTCACGGGCGATCTTGCGAGCGAAGCTGCGCACCTGCCGGACTTTTCCGCGCTCGGCCAGGGCGACATCGCGCAGATCGGCATCGGGCAGAGCTCGCTCCTCGTCACGCCGATGGAGATGGCGCTCGTCGCGGCCGCCTTTGCAAATCACGGCACGGTCATGCAGCCGTACCTCGTGCAGTCCGTCACGACGCCAGGCGGCGTGACGCTCCACGAGGCGCACGCGCAGAAATGGTTTGACGCGACGACGCCGGAGCGCGCCGCGCTCATCGACGGCTACATGGAGCACGTCGTCACGCACGGCACGGGCACGGCCGCCCGCGTCAGCGGCCTCCGCGTCACGGGCAAGACGGGCACGGCGGAAAACGCGCAGGGGAGGGATCACGCGTGGTTCCTCGGCTCGGCCGACGCCGGCGGGCGCAAGATCGCCTTCGCCATCATCGTGGAGAACAGCGGCGGCGGCGGCATCGCGGCCGCGCCGATTGCAAAAAAAATTATCCTCAGCATGGAATGACATAGAATGGGGGACATCCTTATGAATCGTATCCTGGACCAGCGCTATGAGCTCGAAGAGCTCGTGGGCGGCGGCGGGATGGCCGACGTGTACAAGGCGAAAGACCGCCTTTTGGGCCGCTCCGTCGCCGTGAAAATCCTGCACGAACAGTTCCAGCGCGATCAGGAATTCATCGAGAAATTCCACCGGGAAGCGCAGGCGGCCGCCCGCCTCACCCATCAAAGCATCGTGAACATCTACGATGTCGGCGTCTCGGAGGGCGAGCACTACATCGTCATGGAGTACGTCCCCGGCACGACGCTCAAAGAGCTCATCCAGCAGAAGAAGAGCCTCGACCCCGAGGAGGCGCTCGCCATCGCGCGCGAGATCGCCGAAGCGCTCGCGCACGCGCACGCGAACGGCCTCGTGCATTGCGACATCAAGCCGCACAATATTTTGATGACGAGTGACGGGCATGCGAAAGTCGCGGATTTCGGCATCGCGCGCGCCGTGACGGAATCGACGATGACCTACAGCGGCAACGTCATCGGCTCCGTGCATTATTTTTCCCCGGAGCAGGCGAAAGGCACGGTCATCACGCCGAAGTCCGACGTCTACTCGCTCGGCGTCGTGCTCTATGAAATGCTGACGGGCCAGCTGCCTTTCACGGGCGACAATCCCGTCGCCATCGCGATGAAGCACCTGCAGGAAGAGCCGACGCCCGTGCGCCGCATCGATCCCTCCATCCCGCCGATCGTCGAAGCGCTCGTCGCGCGCATGATGGCGAAAGACCCCGCGCTGCGTCCCGAGAGCGCCGAGCTCGTGCAGGAGATCACGCAGGCCGAGGCCATGCTGAAGTCCGGCACAGAGCCGGCCGCCGCGCCGGACCCGTACGCGACGCAAGTGCTGCCGCGCGTCAGCGACGCGCCGATCCCGTCGCGCCGTGCCGGCCGCCCGTCACCCTATGACCCGCAGCCGGACGCAGAGCCGGTCGAGGAGAAAAAATCGCTGTTCCACTCGAAAGTGTTCGTGCTCGGCCTCGTGCTGGTGCTCATGCTCGGCTTCGGCGTCGGCGCGTTCCTGTCGTTCGGCAAGTTCTGGAGCACGAACGAAGTCGTCGTGCCGGATGTCGTCGGCAAGCAGATGACGCTGGCGCGCCAGATCCTCGAAGACAAGAAGCTCCGCGTCAACGTCGCGGAGACGTACGACGCCGACGTGCCGCCGGGGCAGGTCGTCTCGCAGACGCCGGAGGCGGGCGCGACCGTCAAGGAAGACCGCCTCGTGACGATCTACGTCAGCAAGGGCGGTGAAGAGCTCACGATGCCCGACCTCAAAGGATTGACGAAAGCCGAAGCGGAAGCGAAGCTCCAGAAGATGGGGCTGAAGCTCGGCACGGTCTACGAAAAGAATTCCGATGAGGAGGCCGGCACGGTCATCCAGCAAGACCCGAATGCCGGCGCGAAGATCAGCAAGGGCCAGGAGGTCGACATCATCGTCAGCAAGGGCAAGAAGGCGAAGAAAGTCTCCGTGCCGAGCGTGGCGGGCGCGACGCTCGAGAACGCGCAGAACACGCTGACGGCGCGCGGCCTGCACGTCGGCAGCGTCACGAAGCAGGCAAGCAGCCAGACGGCCGGCACGGTCATCAGCCAGTCCATTGCCGGCGGCACGGAAGCAGACGAAGGCACGAGCATCGACCTCGTCATCGCCGAGCCCGCGCAGACAAAGAAAGAAGAAAAAGCCCCGCAGAAGACGGCAAGCGACAACGCGCCGAAGAAAGACGCGACGGCGGGGAAGACGAAATAAATTTGTTGTAGAAATTTGCGTTTTTCAGCAGTTTGAATGATTGCGAGAAGTCCGAGTCCAGCAGCCTTCCCCTCAGGGGAAGGGGGACCGCGTCAGCGGTGGAAAGGGTCCCCTGTAAATTGTATGAATTCGTACGCCTGAACTCTTCGCGGGTGCGCGCACGAAACATTTGGATGCCTGCGCGCACCGGCGATATCAAACGACCTGCGAAACCAAAGGCCGTACAAGCGACCCGCTCCACCGCTCTGCGGTCCCCCTCTACCTGAAGGATAAAGCGACCACTAAGCGCTAAAGCGCTAAGTGTCTGCTTTTCCCGGAGGGAGAGGCTGCTGGGATTGTGACTTTCGCAACAGAACAACATGAAGTAAGGAGTGTCCATGCCAGAAGGCAGAGTCATCAAAGCTTACAATAGTTTCTTTTACGTTCAGACGGAAGACGAACTCGTCACGTGCAAATTGCGCGGGCGTTTCAAGAAAAAACAGGGCATCTATCCGGGTGACCGGGTGGAGATCGGGCTGCTCGCGGACGGCACGGGCGTGGTGGAGAAATTGCTGCCGCGCGCGTCGCTGCTGCGGCGGCCGCTTGTCGCGAACGTCAATCAAGTACTTTTGACGTTCGCGGCGGCCGAGCCCGATCCGCATCCTTTGCTCGTCTCGCGCTTCCTCGTGCTCGCGGAGTGGTCGCAGGCCGGGCGCATTGTCGTCTGCGTGAACAAATGCGACCTCGGCGGCGCGGCGGAGCGCGTGCAGCATCTTTGCAGGGCGGCGGGCTACCCCGTGCTCCTCGTCTCCGCGAAAACAGGGCAGGGCGTCGACGCGCTCCGCCAGACGCTCGCGGGTCATACGACGTGCTTTGCCGGGCCGTCGGGCGTCGGGAAGTCGTCGCTCCTCAATGCCGTGGCCGGGCTCGCGCTCCAGACGGGGCATGTCAGCGAAAAAATCCGTCGCGGCCGCCATACGACGCGCGTCGCGGAATTGTTGCCGTTTGAAAATGGCTACATCGTCGACACGCCGGGCTTCAGCGCGCTGGAGCTCACGGAGATCGAAGAACAACGGTTGCCCGAACTTTTCCCGGAGATGCAGCCGTATGTCGGCCTCTGCCGCTTCGCGCCGTGCTCGCACAGCCATGAGCCCGACTGCGCTGTGAAAGAGGCCGTCGCGAAAGGCTTCATCCAGCAGGAACGCTATGATGCGTACGGCACGATCCTTGAAGAAATCCGCACGGCGGCGGCAAAGAAGAAAAAACGATGATAAATTGTGAAAAGAAAGAAGGACTCCCACATGATCAAGATCGCTCCCTCCATCCTCTCGGCCGACTTCAGCAAGCTCGGCGAAGAAATCCAGCGCGTCGTCGAGGCGGGCGCGGATTATATTCACATCGACGTCATGGACGGCACATTTGTCCCGAACATCACGCTCGGCTCGCCCGTCGTGAAGTCGCTGCGCAAAGTGACGAAGGCAACGTTCGACGTGCATCTCATGGTCGAGCACCCGGAGACGCAGGTGCAGGCGTTCGCCGAAGCCGGCGCGGATATCATCACGTTCCACGTCGAGGCCGCAAAGCATCCGCACCGCCTGATCCAAGAAATCCACGAGGCGGGCTGCCGCGCTGGCATTGCCATCGATCCGGGCACGTCGCTCGCGAGCATCGAAGAGCTCGTGCAGGATGTCGACATGGTGCTCGTCATGACGGTGAACCCCGGCTTTGGCGGGCAGGAATTCATCCCCTCGACGCTCGACAAAATCCATATGCTCGCGCATGAAATCGCGGACTTCGGCTATGACTGCCCGATCGAGGTCGACGGCGGCATCAATCCCGAGACGACGGCGCTCGTGACGTCGGCCGGCGCGACCATCCTCGTCGCCGGCAGCTACATCTACGGCGCCAGCGACGTCAAAGCGGCGATCCAGTCGCTACGGGATGCCGAGCAGGAACACGAGTGCGAAGAGGAGTAAAGCATTGATGAAAACTACGGAAAAAGCTGTCGTCCTGCTGTCGGGCGGGCTCGATTCTTGCACGTGCATGGCCGTGGCGAAAAGCAAGGGCTATGAACTGTATCCGATCAGCTTCAATTACCACCAGCGCCACAGCATCGAGCTCGAAGGCGCGAAGAAAATCGCGGCGTTTTACAACGTGCCGCGCCATCTCATCATCGAGACGAATATGGATGCCATCGGCGGGTCGGCGCTGACCGACCAGAACATCTCCGTGCCCGAGGGCGATGTCCACCGCACGACCGTGCCGGACACGTATGTGCCGGCGCGCAACATGATTTTCCTCTCGTACGCCATGGGCTACGCCGAAGTCGTCGGCGCGAGCCATGTCTACATCGGTGTGAATTCCGTCGATTACTCCGGCTATCCCGATTGCCGCCCCGAATTCATCCAGCGCTTCCAGGCGCTCGCGGACTTTGCGACGACGGCGACGGCGGTCGCGGGCAAAAAGATCACGATCGAGACGCCGCTGCAATATCTTTCGAAGGCCGACATCGTCAAGCTCGGCATGGAGCTCGGCGCGCCGTACCAGTTCACGCACAGCTGCTATCGGGGCGGCGAAAAGGCGTGCGGCACATGCGACAGCTGCAAGCTGCGGCTGCAGGGCTTTCAAGAGGCCGGCTATGAGGACCCCATTGACTACGTGACGAGGGAACTCTGATGCGCGACGTCCAGAGCCAGGCGGACGCGCGCGGGATTTCCATCCAGCACGTCGGCATCCGGGACGCGCACCTGCCGTTCCTCATCAAGACGAAGGACGGCGGCTATCAGTCCGTGCTCGCGCGCATCCAGTTCACAGTCGAACTGCCGGCCGCCTTCAAGGGCACGCATATGTCGCGCTTCCAGGAAATCCTGTTGCCGTGGAGCCAAAAGCCGCTCGCAGAACCCGAGATGGATGCGATGCTCGGCGAAGCGCTCGAACGACTTGACGCGCAGGCCGCTGAGGTCACGCTCGCGTTCAAATATTTCATCGAGAAGACGGCGCCCGTGAGCGGCGGAAAATCTTTGCTCGACCTCGATTGCTCGTTCACGGGCAAGAAGCGGGCGGGCGAGCCGATGGCTTTCACGCTCGGCGCCTGTGTGCCGTTCACGTCGCTCTGCCCGTGCTCGAAGGAAATCTCGGACTACGGCGCACACAACCAGCGCTCGCTCTGCCGCGTGCGCGTGCGATTCGGCGCCGGGCACGAGTGCATCCTCATCGAAGATCTCGCCGCACTCGTCGAGTCACAGGGCTCGGCGCCGATCTATCCTTTGCTCAAGCGCGTCGATGAAAAACACGTGACGGAGCAAGCGTACGATCATCCGAAATTCGTCGAGGACATCCTGCGCGACAACGTGCTCGCGCTGCGGCAGATCCCCGGCCTCGCCTGGTTTTCCGTCGCCTGCGAAAACTTCGAGTCGATCCACAACCACAATGCGTACGCCAGTCATGAAGAGACGGTCGTATAGTTTCATGAATGTGCAGTCATGTCCAAACTACGCCTCCCCCCTTGGGGGAGGTGGCCCCGCAGGGGTCGGAGAGGGTAACGTAGCATCTGTATTCTCTTTCCTTTTGATAGGAATGCAAAACTCTTCATGCACTACCCTCCGCCGCAAGCGGCATAAGCGACCGCATCGGCGCTCGCCGCAAGCGGCATAAGCGACCGCATCGGCGCTAAAGCGCCGTGCGTCTGCTTATCCGCCTCGCATTCGCTCGGCACCTCCCCCAGAGGGGGAGGCGTAAAATCATGCGCATACCAAGTCATAGGAAAAACAATTACTGCGAGAGGAGCCGCCGGAGATGAATAAATTTTACAAGCGCTTCGTGTTCCTCATCGCGCTCGTGCTCGTGATCTCGGGCATCGTCATTTACTCGACGGTCGATATCAACACGCTGAAAAATTTGGGCGAGTTCCAATGGTGGTCGATCGCGCTCGCGGTTTTCGCCGTGGCGCTCGGGCTGTTCTTCGACGGCAGCCGCCTCATGCACCTCGTGAAGATCTCGAACGAGCACATCACGCTCTACGAGGCCGTGCAGGTCATTTTCGGCAACTATTTCCTCGCGCTCCTGACGCCGGGCGCGACGGGCGGCGCGGTCGCGCAGCTGATGTTCCTCCGCCACGCGGGCGTGCCGACAGGGAAGGCGGCCGTGCTCGTCATCGTGCGGACGCTCTTGTCCATCTTTTTCCTCGCGTGCTGCATGCCGCTCATCCTCCTCCACGATCACGGCATCGTGCCGGGCATCTCGAACACGACGCTCATGGTCATCACGCTCGCGGCGTTCTTCGGCATCCTCTTCATCGTCTGGGGCGCGCGCAAGGGCTTCCTCGATGTCATCGTCGTCTGGCTGACGCGAAAATTTTCCATCACGAAGCGGCGGAAGATCTTCGCGTTCTACCGCGACACGAAGAGCGCAATCTCGCTGCTCCTCAAGTCCCCGCGCGCCATGCTCCTCGTCTTCGTCGAGTCGGGGCTGAACCTGCTGTGCATCTACGCGATCGTGCCGTGCCTGCTCCTCGGCCTCGGCGTCTATGACGCGGACTGGACGAGCGTCATGGGGCGCATGATCTTCCTCAATATGCTGCTCTACTTCATGCCGACGCCAGGCGGCAGCGGCATCGCCGAAGGCGGCTTCGTGCTGCTCTTCGCGAACACCGTGCCGGCCGGCACGGTCGGCATCGTCGCTGTGTGCTGGAGGCTCATTGCCGAGTACATTCCGTTCCTCATCGGGCTGTATTATACATTGACCGTGTTCGGACGGGACTTCCTCAACCGGCAGCTGGCGCAGTGAGACAGTCATGGAGTTGTTTGAAGTCTGAAATTGTTTGATTGATTGCCGAGCGGAACGAGTACAGCAGCCTTCCCCTCAGGGGAAGGGGGACCGCGAAGCGGTGGAAAGGGTCCCCTGTACGTTTGAGGAGTTCGCAGGGTGTAACTCTTCGCGGGTGCGCGCACGAAACGTTTCGGGTACCTGCGCGCACCGGCGACATCAAATGGTCTACTGAGCCGTAGGCCATGCAAGCGACCCTCTCCTGGCGCTGCGCTTCGCTCCGCGCCTGTCCTCTCCCTTGGGGAGAGGCTGCTGGTGTCGTGACGTTTGGCAATCGTAGTGACAGCATTTGTGCAAGGTGGTGTTTCCAAAATGTCCAAGGAGCTTCGTGGCGGCTACACGACGGGCGCTTGCGCTGCGGCCGGGGCTTTGGCTGCGTTGAAATTCCTGCGTGGCGAGGCGTGTGCGGCACTCGAGATCGAGGCGCTTGACGGGACGCTCTTACACATTCTCGTGAAGGACGTGCATCGCACGGCGGACGGCGCGGTCGCGGAGATCGTGAAGGAGTCGGGCGATGACCCGGACATCACGAACGGCTGCTCGGTCTTCACGACGCTCACGCGGAATGTGCCGGGCGGCGGGCTCGTGTTTCGCGCGGGGGAGGGCATCGGGCACGTGACGAAGCCGGGGCTGCAGGTGCCGGTCGGCGAGCCGGCCATCAATCCGGGGCCGCGGAAATTGATTGCGAGGACGTTGGCGCAGGCGCTCGGCATCGATGTAGAGGAATCTGCGGCGGCCGCAGATTTCCGTGCGCTAACAGAGCGCGTTCCGACGGGCAATCCGGCGACAGATCCGGTGGTGACGGACGAGGAATCTTGGGCGCGGCTGTTTGCACGATTGGACTTCGTGGTAACGATTGCAATCCCTGCGGGCGTCGAGCTCGCGCATCAGACGCTGAACCCGGTGCTTGGTGTCGAGGGCGGCATTTCGGTCATCGGCTCGACGGGCGTGCTGCGGCCGATGTCGGAGGAAGGCTTCAAGAAGTCCCTCGTGCCGCAGATCGATGTGGCGCTGGCGGCAGGCTTCCGCGACCTCGTCTTCGTGCCGGGGAAGATCGGCGAGCGGCTCGCGACGCAGGCCGGGCTGCCGCAGGCGGCATTCGTGCAGACGAGCAATTTTATCGGCTTCCTGCTTGACGCGGCGGCGGAGCGGGGCGCGGCGGGCGTGCTGCTTTTCGGCCACATCGGCAAGCTCGCGAAGGTCGCGGCCGGAAATTTTTACACGCACAACCGCATCTCGGATGCGCGGCTCGAGACGCTCGCGGCGTATGCGGCGGCGGAAGGATTGTCACAGGACGGCGTGAAGGACATCCTTGCGGCGAATACGGCGGAGGATGCGCTGAAGATCATCGACGCGGCGGGGCTTTCCCGCGTGTATGACACGATCGCGGCACGGGCGAGCGTCCGGAGCGAGCGGCACGTCTTTGGCAAGCTGCGCGTCGGCACGGTGCTGCTCTCGTATGACGGGCGCGTGCTCGGCAAAGACGCGGCGGCGGAAGAAATCGGCGGGCGGCTCGGCTGGAACGTGTGACGCGGATATCGTGCGAGCGTTCGTCGGAGTTTTCGGCGGCATGGTGAAATCTTGAAATCGGAGGAAATGCAGATGGGCGTGATGAAAGAGGCGTGCCTGGCGGTGAACACGCAAATGCGGGAACCGCATCACATCATCGTCGCGGGCATCGGGCCGGGGAATCCCGACTACATGGTGCCGGCGGCGCGGCAGGCGATTGCGGAGGCGCGCGTCCTCGTCGGCGGGCGGCGGGCGCTCGCGCAATTCGCGCGCGGCGGCGCAGAGGCCGTATTGCGCGCAGAGGGCATTGGCTGTATTGATTCGCCTTCGCACGAACCTGTGAAGCTGGCAGCAAAAGCAAAGAAGGCGAAGCAGAAGAAAGCGGCGGACACGCAAGCGCTGTGCGCCGTGACACGGGACATTGATGGCGTGATGGCGTTCATCCACCGGCATCTCGCGTTTTCCGATGTCGTCGTCATGGTGTCGGGCGACCCCGGCTATTTTTCGCTTTTGGACGCGCTGCGGCGGACGTTTCCCGAGGAGCTCATCGACGTGATCCCGGGCATCAGCGCGATCCAGTTCGCCTTTGCGCGGCTGGCGCTGCCGTGGCACGACGCGGAGTTCTTGAGTTTCCACGGACGCGAGCCAAGTGCGGACGAACTTGCATATCGGCCGGGACGGACGGTCGGTTTCTTGACAGACGAACGACACGATTCCAAATTTGTGGCGACGACGCTGCATTTTTACGACTGGCCGGAAACGGCACGCTTTTCCATCTGCGCGCGGCTGTCGTATGACGACGAGACGATCGAGACGCTGACGCTCGGCGCAGCGACGAAGCACGCGGGCGTCGGAAGCTGCATTGTCGTGGTAGAGGGGTGAGACGGATGCTTGGTATTTCGGATGAAGAATTTTTGCGTGGCGATGTGCCGATGACGAAGCGCGAGGTGCGCATCGTGACGATCGCGAACGCGCAGCTTGCGGAGGACGCCGTCGTCTATGACATCGGCGCGGGGACGGGGAGCCTGACGATCGAGGCGGCGGCGCAGGTGCCGCACGGCCATGTCTACGCCATCGAGCGGAAGGACGAGGCCGTGAAGCTCATCCGCGCAAACCTCGCGCACTTCGGCGTCGAGGAGCGCGTGACGGTGCTTGCAAAAGAGGCGCCGGACGGCATTGAGAAATTGCCGCCCTGCGATGCAGTGCTCATCGGCGGCAGCGGCTCGCACCTCGCGGACATCATCGACGCCGTCACAAAAAAATTACACGATGGCGGGCGCATCGTGCTGAACTGCATCACGCTGCAGACGATCGCGGAAGCGCTCACATATTTCCGCGCGCACGCGAAGACGTATGACTACGAAGTCGTGCAGCTGCAGGTGAACCGCCTGCGCCAGCTCGGCCCGTACGACATGGCGAAGGCGGAGAATCCCATCTACATCGTGACGGCGAAGAAAAAATAAAGCGCTCAAATTGCGCCTCCCCCGTTGGGGGAGGTGAATTAACGCGGCAGGTGGACAACCTGCCGCTTTCTTTGTATAATGGGCATAGCCAAAAGGAATGATTCGAAGGGGGACTTCATCATGGTTCATATCGTTGGCGCGGGTCCTGGAGACCCGGAGCTCATCACGCGGAAAGGGGCGCGCTTGCTCGCGGAGGCGGA
Organism: uncultured Veillonellaceae bacterium; assembly: GCA_900314825.1. Classification (GTDB taxonomy): domain Bacteria; phylum Bacillota; class Negativicutes; order Selenomonadales; family Selenomonadaceae; genus Selenomonas_C. The sequence continues at coordinate 4,397 of OMWS01000062.1, read as the reverse complement.
TGTCGTCATCTACGCGGGCTCGCTCGTGAATCCGGCGCTCCTCGATCTTTGCAAAGAGGGCGCACAGATCCATGACTCGGCGGGCATGACGCTTGAAGATGTGCTCGCGGTCGTCGATGCGGCGGAAGCGAAAGGTCAGACGACAGTGCGCCTGCACACGGGCGACCCGGCGGTCTACGGCGCGATCCAGGAGCAGATGGATGCGTGGCGCAAAAAGGGCATCAGGTGCGACGTGACGCCAGGCGTGAGCTCGTGCTTCGCGGCGGCGGCGACGCTCCAGCAGGAGTACACGCTCCCTGGCATCACGCAGACGCTCATCATCACGCGCGGCGCCGGCCGCACGGCCGTCCCGCAGGGCGAAGAGCTCCGGAGCCTCGCGCAGCACGGCGCGACGATGTGCATCTACCTCTCCGTCTCGATGATCGACGACGTGGCGAAAGAGCTCATCGCTGGCGGCTATGAAAAAGACACGCCCATCGCCGTCGTACAGCGCGCGTCGTGGCCGGACGAGAAGATCGTGCGCGGCACGCTCGCGGACATCGCGGAAAAGGTGAAGTCTGAAAACATCACGCGGCAGGCGATGATCGTCGTCTCGCGCTGCCTCGGCGCGGACTACGAGCTCTCGCGCCTCTACGCGCCGGAGTTCTCGCACGGCTACCGGCAGGCAAGCAAATGAGGACGGCCGTCCTCGCGCTGACGCGAGAGGGCGCGAAGACCGCGCGACGCGTCAAGCTCGCGCTGCCCGACGCAGACGTGTATCTTTCGCAACGCGTGTTCGCTCAAAGGACAAACGGCGCGAACGCAGATCCGACGCGTGGCGTTGTGACCACGTCAGCCGAAGAACGTACGTCCGAAGCGGCCATTGCGGGAGTGGATGACGTGCGGACGTTCGGCCGCATCGTACAAGCGACGACGGACGTGTTCCCGCGTTACGACGCGCTCATTTTTATCATGGCCACAGGGATTGTTGTCCGGAGCATTGCCCCTCTTGTGCGGGATAAGCTCGCCGACCCTGCCGTCGTGGTGATGGACGAGCAAGCGAAGCACGTGATTTCGCTACTCTCCGGCCATGTCGGCGGGGCGAACGCGCTGACGCGCCAGCTTGCGGCCGCGCTCGGCAGCGACGCGGTGATCACGACGGCGACGGATGTCGAAGGGCTCGTCGCGCCGGACACGTTCGCGCAGCGCTTCGGGCTTCAGCCATGGCCGCATGGGGCGATTCTGAAGGTGAACCGGGCATTGTTAGAGGGCGCGACCGTTCGTTACATCGTCGATGATGTGCCGCTCGCCGCGCTGTATCGCGAGCGATTGAAGTCGCTGGGCTTTGCGGTTCTTGCGGCGGGAGGAGACATCCCGTTTCCGTCGGCAGAACGGCCGCACGCGGGCGGATGCATCCCTTGTTCCAACGTTTTGGATGTTGTCATTACCGACACGCCCGAACGTTTTCCCGAACACGGAAAGCGCGGCGGCCTGTTCCTCCGTCCCATGCGCCTCATTGCAGGCGTTGGCTGCCGCAAGGATACATCGCGCGACGACATCGAAGCAGCGCTCAAGGATGCGACGAAGCGCATCGGACTTCCCATCTGGGGGATCGAAGCTATCGCTTCGACCGTGGTCAAACGCGAAGAACGTGGTTTGCTTGACCTTGCGGAGATGCTCAAATGCCCCATTCAATTTTTTGACAACGACAAACTCGCACACGTCATCAAGCAGTATGATCTGCGCGAATCCCCTTTTGTAAAAAAGACCATCGGCGTTGGGAACGTCGCGGAGGCCGCCGCGCTCGCGGAGGCCGGGCCGCACGCCCGCATCGCCCTTGGCAAGACGAAATATGAGAAAGTGACGGTGGCACTCGTATGGCAAAAATTACCGTGATCGGCATCGGGCCGGGCAGCCTGGAGGACATGACGCCGCGCGCGAAGAACGCGATCGCGTCCGCGCAGGTCGTCGCGGGCTATCACACCTATATCAAGCTCATTGAGCCGCTGCTCGGTGGCAAGGAAGTCATCGGCACGGGCATGATGCAGGAGATCGACCGCTGCCGCATGGCCGTGGCGCGGGCGGCCGAAGGCGCGGAGACGGTCGTCGTCTCGAGCGGCGACGCCGGCGTCTACGGCATGGCGGGGCTCGTGCTCGAGCTCGTGCTGCAGCGCCCGGCAGCGGAGCGGCCAGAATACGGCGGCACGATCCCCGGCGTCTCGGCGGTGAATGCCGCCGCGTCCGTGCTCGGCGCGCCGCTCATGCACGACTTCGCCGTCATCAGCCTGTCGAATCTCCTGACGCCGTGGGAGCTCATCGAAAAGCGCGTCGAGATGGCGGCGCAGGGCGACTTCGTGCTCGCGCTCTACAATCCGAAAAGCAAGAAGCGCGTCGAAAACATCGAGCGCGTGCGCGAGATCTTCCTGAAGTACCGCGACCCGCAGACGCCCGTCGGCATCGTGACAGCGGCGACGCGGCCGGACGAAAAGAAAGTCCTTTCGACGCTCGACAAATTCACGCAGGAAGACATCAACATGTTCTCGCTCGTCGTCATCGGCAACTCGCAGACGTACGTCAAAGAGGGCTGGATGATCACGCCGCGCGGCTACGGCAACAAAGAGGCGGGGCTCTGATGACGGCGGACAGCGGACGTGCCCAGCGTTCGGACGTTGCTTCGAAGGAACGAGAAGAACGGACAAGCGCGAAGAGCGTTGCCTCGGACGAACGCGGGAATACGAATGGCGGGCGTGTCTTCGTCTTTGCCGGAACAGCGGACGGGCGGGCGCTCGTATCCGCGCTCCTCGAACGCGGATACGCAGTGACGGCTTCGGTGGTCAGTCGTTACGGCGGAGAATTGTTGGAATCCGCGCAGACGCAAGGACACGACCTCGTCATCAACGAGGAAGCGCTCGACGAGCCAGCGTTCCTCGCGTATTGTCGGGACAACGGCATCACAGCCATCGTCGACGCGAGCCATCCCTACGCCGTGAACGTCTCGCAGAATGCCATGGCGGCGGCGAAAACGCTCGGCCTGCCGTACGTGCGCTATGAACGCGACCTCACGGAACTCACAGCGCAGGGACTTGCGCCAGAGAAGCTGCACATCGTCCACAGCTACGAAGAGGCGGCGGCTGCCGCTGCGCAGCTCGGCGACGTGGTCTTCCTCACGACAGGCTCGCGCAATCTCAACAAATTCGCGGAAGCGCCAGCGCTGAAACAGCCCGGCAAAACGCTCATCGCCCGCGTCCTGCCGACGCCCGAGGTGATCGCCGGGTGCATCCAGCTCGGCTTCACGCCTGCAGAGATCGTCGCGCTCCAAGGGCCGTTTTCTGCGGCACTGAACCGCGAGCTCTTCCTGCGCTACGGCGCGGACGTCGTCGTGACGAAAAACAGCGGCAGCCTCGGCGGCACGGACACGAAACTCGCGGCAGCAGCCGAGCTCGGCCTCGACGTCGTCGTCATCGACCGGCCGGTATTGGATTACCCAAATGTTGCTAAAACGTTTGAAGAAATACTACAATATTTGTTGCGCCTCTCAATAAACGCAGGAGGAACTCCCATGGACTATATCAAACAGCCGATGGCCATCGAGCATCGCAGCATGGAGATCATCGCGCCGCACCTTGCGGGGCTTCATCTGAATGAGGTCGAGACGAAAATCTATTCGCGCATGATCCATGCGTCAGGCGACGTGGACTACGCGCCGCTCATCCACATCCACCCGGACGCCATCGCGGCCGCGCAGAAAGCGCTGAAGGCTGGCGCGGACATCTACACGGACGTCGAGATGGTGCGGACGGGCATCAATAAACGAAAGCTCGCGACCTTCGGCGGCGAAGTGCATTGCCGCATCGCCGACCCCGAGATCGCGGCGACGGCGAAAGCGCAGGGCATCACGCGCTCCATCGCGGCCATGCGCTCGTTCGGCAAAGCGCTCGACGGCAGCATCATCGCCATCGGCAACGCGCCGACGGCGCTCTACGAAGTCCTGCGCCTCGCCGAGGAGGAGGGCGTGCGCCCGGCCTGCATCATCGGCATCCCCGTCGGCTTCGTCGGCGCAGCAGACAGCAAAGAAGCGCTGCGGCAGAACACGCTCGTCCCGTACATCACCGTCGAAGGCACAAAAGGCGGCAGCCCCATCGCGGCCGCCGTCGTCAATGCGCTGATGTATGATATTGATGACGAACGGATTTGATGGCATCGAGACAAGCCAGCAGCCTTCCCCTCAGGGGATGATGTCACTAAGATGAAGCGTGAAAGGCTCATAACCCAAGCCTCCCTCCTTGGAGGGAGGACAGGCGCGGAGCGAAGCGCAGCGCCAGGAGGGAGCGGCCTGTAGGTCGTACCAATACGTACGCGGTCACTCAGGCCCCGTGGCCGTACGTCGTAACATATCAAACGGCGTGCGCGCACGGGCG
>OMWS01000053.1 GCA_900314825.1 uncultured Veillonellaceae bacterium | reverse complement strand
CGCTCCCTCCTGACGCTGCGCTTCGCTCCGCGTCTGTCCTCCCTCCAAGGAGGGAGGCTGTGGTTGTGAGCTTTCCTCGCTTAACTTAATGACATTGCCTCTGGGAGAGGTGCCGAGTGTCAGCGAGGCGGAGCGGGTACAAGGGTGCGATTTATCCCAAATACAAAGAAGTCTTCAAAGCATCACGTTTTAACGACTCGATGCTTTGAAGACTTCTTATTTTTTGCTAGGCTATCGCACCCTTGTACCCTTTCCACCGCTTCGCGGTCCCCCTTTCCCAGAGGGAAAGGCTGCTGTATCCGTTACACTCAGCAACAGTTCCACATGGAATCAATCTAGCAACCGCATATTATTTCGTCAACTTCGCAGTATCAATGACCGAACCGTCCGGCTGGTAGCTTGCGATTTCGATCTTGTGCGCGTCGCCGCGCAATGTCATGTAGTTGTCGACCTCGGGCTGCGGGGCGACGACTTCGTCGAGATGGTGGTCTTTCCAGAGGTTCGGATAGCGGACGTTGCCGGCGACTCCCGTGAGGATGTACAGAGGGCCCGACGCGTCGCGCTCGAAATTCTTGATGTGGCCGCGATTGCGGTAGGTATGGAGATGCGCGGAGAGGACGACATCAATCTTGTGCGCGTCAAAGAGTGGCATCCAGGCGCGGCCGTCGTCCGAGATGCCTTCGGGGCGGCGTTCCGGACGGTTTTGGAAGCCGTATTGCAGCGGGTCTTTGTGCATGAGGACGATGTTCCAGGCGGCTTTGCTGTTTTTCACGTCGTCGGCGAACCAGGCTTGCTGCTCCGCGAGCAGGCCGGGATGGAACGCTTCCGTCTCGTCCTGCTGCGTGTTCAGCACGATGAAATGCGCGGGACCGTAGTCAAACGAATAATAGTAACGGCGAAATGGCGCACTGCCGACTTCCGGCACGGCAAAGTGCGCGAGGTAGGCTTTTGGCAGGCGCACTTTCCAATTCTGGTCGTACGTCTCGTGATTGCCCATGACCGGCGCGACGGGGATGCTCGCCGCAAGCGGCGCGACGGCGTCAAACCATGCGTCCCATTGGTTGTGGTCTTCGCCGTTGTCGACGAGGTCGCCCATGTTGATAAAGAAATTTGCATCTCGATTACGTTCATAGGCGCTCCGCGCAAGCTCCTGCCAGCCGCTGTAGTCATTCGACTGCGAGTCGGGGAAGACGAGCGCCGAAAACGTCTTGCCGTCGTCGGCCCGCAGCGTCTGCCACTCCCCTGCCCGCGCGCCGTCGCGCAGGCGGTATTCGTACGATTGCCCCGCCATGAGGCCATCGAGTTTTGCTGTTTGCAGGAAATTTGACACGCCATCGTCGGAATACGGCTCGCTCGTTGCTGTGAACGTCTTGACGGCATCCGTTCCCACGGCACGGAGTTCGACCGTCGCGTCTTTCTGCGCAGCGGCCGACTGCCACATGATCGTGCGTGCGGATTTGTTATCTTCTGCGACAATCTGCCGGACAAACGACGCGTCGATGAGGCCGCGCGCCTCGCCCGTCACGCGCGTCGCAAGGCGTGCGAGTTCGCGTTGATGCCACCAAGCACCGCCAACACCCGCCCCCAAAAGGGCGCTGCCTGCGAGTTTGAGGAACGTGCGGCGGGAAAAGTTTTTGGACATGAGAAGCGCCCTCCTTTATGATGATGGCTTTATCATAAAGGAGGGCGCTTAAAAGTGCAAATGCTTATCCTTAACGTTATGCTATGCCTTATCAGCATAAGTCAATCAACCTGCGCCTCCCCCTCTAGGGGAGGTGCCGAGCGAATGCGAGGCGGATAAGCAGACGCACGGCGCTTTAGCGCCGATGCGGTCGCTTATGCAGCTTGCTGCGGAGGGTAACGCATGAACAAATTCTGTATCCCTATCGAGAGGAATGAGAATGTAGTTATTGCGTTACCCTCTCCGACCCCTTCGGGGCCACCTCCCCCAAAGGGGGAGGCGCAATTACGTTTACAGCAAATCCGTCTTTTGAAGGATGTGATGTTGTGTCGCGCGGGCGTTGCCGAGGACGTTGAAGTTTTCGACGATGAAGCAGTAGACGAGGCAGCCGGCGGAGACGAGGCCGATGGAGACGGCGAACTCGAAAACCGACGGGAAGTAGTCGCCCGACTTGTACATCGCCGTGAACACGCAGTTCAAACGGTTCGCGACGACACCAATCACGACGAGCCACGAGTACGTCAGCACGCCCCATTTTTTGTACGCGAGCGGGCTGAAGATGATGCAGAGCGGGATGATGATGCCGATCACCATTTCCGCGACGAACATATTGCTCTGCATCGTGCCGAGGAAGACGTAGCTCCACTGGTCGTGCATCGTGATGTCGATGATCTTCATGACGAGGTAGATCGCCATGATCCCGCCGCCGACGCGCGTGAGCTGGCGCATGATGTCGGGATCGACCGCATGGCCGTAGTTGCGGCGGGCGAGGTCGCTCTCGACGCAGACCATGGCCGAGCCGACGAAGAACGACGAGATCAGGAAGTACAGCGGCAAAATCGGGCTCCACCACAGCGGGAACATCTTGCTCTTCGCGATGAGGAACAAGCCGCCGAGCGACGACTGATGCATCATCGGGAAAATGAGGCCGATGATGACGAGCACCGGCAGGATTTTCAAGATATACGGGTGCAGCGACTTGAACATGCGCTCCGTGATGACTTCGTGGAATTCGAGCGTCAGGATCGTCGTGTAGATCGAGATGCACCAGAAGACCTCGAACAGCACGGACGTGTAGCCCCACGACACGAACGGCCGCCAGAAATGCGGCCAGAGGCCGATGTCGAGGAACAAGCCCGCCATGACGAGGATGTAGCCGAGGAGTGACGTGAGGAGCGCGCTTCGCGCGACGACGCCGTACTTCTGCACTTTGAAGCCGCTGACGAGCAGCGCCGTCGAGTAGCCGCCGCCCGCGAGCGCGACGCCGCAGAGGACGTCAAACGAAATCCAGAGGCCCCACGGCGTCTCGTCCGTGAGGTGCGTGATGTACTGGAAGCCCGTCAGGAGCCTCGTGACCGCGACCGCGCCCATGAACGCGACGAGGCACAACAGCACGAGGCGTGCCGGCGTGAGCGTGAATTCCCAGCCGAGGATGCGGTAGCAGCGATAGATGTTGTTCATTTTCATATCATGCCATCCCCTTCCCCATGCGTGCCTTCCGAGGGCGTTTTCTCCTGCACCTCGGGCGGCTTCGGCTTGTCATTCTTGTGCTTCTTGTAGTAGCGCCAGGAAATCGCCGCGAGGAACAGGCCCCAGGCCGAGGCGAGGAACGGCACTTTCGAGAGGTACGCGTGCGTGTACGTCGTCGGCGCGACCTCTTCGAAATCCGTCTTGAAGCCGAGCTGGCTGAAAGGCTGGTCGGAAATATAAAGCCACTGCGTGCCGCCGAGTTCCTTTTCGCCGTAGACATGGTTGACGTAGCGGTGATCGCGGTCGATGATCTCATGCGCTTTGGCGAGCAGTTCGTCGCGGTCGCCGAATGTCAGCGCCCCCGTCGGGCAGGCGCTGACGCAGGCCGGCGCGTCGCCGTGCTTCAGACGACCGACGCAGAGCTGGCACTTCGTGACGAGCGGCAGCGGCTCGTCCCACTGGTAGCGCGGAATCTCAAACGGGCAGGCCAGCATGCAATAGCGGCAGCCGACGCAGAGTTCCGGGATGTAGACGACGGCATGCGTCTCGGGATCGACGCGCAGCGCTTTCGAGAAGCACGCCGACGCGCACGAGGGTTCGAGGCAGTGCATGCACTGTTTTTTGACGAAACGGGTGTACCCTTTGCCATTGGGCGCATCCACGCGCCGCCGCTGGATTGCGGTCCACGTGTCGTCATCGAGGTCTTTTTCTTCTTTTTGCTTGCGGCTCTTCGGCCGGTTGTATGGCAGCTTGTTCCACAGCTTGCAGGCGACGGAACAGCTCTCACATCCGATGCATTTCGTGATGTCAACGAGGACAGCCATATCGTTCCCTCCCTATCAAGCTTTCGGCGGCGTATTCGCCGCGTGCTGCGTCTCGGAATCAAAAATCTTGCCGCTCTTGTCGTCAAACGACGTGTGGAGGTACTTTTCCGCACGTTCGCTGAGTGGTGCGCCGTAGAATTCTTTGTACACCGTCTGGATTTCCGTATTCTCATGGCTCGAACGGCGTTTCGCGCCACGGTCTTCCTGGTAGAGCGCCGCGATGCGCTTCTTGCGCATGTCTTCGCTCGAGGCGAACTGGCTCTTCGGCTGGCCGCCGCCGCCGATGCAGCCGCCCGGGCAGGCCATGAACTCGATGAACTGCCAGCGAGAGAGGTCGCCTTTGCGGATCTGCTCGAGAATCTGGCGGCCGGCCGCCATGCCGTTGACGATGGCGACGTTCACCGTGCCGACGCCCGGCACGGTCGCCTGCGCTTCCTTCACTGCCGTCAGGCCGCGCACGGGCTGCCACTCGAGGAGGCCGTCCGGCGGCGCCTGATGCGTTGCGAAGTAGTAAAGCGAGCGCACGGAAGCTTCCGCGACGCCGCCCGTCGCGCCGAAGATGCGGCCCGCACCCGTGCTTTCGCCGAGGATGGAATCATAGTCCGCATCGGGAAGGCTTTCAAAATCAATGCCTTTTTTCTTCAAGAGCTTCGCGAGCTCGCGCGTCGTCAGGACGTAGTCGACATCCTGCATGCCATCGTGGCCGAGTTCCTTTCGCAGCGCTTCGCCTTTTTTCGCCGTGCACGGCATGATCGAGACGGAGACGATGTTCTTGGGATCGAGGCCTTTCTTCTCGGCGTAATACGATTTCACCGTCGCGCCCATCATCTCGGCTGGCGATTTGCACGTCGAGAGATGCTTCATGAGGTCGGGGTAAAAGAGCTCGCAGAAGCGCACCCAGCCCGGGCAGCACGACGTGAAATGCGGCAGCTCGTCCTTTTTCTGCGTGAGGCGCATGAGCGCCTCGCTCGCTTCCTCCATGATCGTCATGTCCGCGGACATGCACGTGTCGAAGACGGCGTCAAAGCCGAGCGCTTTCAGCGCCGCAACCTGCTTGCCGCCGATGATCGAGCCGGGCGCCATGCCGAACTCCTCGCCGGCGAGACTTTCGTCGCCGGCGCCGTCTGGACGACGACGAACTTCGTGTCGTCCGCGAGCGCCGCCTCGACCTGCTCATCGGCCGGCCGCTCGTGGATCGCGCCCGTCGGGCACCACATCGTGCACTGGCCGCAGCCAATGCAGGCCGTCTCGTCCTTCAGTGGCAGCGGGTAGTAGCCGTGGACGCCGATGACATTGTGGCACGCCTCGATGCACTGGCCGCACAAGATGCACTTCTCATCGTCGCGCATGATGGACGGATTGTGCGGCGAAATCGCGACGCGACCCTTCAGATGCGCGGGGAAATCACCGCGTCCCTGGTACTGGTCCGGCATCCAGCCGTCGCCGCCCTCGTCCTTCGCCTCCGACGCACAGCCCGAAGCGAGCACGCCGAGACCGAACAGGCTCGTCCCCGACGCCAGCTTCAGGAAATCCCTGCGCGAGATCTTCTGCGCCATAGAAATTCTTCCTTCCGTGATAAATTTATTTTATGACTTCTGTGGGCGAAATAAATTATTTGAATTGCAAGACAATTCGCCCGCGTCTCTTATCATAGCACAATCTTGCCCTGTTTTTCCAGTCTAAAATCCGGGATTCCGTTCCAACTTCACGAAAACACGAAGAAATATCGTCGAATTTGTGAGCTTGACAGGATTTTCCTTTGTATTTGTCGAAATAAAATAAATAGTAATTGTCGAAATCCCTCTTCCTTTCAAAGGGAGTGATCCACATGGCTGCAAAAATCTGGCGCACGTGCCGGCTCAACATCAACGGCACGGCGCGGAAGCTCTCGTACAGCGACGACGCGATCAAAAAGCTGTTCGAGCCGCTCCTCCACCGTCTGACCGACCTCCATCACCGGCTCGGCCGCCGCATCGTCGTCTTCCTCGCCGCGCCGTGCGACACGGGCAAGACGACGCTCGCGCTGTTCCTCGAGCGCCTCGCGCTCAATGGCGGCGGCGTGGGGCTCGCGCCTGTGCAGCGTCTCGGCCTCGAAGGCTTCCAGCGCGGCGCGTCCGACCTCGCGGCGACGCTCGACGCCGACGGCAAGCCGCTGTCGCCGTACGGCCCGCAGGCCTACGATCTCGAAGCACTCGCAAGAAAGCTCGCCGCGCTCGCGGCTGGCGACGACATTCGCTGGCCGGTCTACGACCGCGCGCGCCGCGAAGTCGTGCCGGACATCACGCCCGTGCGCAAGCCGATCGTGCTCGTCGAAGGCTGCTGGCTGCTGCTGAAAAATCACGGCTGGGAGACGTTCCACACGTTCGCGGACTACACTGTCGCCATCATGGCGCAGCCGGAGAGCCTCGCATCGCGCATCAAGCAGCGCTTGACGACCCGCGGCCTCACGCCGCGCGAGGCGGCCGAGCGCTACGAGCAGGAGTACCGCCCGCACATCATGCAAGTGCTGACAGATTCGTGGCCCGCCAGCGAGACGTGGATCTACAGCGCCGACGGCGACTATGAGCCGCAGCCCGACCGCCTCGAGCATTATCGCGCGAAGCAAAAATCGACGCAACAGGACTTCGACTCCGTCAAGCGCAAGGACGAGCCGATCTTCCGCGCGTATGAAGAGCAGATGGCGAGCGGCCGCGGCAAGACGTACGCTGTCGGCTATCAGCAAGGCCTCGAAACGGCGCGCCGCAACATCCTGCGCCGCCTCGCGAGCGACGGCGGCATGGGGCGGGACGCGCTGAAGGAGACATTCCACCTCACAGAAAAAGAGCTCCAGGACCTGCTGTCCTGAAGCTCTTGAAACGACGTGATTATTCGTCGTAATCTTGCGGGAAGATCGTGATGTCGAAATGGTTGAGGTTCCACTCGTGCGTGATCTGGTGCTTGTATGGCGCGAGCGCGTTGACGAGCACGGAGTAGGCGCGGCCGCCTTCGCAGATGCCGTCATCCGAGATATCGACCTTGTAGCCATTCGCGTGCGAATAGCGGCCGGGCGCATGATAGCCGTCCTCCGCGCCGCCCGTGATCGTGAACGAGATGCCGGCCGCGCGCGCCGCCGTGTTCAGCGTGTCGAGGAACGCCTTCGTCGCGCTCTGAAGATGCGCCGTGTCCGTCGTGCCATTGCTCTCCCACGGCGTGTCCATGCCCTCCGTGCTGCTCCACTTTCGGAGGTTCGACTTGCCGAAATCATCATGGAACGCATACGCCTGCGACGACGCGACCGGCGGCTGCACGCGCACCGCGCCCGGATACGACGGCCGGACGGACGGCAAGACCATGTGCGGTGCGATCGTGACGCCGGACGCTTTGGGCTGGACACTCGTTGTCAAAGAAGCAGCGGAGCGTGCGGATGTGCGGTCCGCCGCTTGTGTTGTCGCGGGTTTCGTTGCTGTATGATGATGCGCCGACGCCGATGGAATCGCCGGAGCTGCAAATGCCAAGCAGGCCGATAAAATGAAAACCGTACCTTTCCCGAACCTCATCCAATTCCCCCTACGATGAATGCTATAACGCTACAAAACCTTTTTGTTTGCTATGATAATTGAATAGTATAGCACGTTTTCGGGGAAATGTGAATCAATTTAAGGGATTGGTTGCATCTACTGAAACGTTTTCATAAAACTGCCAATCGTAACGCTCACAGCAGGCTCTCCCTCCGGGAAAAGCAGACGCAAGGCGCTTTAGCGCCTATGCGGTCGCTTTATCCTTTAGGTAGAGGTGCCGAGCGACAGCGAGGCGGAGAGGGTACAAGGATGCGATTTGTTCCAAAAACGAAAGCCTTCCATAGCATCGCGTTTAATCTCAAACAACTTGATGCTATGGAAGGCTTCTTATTTTTGTCCGGCTATCGCACCCTAGTACCCTTTCCACCGCTAACGCGGTCCCCCTTTCCCAGAGGGAAAGGCTGCTGTATTTGTTACAATCATCAACAGGTACATACAGAATAGGTTTTACAGCCGCTCAAAATATTCTCAAAGATACACTTCGCAATCATCCTCGACGGCCTTGCAGGCGGCGCGGACGCGGGGCATGACTTCCTTCGGGTCGCTGCCGTCTTCGAACTCGACCTTCATCTTCAGCGCCATGAAGTTCACCGTCGCGTCTTTGACGCCCGTCGTCTGTTTCGCAGCTTCCTCCATCTTGCTTGCGCAGTTCGCGCAGTCCACGTCGATCTTGTACGATTTTTTCATGTCCTGTTCCTTCCTTTCCGCAGCCTCGCTGCCATCTCCTTTTGCACCAAACATGGCACGCATCGCGTTCAGCACGGCGAGCACCATGACGCCGACATCGGCGAAAATCGCAGCCCACATGTTCGCGAGGCCGAGCGCGCCGAGGATCAGCACAAGGACTTTCACGCCGATCGAGCCGACAATATTCTGATGAACGATGCGCATCGTCCGCTTGGCGAGCCGCATCGCCGTCGCGAGCTTTGCCGGATCGTCATCCATGAGCACGACGTCCGCCGCCTCGATGGCCGCGTCCGAGCCCATCGCGCCCATCGCAATGCCGACATCGGCACGAGCGAGCACAGGCGCGTCGTTGATGCCGTCGCCGACGAAGGCGAGCTTGCGATGCGTGCCCTGCTGCGCGGCGAGCAATTCTTCCACCTTTGCCACCTTGTCCTGTGGCAAGAGCTCGCTCTGCACATCATCGATGCCCAGCTGACGCGCGACGTTCGTCGCAACGACGCGGTCATCGCCCGTCAGCATGACCGTCCGCTTCACGCCGCCCGCATGGAGCGCGGCGATGGCATCTGCCGAATGTTCCTTCACGACATCCGAAATCACGATATGGCCGATGTACGTGCCATCCATCGCAACATGGATGATGGTGCCTTGCTTTTCACAGGGATGCCACTTTGCCTGGATGTCCTCCATCAGCTTCGCGTTGCCAACGTGAACGAGATGCCCGTTCACCCGTGCGCGCACGCCCTTGCCGGCGAGTTCCTCGATGTCTTCCACCGTACAACCGTCGGCCTCGTGGCGATACGCCGCCTTGAGCGACACGGCAATCGGATGCGTCGAATAGCGCTCGACGTGCGCCGCCATGTGCAAGAGCTCCTGCGGCTCAATCACCTCGGGATGAATGTCCGTGACCTCGAACACGCCTTTCGTCAACGTGCCGGTCTTGTCGAAGACGACCGTGTCGACGCTTGCGAGCGCTTCGAGATAGTTCGAGCCCTTGACGAGCACGCCGGCGCGGCTCGCACCGCCGAGGCCGGCGAAGAACGACAGCGGGATGGAGATGACGAGCGCGCACGGGCAGCTGATGACGAGGAACGTCAGCGCGCGATAAATCCACATGCTCCACAAGGGCTCCATGCCAAGCAAAGCCATGCGCACGAGCGGCGGCAGGAGCGCGAGCGCCACAGCGAGGCCGACGACGATCGGCGTGTAGACGCGGGCGAAGCGCGTGATGAAAGCCTCGGCGCGCGACTTGCGCGAGCCTGCGTCTTCGACGAGCTCGAGAATTTTCGACGCCGTTGACTCGTCGAATTCCTTCGTCGTGCGGATGTGCAGCAGGCCCGTGAGATTCACGCAGCCCGACAGCACGCTGTCGCCTGCTTTCGCATCGCGCGGCACGCTTTCACCCGTCAAGGCAACGGTGTCGAGCGTCGATGCCCCGTCCGTGATGATTCCGTCAATCGGAACCTTCTCGCCCGGCTGCACCGTGATGATCGTGCCGACCGCAACCTCGTCCGGATCGACGCGCACGAGCTGGCCGTCCTGCTCGACATTCGCATAGTCCGGCCGGATGTCCATAAGGCTCGAGATGTCGCGGCGGCTGCGACCAACCGCGTACGACTGGAACCACTCGCCGACCTGGTAAAACAGCATGACGGCGATGCCCTCGGTGTAGTCGCCGTCCTCATAAATCGCCAGCGCAATCGCGCCGATCGTCGCGATGCTCATGAGCAGATATTCATCGAGCGGCTGCCGATGCACGATGCCATGCCACGCTTTGAGCAGAACATCGTAGCCGACGATGACATACGGCACGAGGAAAATGGCGAGCCGTGCTGCGCCTGTGACCGGGAGCTGCGTCGCGATGACGGTCAACGCCGCCGCGACGAGGATGCGGATGAGGTTTCGTTTTTGCTTGTCATTCATGACGAAAGCGCCTGCCTCTCTGTTTTTATAACGTATGAGCAACTGTTCATTTGTTGGTTTCAGTATAGCAGATTTCGGGAGTTTTGCAAGCGGTTTGAGAGAAAAATTTCGTGCACATCCGTGGCATAAAGCAAAGCGCACTCGCTCATAAGCCTCTCCCTCAGGGAGAGGACAGACGCGGAGCGAAGCGCAGCGTCAGGAGAGGGTCGCTTGTAGTTTTGATGCGCATATACACATTTTGAAGTCGCCGGTGCGCGCACGCACCCCAAACGTTTCGTATGCGCACCCGCGATAAGTTCAAATCTACGAACACATCTGCCATGCAGGGGACCCTTTCCACCGCTTCGCGGTCCCCCTTCCCCTGAGGGGAAGGCTGCTGTTCGTTAACCGCATACGCTCAGCTTCTTAGCATCTTCACTCTCTCAGGATGCACGACGACTTCGCGCATGAAGTCTGCGAGATATTCGGGGAATATCCCTTCGCGTTCGCAAAGCGACTTCAATGCCGCGACATTTTTCTCCCGATCCACATCGTACTCGATCCGGTGCAGCAGGCGCGCGAGCGACCTGCGCGTCTCTTTCGTGTACAGCGATTTCAGATTTGCGACGGTTGCCGTCGAGCGATCTGCTTTCACGAGCCACGTCGCGACTTCCAAATCGTCGCCCGTATCATCGAATCCCATCGCCGCAAACGCCGCGCCGCTCCCTGCTGCATCCTGTTCGCCCGGCGAAAAGATGATTTCCTTGAACAGCGCGTCATTCAAAAGGCGCACGACTTCCGCTTTCGCGTAGAGATGCCGCTCGCGCTCGGGAAATTCGCCGCGCATGAGATGTTCGAGCACGCCGTGATAGCGGATATTGCGGAACGCTGTCACGAGCGTGCCGACATCCGTCAAGCGACGCCCGAGTGCGAGCAGCAGGTCGTAAGGATCGAGCGCATACGACAGCACGGGCTCGGCGATGACGAGATCAAACGCGCCCTCGTCAAACGGCAACGCTTGCGTGCGGTAATCAAGGACGCTCCACGTCACATCGAGCCCGCGAAGTTCTTGCATCTCCGGGACGACATCATACGCTGTCACAGCGGTGATCTGCGCATTCGGCAACTTCGCGCAGAGCGCAGGCAACAAGCGCGACGTCTCGACAACGAGCACGCGCAGCGGCGCCGGGCCGGTCGGGACGAAGTAGAGGACAGATTGCGAAATCTTTGGCATCTATGGTCTTCTCCTGTTGCACAAAACATAAAACTGACGAACGACTGCGAAACGTAACGATGATAGCAGCCTTCCCCTCCGGGGAAGGGGGACCGCGTAGCGGTGGAAAGGGTACAAGGGTGCGATGGCAGAGCAAAAAGAAGAAGCCTTTCAAAGCATCGCGTTGTTTGCGTTAAAACGTGATGCTTCGAATACTTCTTTGTATTTGGTACAAATCGCACCCTTGTACCCTCTCCGCCTCGCTAGCGCTCAGCACCTCTCCCAGAGGGAGAGGCTGCTGTAAAAGCTACAGTCGGCAATCTTATGCAACCGTTTCAGTAAATGCAACCATTCTCTTATGATCGCAACGCTCGTTGCCAAGTCGTCTGATATGCAGTCACATCACAAAGAGGCGAGGACGGCACACCATGCCACACTTTTTCTCGCAGCGCAGCAAGTTTTTCTGGACGGCTTGCGAGTTCCACCGCTTTCTCGATATAATCTTCCTCCGTCTCCGCGATGAGCTCCGGCAGCTCCGCCGCCATAAGGATAGACGCGCCGACGCTCCGGCTGTGGCTGTCGCCGCGCCGCGTCAGGACGGGCACGCCGAGATAGAGCGCCGTCGCTGTCATCGCGCCGCCCGGATAGGGGTACGTGTCAAGCACGAGATCCATGCGGGCAAGCGCGTCAAGGTAGTCATTCGTCCCCTGTTCGATGGTCACGCGCTCCATCGGCAGGCCGAGTTCTCGGCAACGCACTGTGAGCGCTGCAATGCGCTCCGGGCTCTGCATCGTGTCGCGCAGATGAAGGTGCGCTTGCGGCGTGCGGGCGAGGATGTTTTTCCACAGTCGCAAGAATTCATCATTGAGCTTCAAAAAGTTCTGGAAGCCTGCCAGATGGGCAACGTGAGATTTCGTGCGCGCACCCGCGAGACGATACGACGTACAAGCGCTTCTGCCGTGCAGGGGACTGCCGACTCCGTCGGCATAAGCGACCTCTAAGCGCTGAAGCGCTAAGAGTCTGCTTAACCCACCACCGCTCCGCGGTTCCCCTCCCCCGGAGAGGGAGGCTAGAGTTTGAGAGCTTTTCGCACGGAACTTCATGCCATATACACGTTCCCGTGCTGCCCGCATGGCGGAATTTGGCGTGAAGCACCAGGCGTGCGGCAGGCGGAGCGGCCGTTCCGACAACAGCGCTTCGCGCCCCGCAGGATCCATGACATCATCGGTCAGCAGTTCATCGACTGCCGCAAGCCCTGTCGTGTCAAACCAGCCGACGGCCTCGATGATGCGTTTTGCTGGATGGTTCGCGAGGAGCATCAACGTTCCCCCGCCGTCCGTGTGGCCGCCGAGGTCAACGAGGACATCAAGCACATCGGCTGCGATGATTTGTTCTGCGCGTTCCAAGTTTTCTGACGCTAACGAGCTGTAATGCGTGACCATGGATTGCACCTGCGCCGTGAACGCATCGGATTCCTCTGACAAGCTGTACGCAAATGTCTCAAACGTTTTCTGCGGCAGGCAGAGCAACGCTTCATAAAACCGTGCCGCCGAGCTCTCGCAGAAATGCGGCGCGAGGAAGCCGACTTTTAAGGCTCCCCCTCTGGGGGAGCTGTCGAGCGCCAGCGAGACTGAGAGGGTAGCGGTGTTTGAGATTCTCGACTCTACCGATAGGCTATCGAATCTCGTAACTACGTTACCCTCTCCGCCCCTTCGGGCCACCTCTCCCAGAGGGGGAAGCGTAGGTTGCGGGTACAATTTCCCGTACACGCGATGTTGCTCCGCCATCGCTTCAGGTTCAATCCCCGTCAGATAATGCAGCGCAAAGAGATACGACGAATAATGCTCCCGCTGGCTACGCAAAAAGCGGTCGCTCGCCGCTGCTTCATAATACGCCCGCGCACAGCCTTTCGCATCGAGGGTCAAGCGGCAAGCCGCGCCTTCGTGTTCCATCGTGCGCCAACGTTCTTCTTCCATGTTCATGCCCTCCGCAACGTGAAATACGCGATCTCCGGCGGACAGCCGATACGATACGGGAACCAGCTGCCGTTGCCGCTGTGGACGTATCCCATCGTCTCCCCGATCTTCACGATGCCACGATTGTACTTGAAGACCGGCAGCAGCGGGTGGCCGAACAGGCCGAACTGGCAGCCATGCGTGTGGCCGGTCAAGACGAGCGCCGCGCCGCGCGCGGCCCCGTCGTCGATGAACTCCGGGTGATGCGCGAGGAGGATCGTGACGGCTTCCTTCGGCACGTTCTGAAACGCCGCGTCCGCCAATTCTTTTTTCTTCGCTTGGAACGCCTCGTCGCCATGCGCGAAGGGATAATCGACGCCGGCGAAGACGAGCGGACGCGTGCCGTCCTGCACAATTGTGGACGCATTCACGAGCTTGTGAATGCGCGTGCCATCGAGCATCGCATCGAGCGCTTCGAAATTCCGCCGATGCTCATGGTTGCCATAGCAAAACCAGATGCCGAGCGGGAAGCGGTCGGCGTAGCTGTCCACGAGCCCGACGGCTTTTTCATTCAACGTTTCATCATCAAAGAGATCGCCTGTGATCATGAGCACATCCGGCGCACCCTGTGCCGTACGTTCGAGTAGCGCGCGCAAGTCATCGAGTGAAAAGAACCATCCAAGATGCACGTCGCTGAGCTGCGCGATTCGCAGGCCGCGCAGGTCGTTCGGCAGATTTTGAATTGGAACAAAATACTCGCGTTCGACGAGCGCGCTCTTTTCATACAGCCCGCCATAGAGCCCGCCCGCGAGCGCCAGCACAGGCACAGCCGCCGCCCGCCGCAACACGCGCCTCCGGTCGCGATTGTATGGGACGTTGCCACGCAGGCCGGCCAGTTTTTGCCACAGGAAGAACCCGCCGGTCAGCACGGCAAACAGCACTTGCACGACGAGCCCGACGGACGCGATGCGCAGCAGGATTGCAGCGGTACCGTCCACGAGCGACGCACCACGGAACACCATCGGTCCGAGCACGAGCCCCGCCGCCGTCAAGAGGTCGAACGCGACGACAAGGCGGCGCACAGGACGCAGTATCCCTTCCGGAAAAACATACGGTAGCGACAGCAGCGTCAAAATGGACACAAAAAGAAGGAGGACAAGCAAGATGATCAGGAACATCTGTTTGCACCTCCTTCTTGAAGTTGCTTTATTTTTTCACGAGCCGCAGGCCGATGTGCGGCTTCGGCGCGGTCTCGCGCAGTTCTTCCTCGTAGTGCGCCTGCTCGCGCATGCGCTCGGCGCGCTCGCCGACGCGGCCGATATTGATGAGGATGCCGATGGCGATCATCGTGAAGATCAACGAACTGCCGCCATAGCTGATGAACGGCAACGGCACGCCGACGACGGGGAATGAGCCGCCGACCATCGCGATGTTGCAGAGGCCCTGCCCGACGATCAGGATGACGATGCCGAAAGCGAGCAGCTGCCCGTAGATGTCGCTCGCCTTGTGCGCGATGCGCACGCCATAGACCGCGAGCGCCGCGAGCAGGAAGCAGACGAAGAACACGCCGAGGAATCCATTTTCCTGGCTGAAAATCGCGAATGCGAAATCCGTATGGCCTTCCGGCAGGTACGCGTACTTGCTGTAGCCGACGCCGAGCCCCATGCCCGTGAGGCGGCCGGAGCCGACCGTCAGGATTGACTGCACCGTCTGATAGCCGACGCCCTGCGCGTCCGACCACGGATCCCAGACCGTCAGCACGCGCTTCAGGCGGTACGGCTGGAAATGAATCAGCACCGCGATGATGGCGCCAAGCACACCGGCGAACCCGAGAATCTTCGTTTTGCTCAGCGACGCCACAAAGAAAAAGAGGATGACCGGCACACCGGCGACGACGGCCGCCGTCGCCATGTCCGGCTCGATGAGGACGAGCCCCGCGAGGATGATGATCGCGAGGTACTGCGGATTCACGAGCCCGAGCAGGCCGACGCGCCGCCCTCCATGCTTGTTTTTCGCGAGCGAGGCCGCCGCGATCATGATCGTCACGATCTTCGCGCCCTCGGCCGGCTGCATCTGCATGAAGGGAAGCGCCAGCCAGCGCTTCGCGCCATTGACGACCGCGCCAAAGAGATACACGTAGATGAGCGCGAACAGCGTCGCAAAAAACACGAGCGGCATGTACTTGCGCCAGACATGGTAATCGACGCGCGCAAAGACGAGGCAGCACACGACGCCGACGACCGTCGCGATGGCATGGCGCTTCAAAAAGAAATACGGGTCGTCAAAGCGCATCTCCGCCGTGACGAAGCTCGAGCTCGCGACATTCACCGTGCCGAGGATGAGCAGCACGGCCATGATGCCGAGCACGGCCTCCATGTCGTTCTGCCAAAACCGTTTGCGCACGAGCGGCGCCGGCCGCGCCGATGCTGTCTCGTCCACGCCTTCCGCCCCCTTCACGGGAAAACGACCTCACAGCGGTTGATCTTCTCGCCGAAGCCGCTGAACTTCCGCTCATACTCCGTCATAATATTGTCCGGGCGGTCCTCCGCGTGGAGGTCATACGACACATCGCGCACGGCGAGCTTCGCCTCAGCAAACTGCCGCAGCGAGAAGTCAAAGAGCGGCCGATTGTCCGTCTTGAAATGCAGCTCGCCGCCCGTCTTGAGGAGCTTCCGGTACTTTTCGAGGAAGCCCACGTACGTGAGGCGCCTCTTGTAGTGGCGCGTCTTCGGCCACGGGTCGCAGAAGTTGATGAAAAAACGGTCGACTTCGCCCGGCGCGAAGATGCGCTCGATCTCATTGATGTCGAACACGAGCAGGCGCACGTTCGTGAGCTCCAGCTCCGCGACTTTTTTCGCCGCCGCGTAGAGCACGTCCTGCTGCGCCTCGATGCCGATGAAATTCACGGAAGGCTCCCGCTCCGCCATCTGGCTGATGAAATCGCCCTTGCCCGTGCCGAGCTCGACATAGAGCGGCGCCGTGCGGCTAAAGACGTCCGTCCAATGCCCCTGCTGCTCCTCCGATGCCGGCGCGTCCTTTGGGAACACGAACGCATCAAAATCATGGATGGCCTTGTCCACCCAAGGTTTTCTCCGTAAACGCACAAAAATCTCCTTACTTCTTTTCGAGATGATATTTCTTCAGATAACGATACAGCGTCACGCGGCTGACATTCAAGAGGTTCGCGAGACGGCTCACATTGCCGCCCGCCGCCTGCCACGCCTTGAGGAACACGTCGCGGTCTTCCTTCCACTTGTTGTCCGGCTTCACGTCGCCCATGAGGCTGATGCCCTCGGGCGGGATGGCGTCCGTCTTCGTGTTGAAAAACGCGTATTCGAGGACGCTCTGCATCTGCTTGATGTTGCCGGGCCAATCGTACCCTTTCAGCACGTCGAGCGTCGCGTCCGGCAGCGATTTTTTCGGCATCTGGTGCTGTTCGGCGAGCTCGGCGATGATGTGGCGCGCGAGCTCCGGGATGTCTTCGCGGCGCGACCGCAGCGACGGCACGCGGATGACGCTCTTCGAGATGATCTCGTAGAACGCTTTCGAAAACAGGCCGCGCTCCGTCAGGCGCTTCAAATCGCTGTCGCAGGCCGCGATGATGCGCACGTCGATGGAGCGCTCGACGCCTTTTTCGCCGAGGCGGTGCATATGGCCTTCGCGCAAAGCGACCGCGAGTTCGTCGGCGATCGTCTTCGGCATTTTCTCGATCTCGTCGAGGAACAGCGTGCCGCCCGACGCGAGCTCGAGACGGCCCTGATGGCTGACATCCGGCTCCTGCACGATGCCGAACAGCTCCTGCTCGAGGAGCTCCGGCGTCGCGTCGCCGCAGCGCAAAGAAATGAGCGGCCCTGCCGCGCGCGGGCTCGCCTGGTGGATGCCATGCGCCATGCGCTGCTTGCCCGTGCCGGCCTCGCCCTGGATCAGCACATGATGGCGGTTGCGCGCCACGCGCGCCGCCTTTTCGCGCACGCTCGCGAACGCATCACCGCTGCCGACCATCGAGTTCAGGCTGTACTTCGCCGTGTAGCCCGCCGCGTGCGCGACGAGCGTCCGAAGATCCTCGATCGGCATCGAGACGATGACGACAGACTTCACATTTTGCTCTTCGTCGCGCTCGAGCGGCACGACCGTCGTGATGTCCTCATACGTCTTCACGGGCGTGATCCACGTGACTTCCTGATTGTACGACGGGATGCCGCGGAAGCCCTTGACGATCGGCGTATGGCGGTAATTCATGATGACATCGTTGAGATTCAGCCGCCGCCCCGTCTCGTGCTCCTGCTTCGCGCCGATGCGCGTCAGGCGCTCTTTGCCGAGCTGGTTCGTATACGCGACTTCGCCGCCCGTGAGCACATGATACACGGCAAACGGCGTCGCGTCAAGGATGGCTTCTTCCGCCTTCGTGCGCATGGCCTCCGCCAGATGGAGCTCGAGCGACGTCTTCATCGTGAGGAGCAGCGAGATGACCGCGTCCTGCGGCATCTGCACCTGCTCCATCGAGACGAGCGTGATGATGTACTGGCACGTGCCGCCGACCTTCACGGGCGCCGAGCACGCGTCGCCGATCTGGCACTCCGCGACCCACATCTCGGGACCGAACATCCAGAATGGCGTCTGATGCTCATACGCGACGCTGATGCTCGACGTGCCGACTTCCTCGATGCCGACGCGCACGCCCTCGATCTCGCCCGGCGTCATCTGGTAAAACGGCAGGCTGTAGCTCTTCAGCACGACGCAATCCGCGTCGATGAGCAAAAGCGACAGATTGTACTCCTGGAAAAACTCGCGGATGCCGTCGCTGAGATGCGCGAGGTAATCAATCGCGTTCTTGTGCTTCGCCTGCAGGCGATGGAACGCGTCCGGCGTCAGGCGGTGCGACGTGTCCATGCGGTCGGATGGCACGCCGAGCTCGCGGCTCTTTTGCCACGACGCGGCGATCCACGGATGCACATTCGGATCGAGCGTGCCCCCCTGCACGAATTTTTGATAGTAGCCTTCGAGTTTTTCCCGGCTGCGATGTTCCCGGATCATCAAATCTTCCCCTTCCCAGCATTTCTCCAAAACTGCATCCCCCAAAGCCCCTCGATGACAGTCTTGTTTCGTCAGCTTCGATTGTGTTCGGTTGTATTATTGTATACTTGTTGTCTCCATTTTATCAAGCTATCTCTAAGGGTGCAACTGCTCTCGAGAAAAACTTTACACCTTCCGCGCATTTTCCATCAAATTTTCGCGCAGCTGTCCCATGCATCAACGAATTATGATATAATGAAGAGAAATTTTCGGAAAGAAGAGGTGCCCTCATGGCAAAACAATATCGCAAACTGCAAAAAAATCTTTACAAGAAGCCCGAGAAAAAAGAGCCGACGGAAAAGATTGGCAAAGACTACGTCCTCATGGCCGTCACGATCTTCACGCTGCTCATCACGGCCGCGGGCTGGACGAGCCTCGACAACCTGAGCCGCGTCATGTACACGCTGCTCTCCGTCTCGCTCATGCTGACATACGCGAAGCGCCACGCGACGCTCGACGAAAAGAAAGCCACGCTCGTCGAACGCGCCAGCCTCGCGACCATGGGCCTCGCCGTCATTTTGTTCGTCGTCTCGATCGTGCGGCATTTCATGTCATAAACGAACTTCCGGATAAGAAAAAGACTGTTGCAATCTCGTTCTACAGCCTCCCCCTCTGGGGGAGGTGGCCTCCCGAATGGGAGGTCGGAGAGGGTAGCGTTGTCTGAGATTCATATTCCTATCGAAAGGATTGTGAATCTTGTTCCTACGCTACCCTCTCCGCCCCTTCGGGGCACCTCCCCCAAGGTGGGAGGCTTGAGACGTGCGAATTGCAACAGTCTTTTTTCTACGAAAATGTTTTGGTCAACCGACCTGCCCGTGTTTTTCGAGATGGCGAATCTCTTTGACGTGGTTCTCCCCGTCCACCATCACGACCGTCGGCTGGTATGCTCTTGCTTCCTCTTGCGTGAAGAATGCATAGCACATGATGATGACCGTGTCGCCCGGCTGGACGAGGCGCGCGGCTGCGCCGTTCAGGCAGATGACGCCCGAGCCTTTTTCGCCCGGGATGACATACGTCTCGAGCCGCGCACCGCTCTCGTTGTCGACGACCTGCACGCGCTCATTCTCGAGGATGCCCGCCGCCTCCATGAGCGCCCGGTCGATCGTGATGCTGCCCATGTACTGGAGATTCGCCTCCGTGACTTTCGCGGCGTGGATTTTGGATTTTAAAAGATTGAGGATCATAGTGTTCCCTTCATTTGTTTGTAAATCGTATAAGTACAAATAGCTCTCAATTTACGCCTCCCCCTCTGGGGGAGGTGGCCCCGAAGGGGTCGGAGAGGGTGACGGCGTTGCTTGGAACTCTATCCTTTCGATAGAATCGTACATGAAAGTCCATACGTGACCCTCCGCAGCAAGCTGCATAAGCGACCGCATCGGCGCTAAAGCGCCGTGCGTCTGCTTATCCGCCTCGCATTCGCTCGGCACCTCCCCCAA
>OMWS01000113.1 GCA_900314825.1 uncultured Veillonellaceae bacterium | reverse complement strand
TATATTTACATGAAAATTGACAAGAAAAAAGCGCGGAATCCCGCGTCGTTACTGGGCTATTCGATTTTTTAGAGGAACGAAAACTGTCAAAGACCCGGGAAAACCCGGGCGTGAAGGTCGGCAAGGTCAATGTCGACGAGCAGCCGAAGCTCGCGGAAAAATTCCAGATCATGAGCATCCCGACGCTGCTCGTCTTCGAGAATGGCAAGGTCGTGAACCAGTCCGTCGGCCTCGTGCCGAAAGAGCAGGTCGAAGCTTTGATCGGCTGATGGAAAGTTTCATCAACGGAGCGGCAACGTGCGCGTTGCCGCTTTTCTTTTGCATAGCATCTGCCATTTTTCGCAGATTTCTGCTATACTATGTCCATGTGTAAATTTAGTAGTGGAGGCTATTTGCCTGGCGGCAAATGGCTAAGACATCCCTAAGCGCTAAAGCGCTAAGGGCTATCTTAGGAGGAATCTCTATCATGAGTGAAGAAACGTGCAACCATGATTGTTCGGCGTGCGGCGAGTCTTGCGGGTCGCGGCAGGCGCCGATGGATCTCAAGGCGCCCTTGAATGACCAGTCGCATGTCAAGCATGTCTATGCGGTCGTCAGTGGCAAGGGCGGCGTCGGCAAGAGCCTGGTGACGGCGCTGATGGCCGTGAAGGCGCGGCAGGCCGGCTATCAGACGGCCATCCTCGACGCGGACATCACGGGCCCGTCGATCCCGAAGGCGTTCGGCATCAAGGAGCATGCGACGGGCGATCCCGAGCATCTGTACCCGGTCATGACGCGCACGGGCGTCGAGGTCATGAGCATGAACCTCTTGCTCGAGAAGACGACGGACCCTGTCGTCTGGCGCGGGCCGATCATCAGCAACACGGTCACGCAGTTCTGGTCGACGGTCGTCTGGGGCGATGTCGAGTACATGTTCGTCGATATGCCGCCGGGAACGGGCGACGTGCCGCTGACGGTGTTCCAGTCGCTCCCCATCGACGGCATCATCGTCGTCGCGTCGCCGCAGGAGCAGGTCGCGATGATCGTGGAAAAATCCATCACGATGGCGAACCTCATGCAGGTGCCGGTCGTCGCGCTCGTCGAGAACATGAGCTATTTCAAATGCCCGGATTGCGGCAAGATTCATCATATCTTCGGCAAGAGCCACGCGGAAGAAATCGCGAAAAAATATGGCATCGAGACGTACGTAGAGCTGCCGATCGATCCAGACCTCGCGGCGGCGGTCGACAAGGGCGAGATCGAGTTCCTGATGAATGATGAACTCGACCCGATTGCAGAAATGTTGAAGCGGAAGGCGGAAGAATAAGGCGGAGATGATGGCATGACAGACCGGCAGAAGGGCATTGCGTGCGCTGTGGCGGGCGGCGTGTTCTGGGGCGGATCAGGCGTCGCGGGGCAGTATCTCTTGCAGGATGCTGCGTTTGCAACGGAATGGATCGTGACGGTGCGGCTGATTTTCGGCGGGCTCATCCTGCTTGCGATGGATGCCATGAATCACCACGGCGAGATTTTCCACGTCTGGCAGTCGCGGCAGAATGTCGTCGAATTGATTTTCTTCGCGCTGTTCGGCCTCATGGCGGTGTCGTATACGTATTTCGCGAGCATCCGCTACGGCAATGCGGCGGCGGCGACGGTGCTGCAATACCTCATGCCGGCGTTCATGGTCGTCTATGCCACGCTCCGTTATCGCAAGGCGCCGAGCGGCGTGCAGGTCGGCTGCGTCGTGCTCGCGATGCTCGGCACGTTCTTCCTCGTGACGCACGGCGACCTCGAGACGATGTCGATCCCGCTCCCTGCGTTCCTCTGGGGCGTGGGGGCTGCTGTCACAGGGGCCATCTATACGATCGCGCCGAAGCGCATGATCCGCGAATGGCGCGCGTCGCTGATCGTCGGTTGGGGCATGCTGATCGGTGGGCTGGCGACGGTGCTCGTGCTCCAGCCGCCAATCGTCTCCGGCGTGTGGACGGCAACATCGGCGCTCGCGCTCGGCTATCTCGTGCTGTTCGGCACGGTTGCGGCGTTCGGTCTGTATTTGAGCAGCACGCGCTACATCCAGCCGAGCGAGGCCGGCGTGCTCGCGTCCGTCGAGCCACTCACGGCCATCGTGCTGTCTGTCGTGCTGTTTGGCACGCATTTTGTAGCGATGGATTTCCTCGGCAGCGCGTGCATCCTCGCGACCGTTGTGATCCTCTCGCGTGTGAAATGAGGTGGACAGGAATGAAAAAAATCATCGCACTTTGCTTGTGCTTGTTCGTTATGCTGACAGCAACGGCATTCGCGGCGGAAACGACGGGCAGCGTGACCGGATCGACACACAAGAAAGGCACGGAGCGTGCCATGCAGATACGCTCGGATGACGCGCTCGGCATGGGCTCTGTGAGCTGGGACGTGGCCGCGCCGAAAAATTCGAAGCCGAAAGTCACGGCGACGAATTGGCTCATTTCGACCTCGGTGGATTTTTCGAAAATCCCGGATGCGGCCATCTCGGGCTGGTATCGAGAGAATCTCGTGCCGCCTGGCGCGGCGATTTACCTCGCGCCGTCCGATCCCGAGGGCACGTATCGCTTCGAGGACATCCCGGTCGGGACGTATTACCTCATGAACCTCGACCAATTCGGCAAGCCGTTTGACGAGGGACGGGCAGAAAAAGAGGCGCGCCTCGAACTCGAAGCGCGCCTGCCGCATCCCGATGAATTCTATCTCTTCTTCGTCGGCGTGAAAAACTGCCTCGTGCAGAAAGTCACGGTCGAGGCGGGGAAGGAAACGCACGTCAAATTGAGTGCGGTGCGGCTGTGATGCAAGGTGGAAAAGCGACGTATAAAATGATATACTGCTAGCAGGAGGGGATTTGCGTGGAGATGGAGGATATCCAGCGCGTTTATCGAGAACACGGCCTCATCGTTGCGGGACATGCGGCTCGCCGGATGAAGGAACGGCATATCCTGCGTGAGGAAATCGTGGAAACGATTGAACATGGCGAAATCATTGAGGCGTATCTCCGCGAAGAACCGTTGCCGCGATATTTGATTTTGAAATGCATTTGCGATGGGAAGCCGTTGCATGTACTTTTCGGTGCATCAGAAACAGAACTCGATTTGATTACGGCATATCGTCCTGATCCGATGAAGTGGGATGATACGTTCCGCTATAGGAGGTAATGCAACATGAAAGAGTTGAAAAAGTGCGTTACTTGCGGTATCTGCGGTGGTGATGCCGTTTTGAAGCACGGAGATTATACGGAGGATGGAAGGACATATCACAACTTTCCGTATTGGGAGTGCACACAATGTGGAGAGGTGTGGTATGACTTCGACACGATGTTGAAAATTGAGCGCGATGAAAAGATGCCACCAAAAGAAGAAGCATCCGCATGAAAAAAGATGGGCTGTTGCAGCCCATCTTTTTTATGAATTGAGATGTCTTGTCGCATAATGTTTTTTCTTGTCGTCGTACATGAGCGCGTCGGCTTTCGTGAGGGCGGCGTCGATGTCGTCGATGGGGGCTTCGATAATCGTCGCGCCCATGGCTGAGCTGACGCCGACGCGGTCGAAGCGCTCGTGGAGGAGCGCGAGGAGCGGCGCGATGTCGTCATCGCTTTCGATGCGCTTGAGGAGCAGGAATTCGTCGCCGCCCATGCGGAAGACGGCGGAGCTCGGGATACTGCGCAGCGTCGCGGCCGTGTTCTTGATGAGGCGGTCGCCAGCCTTGTGGCCGAGCGTGTCGTTCGTTTTTTTCAGGCCATTGACATCGAAGAAGACGAGCGCGTAGCGGGCCCCGGGGATCAGGTGCTCGGCAGCTTCGAGGAGGCCGCGGCGGTTGTAGACGCCCGTCATCTGATCAATCTTGCCTGCGTGCGCGAGGTCGTTCATGAGGTCACGATTGCGAAGCAAGATGGCCGCGAAGCGCGAGAGCGTCATGAGCACTTGCGCCGCATCGTCAATGGCGTCTGCGGGCGGGTTCACGGCCTCGAGGAAGCCGTACGGCTTGCCGTCGAGCGTGATGCGTGAGAAGATGAGGCGGTCGAGGCTCGGGATGTGCGGCGCGTCCGACGGATGCGTCCGCCAGTAGGCGCTCGCGTCGCGGATCTTGAACGTATCCTTGTGGACGAAGCGTTCGTAGAAATGCGCGACTTCGGCGCGCGGGACGGAGAACGCGTCGTCGAGCGGCGGCACATCCGGCGATTCCCAGCGATACGTCAGGTTCACGGTGTCGGGCGTTTCCTCGAAAATCAGCACGCGGTCGCAAGCGAAGCGGCGGCCGAAGCTCGCGAGGAGCTTCGTGAGACCGCTCTGGGGATCGGGCTCGCGCAGGCCGATGCGTATGGCGTCGCTCGCGGCGAGTTCGCGGCGGGCAAGCGCGTCCTGACGGTGGCCGAGCGACGCGAAGTCGCCGAGATCGATGCCGATGCTGAAGATGTAGTTCTTGCCGCGCCACGGGATGAGCGTCGAGCGGATGAGCAGATCCGCGCCGGCGAAGTCGTTGTGCGTGAGCTCCGAGCGGAACTTGCCGCGCGAGAGGAACGGCAGCGGGCAGTCGTCGCACTGCGTATCGCGGCCGCAGCAAAATTCGTAGCAAGGCTTTCCTTGATACGCTGTGCCCTCGGGCACATGGAGCATCTGCAAGGCCTTCTTGTTGCAATAGGCGACGGTCAGCGTCTCAGGATCGCCGATGAAGACGCATTCGTCGTAGTCGTCGAAGATTTCGCGCTCGAAGGCGATGCGGTCGCCGATGTAGACGGACGGGCCGTATTCCTGTTCCTCGGCGTCCTTGAGGCGTTCGGCAAGGATTTGCAGCAATGCTCTGCGCCGTGCGCTGTCGCGTAATGCGTGTACAGCGTGCACGGGAAGCCGTCGACTTCGTGGATGCTCTGGAGGTCGGCTGTGATCTGGTCGATGCGATCGTGCAGGCTGTCGTCCGTCAAATTCTTCTGGAACGTGAGGAATTTGCACGCGCCGATCTGGGCAATCGTGCCGGACGGCGGCAGCGCGTCCGTCAGGACGGTCGCGATGCGTTTCAGCAGACGTTCCTGCGCATTTTCGTCAAGCACGCGGTGCAGCTGGTCAAATGCCGGGACATCGATGAGCAGCGCCGTGTAGTCTTCGCTGTTCAAGCGGTAGTTGTCTGCGTATTCGAGACCAGCCATGAGCATGCCGCGGTAGCCCATGAGGCCCGTGACGGAGTTGACGAGGCTGAGGTCGCGCTTGAGGATTTCCTGCTGCAGCGCGTCGTCCATGTCCTCGAAATAGCCGACGAGGCCGATGATCTTGCCGTTTTCGTAGACAGGGAACTTCGACGCGCGGAGCTTGTGCGGCATGCCGGCGATGATGCACTGTCCGAGTGCGCCGTGGATGACGCGCCCTTTGTCGATGACGTCGAGCTCGTCATTCTGGAACGGCTGGTCATCGATGTGCCAGCCGACCTCTTCGTCCGTCTTGCCGAGCACGGTGTCGATGGAAGGGAAACCGTAGTAGTCGAGGAAGGCCTGGCTCGCGCCGAGGAAGCGGCGCTCCCGGTTTTTCCAGAAGATCTTGAAGTCGGTATGCTGGAGGAACGCGGCCCAGATCGGCGCCGTGCGGTCGCTTTGCGAGCGCTCGAACAGGTGTTGGTCGAAGTCCGATGTCTTGATCAAAAGTTCCAGGTATTCGCGGAAATCATTTTGGTCGGCGAAGGCATTGCGGCTCACGAGCAGGAGGTACGGCTTGCCGCTGCGCTCGTCGAGGACGAGACACGTGAATTTCATCCACATATAGCTGCCGTCCGTGCGCAGCACGCGGAACACGGAGACGGCGAGCGAGCGCTCGGATTTGGCGGCGAGCTCGTAGATGTTGTCCGTCTGCGTGAACGCGAGATAGCGTTCGCGGTCGCTCGGGTGGATGAAGTCCTCGGCGAAATCCCTTGCCATCGCGCGGAGGTCGTGGAACGTGCCGGACGACCAGCCCGGGCTCGTCATGGAGACGATCGTGTCGCCGCAGTCGAGCGCCGGCTGGATGTAGTACACGCCCTCATAGGAGAGCAGAATGCTCCGGAGCGCCTTGTCGAGCGCGTCGGATTCCCGATCGCGCGCCGTCTTGTCGGCCGTGATGTTGTAGAATTCTGCGCGGTGCACGCACATCTTGCCGACGCTGGCGATCGTGTGGAGCTTCATGCGCATATAGAAGCCTTGGTCGACGTACGTCAACGTCTCGGTCGCACGGCTGTCGATGGCGCGCTGGACGAACGTATGGAAACGATCCTGGAGCGATTTCGTCATCGTGTTCAGGACGCGGCTCGCTTCTTCGAGGCTGTGGATGCCGAGCTGCGCAAGCGTCTTCGCGTAGGGCTCGTTCATCTGCAAGACGTCGACGTGGTCGGGCGTCGACAGCCAGATGGCTGTCGGCGTCGGCACGGTGATGTCGATGAGGCCGGCGGCTGCCGCGAGGAACGCTTCCGTCGGCGTCTCGCTTTCGATGTTTTCCTCGAGGAACATCTGGCGGCATTCTTCGTATGGCATGGGCTTGCCGAAATACCAGCCCTGCATTTTCTCGCAGCCGATGGAGCGCAGGAAGGCGACCTGTTCTGCCGTCTCGACGCCTTCAGCGAGCGTGTGCATGCCGAGCTCTTTCGCGAGGCAGACGCTGGCGCGGATGATCTTCGCGCTCGCCTCATTGAACGTGCGCAGAAATGCCATGTCGAGCTTCAGCTCGTCAAATTTGTAGTCCTTGAGGACGTTCAGCGATGAGTAGCCACTGCCAAAGTCGTCGAGCCAGACTTCATAGCCGAGCTCGCGGAAGCGGCGCACGCCGTCTTGGATGATGCCGGCGTTATCGACAAGCGCATTTTCCGTGACTTCGACGTGGACGAAGTTGCGCGA
Organism: uncultured Veillonellaceae bacterium; assembly: GCA_900314825.1. Classification (GTDB taxonomy): domain Bacteria; phylum Bacillota; class Negativicutes; order Selenomonadales; family Selenomonadaceae; genus Selenomonas_C. Next base: position 262 of record OMWS01000113.1, on the reverse strand, counting down.
CAGGCCATAGCGGTGCACGATATCGTCGACGACCGTCGGGCAGTCCATGAGCGCGAAATCCAAGCGCGAGAGGTTGAAAGATACCGGCACGAGCGGCTGCCCGGCTTGCAGGAGGCCTTTCTGATGCGCGCAGACGCGCTCGACGACGTAGGCATCGAGGCGGTGGATGAGGCGCGCTTCCTCGAGCGCCGGGATGAAGTCCGCTGGCGACAGGCGGCCGAGCGTCGGCGATTCCCAGCGCGCAAGCGCCTCGAAGCCGCAG
>OMWS01000049.1 GCA_900314825.1 uncultured Veillonellaceae bacterium | reverse complement strand
GCCCGCAAGATCCAGCGCTTCCTCTCGCAGCCGTTCTTCGTCGCCGAAGTCTTCACGGGCTCGCCCGGCAAGTACGTCCCGCTCAAGGAGACCATCCGCGGCTTCAAGGAAATCCTCGAAGGCAAATACGATGACCTCCCCGAGAATGCCTTCTACATGGTCGGCACGATCGACGAGGCGGTCGAGAAAGCGAAGAAGATCCAGGCTGAGGAGGGATAATCCATGTCCACCATCCAGCTCCAGATCGTATCGCCGGACAAGGTCGTCTACGAGGCGGACATCGCCATGCTCATCGTCCGCTCGACGGGCGGCGAGCTCGGCATCCTGCCGAAGCACGCGCCCCTCGTCACTGGCCTCGTGCCGCACGCCATGCGCGTGAAGATGCCCGAGGGCGACGAGCAGCTCATCGCCGTCGCCGGCGGCTTCATGGAAGTCACGCCAGAAAAGATCTCCGTCCTCGCCAGCGCCGCCGAGCAGCCGATCGACATCGACATCAACCGCGCGAAGCAGGCGTACGCGAGAGCGAAAGACCGCATCGAAAAATTCCACCAAGGCCCGCCCGCGAGCGAAGACATCGACTTTGCCCGCGCCGAGCTCGCCCTGCACCGCGCCATCGCGCGCCTGCAGGCGACGAAGACCGAGGTCGAATAAAAAATTTGCAGGAAAATCCGTTGGAACACGTTGCAGCGTTCCAACGGATTTTTTGTTGGAAGAGCGATGGGAGTGCTATGACATCCTGACCCGCTTGTGTGAATCCGCTGTGAAACAAGGGAAACTCTAACGCACGAAAGATAAGAATGTGTTATAATGAAAAGCAAGTAAGGGAAAAGAAGATTGGGAGCGCAGTCCGCAGAACGGGGGGACGTGGGGTGAAAGTCTCCATCAATAAGAAATATACGTTTGTCGTCAGCGTCGCGCTGTTTGCGACGGTGCTCGCATTCATGGGGCTCGTGCACTGGGCGGTCGTCGGCTATTATGAGCAGAAAGTCCGTCTGGGGGATACGCAGCTCACGCACATCCTCGCGATGCACATCACGCGCAACATCCGTGCGGAGGACGAGATCATCGGTATGCTCGCCGATTACCCCGACCTTTTGGATCGGCCGATCGAGGAGCAGCGGTTCGTCCTTTTGAAGACGGCGCGGAATCATCCGCACTATGAGCTCTTGTCGACGGTCGATATGAATGGCGACCAGATCGCGCGCTCATGGGGCGATCCGGGGCCGCGCGGCGACCGCGCGTGGTTTCAGAATTTCGTGCGCACGCGCCGCGGCGCGATCAGTGATGTCTACGTGTCGCGCTCGACAGGCAATGACATCGTGACAATCACGAAAGGCCTGTACGGCGCGAATGGGAATCCCGAAGGGCTCATCATGGCCGACATCCGCACGTCAGACCTCAAGAACCTCATTTCGTCAGCGAACAGCGATCCCGATTGCGATGTGTATCTTCTTGACAACAGCCGCCATGTCATTGCCGCTCCACTGGGCAAGGAGGTCGATGACGGCGATGATTTGATCGCGCATGCGCAGAGCGGGAAGCTCTTTACGACGCCGGACGGGCGGCGCGCCATCGGCGCCTACATCGGCATCGACATCCCCGAGAGCAACGTGCATTGGAGCCTCGTGCTCGTGCGAGACTATGACGCGGCGCTCGCGCCGATCACGGGCATCTTGCAGCGGACGCTCACGCTCGGCATCATCATCGCGCTGCTCGCAGTCTTCGTGCTCTACTATATGAATCGCCGCGTGACGCAGGGCTTTCTGCGCGCCGGGCAGGTCATCCGCCTCGTCGGACAGGGCGACTACAGCCAGCGCTTCGAGTATCAGGGCAGCGACGAGCTCGGCGACATCGCGAAGAACCTCAACCACATGACAGACCTCCTCGCGCGCGCGAAGGAGAAGCGGCAGGCCGACGCGCAGAAAATCCAGAACATGGCGTATCACGACGGCCTCACGGGCCTGCCGAACCGCCGTCATTTCATGAACACGGCGCGCCGCGTGCTCGTCGAGGCGTATGGCAAAGACCGCCTTGCCGCGTTGTTCTTCATCAATCTCGACAAGTTCAAGGAAGTCAATGATACGTACGGCCATGCGGCCGGCGACGAGCTCCTCATCGAGGTCGGCCGCCGCCTCACGGAAGTCGCGGGACGCATCGAGATCGTCTGCCGTCTCGGCGGCGACGAATTCCTCATGTTCTTGCCGGGCGCGAACGAGCTCGAGGTCGAGAAAAAAGCGCAGGCCGTCATCGACGAGCTCGAGCAGCCGTTTCATCTCTCGGGCGGCGACATCGTCGCCTTCGTCTCGGCAAGCATCGGCATCGCGCGCTACCCGGAGGACGCGAAGACCGTCGACGACCTCGTGCAGCTCGCGGACGCGGCGATGTACGAGGCGAAGCAGAACGGGCGCGGACGGTACGTCGTGTCGCACGCGGGCACCGATAGCAAATAAAAAGGTAGAGGTGCCGAGCGCCAGCGAGGCGGAGAGGGTACAAGGGTGCGATTTGTCGCATAAACAAAAGCACTTCCGTAGCAACGAGTTTGAACTCAAACAACTTGATGCTATGAAAGTGCTTTCTTTTTGCTTTGCTATCGCACCTAGTACCCGCTCCACCGCTTCGCGGTCCCTCTCTCCCAGAGGGAGAGGCATCGGTATTCGTTACGCTCGCAATAGATACATATAGAATCGGTCTAGTAACTGCAATAGTCCCTTTGCTGATGTCGCTTTACTTTTTATAGATCGAGACCTTCTGCCCGAGCGACAGGATCGGCTGGCCTTTGCCCTTGAGGATGAGCTGGCCGGGCATCGTGCCCTCCGCGTTGAAGACGAGCGTGCAATGGCCTTCTTCTTTGATGTTCTGGTTCACATCGTCGCCGACGGAGACGACCGTGTACTCGGCGATGCCGATCTTCACCTTGTCGCCTTTCTTGATGTCGGCCTTGAGCGTGTCGCCCGTGTGCTCGACGACCATCTCCGAAAGGTTCGGGCGGATGCCTTCGTCGAGCAGGATGACGCTCTGGTTGTTCATGAGGAACGTCCGCGCCAGGTTGCCGATCGCCGTGATCGTGACTTCGTATTTCATTTCCATGAGATGAATCCCCTTTCGTCCCGTGCAGTATCCTGTGTTTCAAAATGGAGCTCGATACTCATTTATTATATCATAAACGCGTCGCTTTTTGGGGGAAATGGATTAGATTTCGTGCGACCAATGAAAATTTCAGCGGCGCCAGCTGCGTGGGAGGACGTTGCTGCGGCGCGGGAAACGAAAAAAGCTTGACAAGCTGATGACGTCTGTCGTATAATATCTTTTGTTGACAGCACAGCGTTGTCAGCGAACTTCATAAAACTTAGGGGCATCGCCAAGTTGGTAAGGCACGGGATTCTGAATCCCGCATTCGTAGGTTCGAGTCCTGCTGCCCCTGCCATTGCACATTGCAGCGCCGCGAGATTGCGGCGCTGTTGTTGTATTTAAGCCTCCTCCGAAGGGGGGGAGGCTTAAATACAATGGTCTTTCGACCAAACTTCTAACGCATTTGGGAACAATCTCCTATTCCTGCTTGCGTTTGCCCTCCGAATCATGTATGATGGTTCTGGATTCCCATTGGGGCATGGGATGTTAGGAGACACACATGCAAAAGAATGTCTTGCTCCGCTTCGCGGCGGGCTTTTTCATACAACTCTTGTTTTATTATCTGTCGTTCACGACGGGGCATATGGTGCTGCTGTTCCTCGGCGCGATCTTGACGGCGGCGTCGCTCGGCCTCTTGCCGGGCTTCCTCGTCGCGCTCAGCGCCTCGCTCTTCGGCTTTGCCGCCGGGAATGTGCGCTTTTTCATGTTGCCCATTGATTTCATCGTCGTGTTTGCAACGGTGTACGGCGCGCGGCATGGGCGGTTCGTGACGTTTCCGCGCGCGCTTGCGTACGGCCTCGGCGTCGGCTTCCTCACGGGGCTCGCGGGCTGGGGGCTCGGCACGGTTTTGGCATTTCCGCTCAGCACGCCGTTTTTGCCGGTGTCCGTCTTGCCGGCGTGGGTCAGCGCGGAGCAGGGGCAGGCGTGCATTTCGGCCGTGTGCCATGCCGTCGATCTCGCGGCGGACTTCGCCATCGTCACGGCGCTCGTGCGCTGTGCGCCTGCGTTTTTCCTCCAGCCGATGAATTGCGACGGGCGCGGTGCGGATGGCGTGCGGCGCGTGCCGATCCGTTGGAAGATCCTCGTGTACATGAGCGTCGCGACGTTCTTTGCGGGCGGCGTGCTGTTCTTCCTCGTGCGCGGCGTCTACCGCCAGCAGATGATCGACACGTACGGCGCCGTCGCGCGCAATTTCGTCGAATCGGCGTCGCTCGTTGTCAATGAACGCGAGCTGCCCATCATCCTCGCGCCGGGCGGCGGCGAGACGCCGGAGTACCGCGAGCTCTTCGCGCGCATCCGTGCGTTTTACCAGCGCTCGGACAACATCATCCGCTATCTGAATGTCTACACGGTCGGCGAAAAGGACGGGCGCGGCTATGCCATGACGATCTGCGATCCGTCGTGGACGGGCTACAAGTATGGCCGCACGTTTTGGATGGACGAGGACCCGTACTACGATGACATCGGTGCGCAGATGCTCGATGAAAAGGACAACCGCCTCATCGGGCCCGTCATCAGCAAGGGCTACTGGGGCTGGCTCATCACGATCTACAAGCCGCTCTATGACCCGGACGGCAAAAAAGTCGCGTTCGTCGGCGTCGACCTCGACATGAGCCAGGCGATGCGGGAGATCCGTGCGCTCGATGCGAAGATCCTCTCGATGGAGTTCATTATCTTCGCCCTGCTGCTCGCGATCATCTACACGTTCATCACGCACCAGGTCATCGACCCGGTGAAAAAATTGCAGGGCATGCTGCTGTATTTCCGCGAGCACCGCGAGAAGCAGCCGGGCGTCGTCATCGCGTCGGGCGACGAATTCGAGGAGCTCTACAAGGACATCACAGACTCGCAGGATATCATCCTCGGCGACTCGGCGCAGCTGCAAGATTATCTGAACGTCATCCAGCGCATGGCGCTGCGCGACGAGCTTACGGGCGTGCAGAACCACACGGCGTACGAAAACAAGATCTCGGAGCTCACGGCCGTCATTACGGCCGGCACGGCGGAGTTCGGCATCCTCATGGCGGACATGAACGGGCTGAAATTCGTCAACGACGTCTATGGCCACGAAAAAGGCGACCTCGCGCTGCAGGGCATGAGCAAAGTGCTCTGCGACATCTTCGAGCACAGCCCGGTCTACCGCATCGGCGGCGACGAATTCGTCGTCATCTTGACGGGCCGCGATTACATGAACCGCGAAGCGCTCCTCGCGAAACTCAAGCCCTATGAGCGCGTCCGCGACCGCACAGCTGATGAGCCGTGGATCGAGGTCGCCATGGCTACCGGCCTCGCGCTCTACGACCCGCTCGCCGACCGCAGCTATACGGACACCTTCAACCGCGCCGACGAGGCGATGTACGAAAACAAGCGCTGCATCAAAGCGGCGGCGGGGGAAGCATAAAACAACATATGGGACGAGAAAACATTTTTAAGTCCGGAAAAGTGCAAGGTTTTACATTTTTTCGAACTTAAAAATGTTTTTCTGTTATAATGGGAGAAACGAGGTGAGACGATTGAAACGCAGATTGGAAAAGGAATTATTTGCGTGGCGGCGGCAGACGGTGGCCGAGGGGCGGAAGCCGCTTTTGCTGCATGGTGCGCGTCAGGTCGGCAAGACGCATCTTTTGAAGGAACTCGGGCGCACGGCGTTTGAGTATGCGGTGTATCTCAATTTCGAGACGGATGCGAGGATGGCGACGCTGTTTCAAGACGACATCACGCCGGAGCGCTTGGTGCACGACATCGAGCTCATGATGAAGACGCCGGTCGTTCCGGGCAAGACGCTTTTGATCTTCGATGAAATCCAGGCGTCGGAGCGCGCGCTCACGTCGCTCAAATATTTTTGCGAGCAGCTGCCGGACCTCCACGTCGCGGCGGCGGGAAGCCTCCTCGGCATCACGATCCATCGCGAGCATTATTCCTTTCCCGTCGGCAAGGTGCAGTCGCTCTATCTTTACCCGATGGATTTCGAGGAATTTTTGCTCGCGTGTGGCGAGGCGGCGCTCGCGAAAGAGATCCGCGCCCATGCGGAAACATGCGAGGCACTGCCGGACGCCCTTCACCAGAAAGCGCTCGTCCTCTATCATGCGTACCTCGTCGTCGGCGGCATGCCGGAAGCCGTGCAAGCGTACACGCGGACGCATTTCCGTGACATCGCGGGCGTGCAGCAGGAAATCCTCGACAATTATACGTCGGACATGGCGAAGTACGCCGTGCCGGCGGATGCGGTGAAGATTGCGGCGTGCTATCGTTCGCTGCCCGCGCAGCTGGCGAAGGGAAACCACAAGTTCCAATACCGCGTCGTGCAGCATGGCGGGCGCGCGGCGACGTTCGCGTCAGCGATTGATTGGCTTATCACGGCGGGCGTCGTGCTGCCGTGCACGAAAGTGCGGGCGGGCGAGCTGCCGCTCCGGGCATTTGCGGACGCCTCGTCGTTCAAGCTGTATTCCTCGGACGTCGGCCTCCTCGTGCAGCAGGCGGGCATCCCGAAGGAATTGATTTTGAATGACCTGCCGAATCTTTATCTCGGCGCGGTGACGGAAAATTATGTGGCCGAGTCGCTTCGCACACAGGGATTCGATCTCTTTTATTGGACGAGCGGGCAGACGGCGGAGCTCGACTTCGTGCTCCAGCGCGGCATGGAGGTCGTGCCCGTCGAAGTGAAAAAGGGCAAAAAAGTGCGCTCACGCAGTCTGGATGTCTACCGGAAAAAATACGATGCGCCGCTCGCCATCCGTTTTTCCGAGCGGAACTTTGGCAGGGAGGAAAGGCTCGTGTCATTGCCGCTCTATGCGGCGGTTGCTGTGAGGCGGTAAAGAGAGAAGGAATCGCTTGCCGAGCGCCGCAGGAAAGCGGCGGCGGGGGAAGCGTGAGATTTGTAGAAGCACTTGCACCGGTTTGGCGCGAGTGCTTTTTTCGTGGGACAAAGGAATTTTTGTGCGGGTTGGCGAAATAGATAGGGAATGAAAAGCTGCGGGAGGCGAGAAGATGAAACGAAAATTTGCGGATGTTCTCACGATTGTGAACGGCAAGAATCAAAAGAAAGTTGAGAATCCGAAAGGAGAATATCCCATCTATGGAAGCGGCGGCGTTATGGGGCATGCGGATGCGTATCTTTGCGAGGCCGATACGGTGGTTCTTGGGCGGAAAGGCAACATCAACAATCCTATCTATGTGGATCGGAAATTCTGGAATGTTGACACGGCGTTCGGACTCGCTGCCGACCGAGACGTGCTGCTTCCCAAATATTTGTTTTACTTCTGTTGCCGATATGATTTCGAACGTATCAACAAAACGGTTACGATCCCGAGCCTTACGAAAAAAGATTTGCTCGATGTCGAAATGGAAGTCCCGGAGATTCCAGAGCAACAGCGCATTGTTGATGTGTTGGATCGGTTGCACGCGCTGGAAGAAAATCGTCGGCGCGTTCTGGCGATGCTCGACGAACTCGTCAAGACGCGATTTGTGGAGATGTTCGGGGACCCAGTGGTTAATCCATTTCATTGGGCAATGAAGTCGTTCATGAGTTTTGGCGAATGTAAGAATGGTATGAATTTCCATCGTGAAGACAAAGGCATAGAGATTCATTGCCTTGGCGTTGGCGATTTTCATGATCTATCGGTGGTTGAAGATGTGAAAGGGTTGCCGACAGCCTCTTTGACGGCGATGCCTTCGGAAGATTATTTATTGCAAGATGGTGATATTGTTTTCGTTCGTTCGAATGGAAACCGGGCGTTGGTCGGACGTTGCGTGGTTGTATATCCGCATGAAACTCCGACGACGTTCAGCGGGTTTTGTATTCGGTTTCGTCAAACCGTTGAACGGAAGCTTGTAACGCGGTACTTGTTGCAAGTTTTGAAAGCGGATGGAATCCGTGCGAAGATGCAGGGGAGAGGCGCGAATATACAAAATGTCAATCAAAAAATTCTTTCTGAAATAGAGATTCCTGTTCCCCCGTGGCCGCTTCAAAACCAATTTGCCGCTTTCGTCCGCGAGGTCGATCAAACCAAAGCGGCGGTGCGGGCGCAGGTCGCTGCGATGGAGACGCTTCGCGCGAAGATGATGCAGGATTTTTTCGGATGAGCTTTCATTGAGATGAGGGGCTGGATGGCATGGAACTACAGGAACGCACGGAACGCACGCACGGGCGCTGGCAATTTTCCTGGGCCGTGTGCGCGGCGCTCGTGCTGCTCAACGTGCAGGCCGTCATCCAGGCGGCGATGTTCGTCGATCCGTCTGTGCCGCTCGCATGGGAACTCTGGCGCATCGCGGAAGTCCTGTTGCGCGTCGTCGGCTGGGCGTGCGTGCTGACGTTGGTATGCGGCGTGCTGCCAGAACGTGCGCGTCGTGTTGTTTCACGTGGGCTCATCATCTTCAGCGCGTTGTTGCTCGGTATGGATGGTTTCACGCTCGTGCACTACCATACCGTGCTCGACGCGGGGCTCATCGGCATCGTGCTTGCGACGAATCCGGCCGAGGCCGTGGAATACGTCACGAGCCAGGCGGGCGGAATCATGGTCGCGGTGGTGCTGCTCGGCACGGCCATCGCGCTGGCCGTGTTCGGGAGAAGTTGGCTGCAACGGGCAAAACGCCTCCCCCTCTGGGGGAGGTGCCCCGAAGGGGCGGAGAGGGTAAAGCCGCATGAGATTCTCAATCCTATCGGGAGGATTCGGAATCCCGTTGCTACGTTACCCTCTCCGCCTCGCATACGCTCGGCACCTCCCCCAAGGGGGGAGGCTTGGGGCAAGTGCGCGCTTGCTACCTTGTTCCTGCTCTTCCTTGCCAGTCTCGCACATGCATCGGTGAATCCCGACGACACGTTCGACAACGCCTTGCGTGTCAATTCACTCTTGCGCCTTGCGTGTAATATCGACCAAGCCTACACCGAGATCGGCTCGGCGGAGTATGTGGCGTATACGCTGGCGAATCATGATGTGAGCGGGACGGTCGGGACGTCCGAGATTCCTTACGTTGTGTTCATCCTCGGCGAGTCGACGAGCCGGCATCATATGGAGCTCTACGGCTATGGCCTGCCGACGACGCCGCGGCTTTGCAACCGGGACGCGGCGGGCGAGCTGGTGGTGTATGAGAACGTCACGAGTCCGCACGCCGGCACGATGGCGGTCATGCGGACGCTGTTCAGTTTTTACGATACGGCGGCGGAGCAGGCAGCGAATGGCATGTGGTATGATTACGGCGACCTCTTTGACATCTTGCGGGCGGCGGGCGTGCATACGGCCTGGCTGTCGAATCAGGAGGCGTCGGGCTTTTATGGCAGCATCGGGCGGACGCTCGGCGAGCGCACGGATCATGTTGCGTTCACGAGTCCGGTCGCGCATTCCATCGACCTCACGGAGCGATACGACGGCGAGGTGCTGCCGCTCCTCGATGCGGCGCTCTCGGACGAGGCGCTCACGCCGCCAATGTTCACCGTCGTGCATCTCATGGGCGCACATGAGGAATTTTCGAAGCGCTATCCAAAGGAATACGCGCAGTTTTCCGCTGAGGATGAGCGCGGGCGCGGCGTGGCGGAGGATGATGCAGCGCGCACTGTGCGGGCGGCGTATGACAATGCGGTGCTCTATGATGATGCGATTATGGACGCGATCATCCAGCGCTTTGAGGACAAGGACGCGCTCGTGATCTTCATCTCCGATCACGGCGAGGAAGTCTACGACACGCGCGCGCAATTTGGCCACGGCGATGAGACAAGCCCGTGGCAGCGTGAGGTACCGATGGTGTTCTGGATGTCGTCAGCGTTCCGTGCGAACCATGCGGCGCTGGCGGAGCGCATCGAAGCGACGCGGGAAAACCATTGGCAGAGCGATGAGATGATCCATACGCTGCTGGATGTGACGAGCGTTCGCGTGCCGGAATTTGACGAAAAAAAGAGCCTGCTCTTTCAAGACGGGCAGGCGGAAAGATGAGGGAATTACGGATGAAAAACGAAAATGTAAAGGAGTTGCCAGACGACGTCCCATATGATGCGCCGGCGTTCTTGCAGTTTGTCGAGCTCGCGACTTCGCCGTATCATGCGGTCCTGGCTGCGGCAAGCGAGCTGCGGGACGAGGGCTTCGTAGAACTCTCGCCCGGCGAGCCGTGGGAGCTTGCGGTGGGCGGAAAATATGTTGTGAACGTCTATGATTCTACGCTCCTCGCGTTCACCATCGGCGCGGCGGGCCCCTTGCGGATGGCAGCGGCGCATACGGATTTTCCGTGCTTCCGTCTGAAGCCGCAGGCGATGGATGCTGAGGACGGCGCTTACCGACGGGCGAACGTCGAGCCGTATGGCGGCATGATCTATCGCACGTGGCTCGACCGGCCGCTCGGCCTCGCGGGCAAGGTCGTCACGAAGGGGGACGATCCGTTCCACCCCGCGACGCATCTCGTCGATGCGCATCTGCCGCTCATGACGATCCCGAGCCTGGCCATCCACATGGATCGGGAAGTGAACAAAAAAGGGGAGCTCAACGCGCAAAAAGATCTGTTGCCGCTTTTCGGTCTTCAGATATCGATTTTTGACGAAAACGACTGGCTCATGGAGACGTTCGGCCTCGAAGACATCTTGTCGTATGATCTCATGACGTACCCGTTTGAGCAGGGCTGCACGTTTGGCGCGACCGGAATCTTTGGCGATGACGGGCCATACCCAGAGGCCGGCGAGCTCCTGTCGTCCCCGCGCCTCGACAATATGACGTCCGTCTGGGCATGCCTCCAAGGCTTGTTGGCCGCGACGAAAACGGGCGCGCCGGACGGCGTGCGGCTGATTGCATTATTTGATAACGAGGAAGTCGGCAGCCGCACGAAGCAGGGCGCGGGCTCGGCTGTGCTGATGGAGACGCTGCGCCGTATTTACGCATCGGACGCAATGGCAAGTTGGGGCGGTCCGCAAGATGCGGGCGAACGCCTCGCGAGCGCATTGGCCGATGGCTTTATGCTTTCGGCGGACGTCGCGCACGGCGAGCATCCCGCGCATCCGGAAAAAGCAGATCCATGCATCGGGACGTACCTCGGCAACGGCGTCGTCATCAAGCAGGCCGCGTCGCAGAAATACGCGGGCGACGCGGAGGCGGTCGCCATCGTGCGCGGGCTCTGCGAGCAAAAAGAAATTTCCTATCAGATGTTCGTGAACCGCAGCGGCGCGCCGAGCGGCTCGACGCTCGGCTCCATTGCTTCCGCGCTCGTCCCCGTGCGCACGATGGATGTCGGTGTGCCGGTGCTTGCGATGCATTCCGCGCGCGAGACGATGGGCACGGCGGACGAAGGCGCGCTCGTCGCTCTCGTGCGCGCGGTGCTGGAATGAAATCACCTCTACCTCCACAACAGGCGCGAGCAAATTCCTGCGCGATGCAAATTGCCCCTGACGACAAAATTTTGTCGTCAGGGGCAATTTTTGTATCGAGGCGAGGACGCTGATGGGGTTAGCCGCCGAGATATGCTTTTCGCACGTCTTCGCTGGCGGCGAGCTTCTTCGCATCGCCGGAGAGCGTGATGCGGCCGGTTTCGAGGACGTAGGCGCGGTTGGCGATGGAGAGCGCCATGTTTGCGTTCTGCTCGACGAGGAGGACGGTCGTACCGCTTTTGTTGATGTCTTCGATGATCGAGAAAATCTCTTTAATCAGCAGCGGCGCGAGGCCCATGGAGGGTTCGTCAAGCAGGAGGAGCTTCGGGCGGCTCATGAGGGCGCGGCCCATGGCGAGCATCTGCTGCTCGCCGCCGGAGAGCGTGCCCGCGACCTGGTCCTGGCGTTCCTCAAGTCTAGGGAACAGCTCGAAGACGTGCTTCTTGTCGGCGGCGATGCCGTCTTTGTCCTTGCGGATGAAGGCGCCGAGGTCGAGATTTTCCATGACCGTCATTTCCGTGAAGATGCGGCGGCCTTCCGGGACTTGCGAGATGCCGAGGCCGACGATCTTGTGCGCAGGCGTGCCAGCGATGTCCTGGCCTTGGAACGTGATCGAGCCCGTCTTCGGTTTGAGAAGTCCCGAAATCGTGCGGAGTGTCGTGGATTTGCCTGCGCCGTTCGCGCCGATGAGCGTGACGATCTCGCCTTGCTGGACGGTAAGGGAGATGCCTTTGATGGCGTGGATGGCGCCATAATAGACGTTGATGTCGTCGATTTTGAGCATAGGTTCTGCCATGTCTTTACTCCCCTCCTAGGTACGCGCGGATGACTTCCGGGTCCTCTTTGATCTCGGCTGGCGTGCCCTCGGCGATCGTGCTGCCGTATTCGAGCACATAGATGCGCTCGCAGATGCCCATGACGAGCGCCATGTCATGCTCGATGAGGAGGATCGTCAGGCCGAACTCCTTGCGGATCCACTGGATCATGTCCATGAGTTCCTTCGTCTCCTGCGGGTTCATGCCGGCGGCCGGCTCGTCGAGGAGCAGCAGTTTCGGCTTCGTCGCAAGCGCGCGGGCGATCTCGAGGCGGCGCTGTGCGCCATATGGGAGGTTCTTTGCCTGCTCCTTCGCATGATCTTCGAGGTGGAAAATCTTCAGCAGACGGAGGGACTCTTCCTCGACGCGTTCTTCCTCGCTGAAATAGCGGCCGATGCGCAAGACAGATTCCAATAATCCATATTTGACATGGCTGTGGAACGCGATCTTGACGTTGTCGAGCACGGAAAGCTCGGAGAACAGACGGATATTCTGGAACGTGCGGGCGATGCCCTTCTGCGTGATCTGGTACGGCTTCAGTCCGACGAGGCTCTCGCCGGCGAACGTGATTGTACCGGTCGTCGGCTGGTAGACGCCCGTGAAGAGGTTGAACGCCGTCGTCTTGCCAGCGCCGTTCGGCCCGATGAGGCCGACGAGCTCGCCCGGATGGATATACAAATTAAAATCTGAAACAGCTTTGAGGCCGCCAAAGACTTCCGAGACGTTTTTGCATTTCAATAATGGTTCAGGCATTATTGTCATGGCCTCCTTTCTTCAAGAGCTTGCGGAACGGACCGTAGTCCGTGATTTCCATGTAGCCGAACAGCCCCTGCGGACGGTAGAACATCAGGAGGATCAGCGCGAGCGCGTAGATGATCATGCGGAACTCCGGCCAGGACGCGAGCGCGGCGGAGATGAACGTGACGACGAACGCGCCGGCGATGGAGCCCGTGATCGAGCCGAGGCCGCCGAGGACGACCATGATGAGGTAGTTGAACGACTGCATGAACGTGAACGAGTTCGGGCTGATGAGGTAGAAGCTGTGCGCGAACAGGCCGCCCGCGACGCCGGCGAACGCCGCGCCGATCGTGAAAGCCATGACCTTGTACTTCGTCGTGTTCACGCCCATGGACTCGGCTGCGACTTCATTTTCTCGGATGGCGAGGCAGGCGCGGCCATCCGTGGAGTTCACGAAGTTCTTGATGAAGAACAGCGCGAACAGCATGATGAAGAAGACCCAGGCGAACGTCGTGTTGTGCGGGATGCCTTTGAAGCCCGCCGCACCGCCGACGTAGTCGATGTTCATGATGCAGATGCGGATGATCTCGCTCATGCCGATGGTCGCGATGGCGAGGTAGTCGCCGCGGAGGCGCAGCGTCGGGATGCCGACGAGGAAGCCGAGGAAGCCCGCGAACGCCGCGCCCGCGAGGAGCGCGAGGCCGAACGGCCAGTGGAAGAACGTCGTCAGCACGACGCTCATGTACGCGCCCGCCGCCATGAAACCCGCGTGGCCGAGGGAAAACTGTCCCGTGTAGCCATTGATGAGGTTTAGGCTGACGGCCATGATGATGTTGATGCCGATGATGATGACATTGAGCTGCCAGAACGAGCTCAGGATACGCTCCGTGATGAGCGCCTGGAGCACGGCGAAGACGACGAGGCCGAGGCCGAGCATGATGAGATCGTTTTTCCGTAAGTATTTCATGCTGCCGCCCCCTTACACTTTTTCCTTGACGTCCTTGCCGAAGATGCCGGCCGGACGCACGAGGAGCACGAGGATCAGGATGGCGAACGCCGCCGCGTCGCGGAACGTCGAGGAGATGAAGCCCGAGACGAGCGCCTCGACGACGCCGAGGATCAGGCCGCCGACGACCGCGCCCGGCAGGATGCCGATGCCGCCGAGGACCGCCGCGACGAAGGCTTTCATGCCCGGCATGATGCCCATGAGCGGATCGATCGAGTTGTAGTAGACGCCGACGAGCACGCCCGCGACGGCCGCGAGCGCCGAGCCGATGCCGAACGTGTAACTGATGATGCGGTCGGAGTCGACGCCCATGAGCTGCGCCGTCTCGACGTCGAACGACGCCGCGCGCATGGCCTTGCCCGTTTTCGTTTTCTGAACGATATAGGTCAAAACAATCATCAAGACCGCCGTGATGCCGAGGATGAGCATCTGCTGGCCGTTGATGACGATGCCGCCGACCGAGACCGCGACATCGCCGAACATCGCCGGGAACGTGCGCGGCGTCGGCGAGACAAAGTACATGCTCGTGTACTCGAGGAAGAACGACACGCCGATGGCCGTGATGAGCACCGAGATGCGCGGCGCATGGCGGAGCGGCTTGTACGCGAGCTTCTCGATCACCATGCCGAGGCAGCCCGTCACTAGAAAAGAGATGAGGAGCGCCGGCACGATGGAGAGATGCGCCTGCGTGATGGCAAAAAATCCGATGTACGCGCCCACCATGTAAATATCACCGTGGGCGAAGTTGATGAGCTTGATGATGCCGTAGATCATCGTATAGCCTAAAGCGATCAGGGCGTAAATGCTCCCGAGCGATATGCCATTGATGAGCTGCTGCACCAATTGCTGCAAGACTTCCATGTAACATAACCTCCAAAATCCACTCCCTACGCCTCCCCCTCTGGGGGAGGTGGCCCCGAAGGGGTCGGAGAGGGTAGCGGCGTATGAGATTCTCGATTCTATCGAGAGGATTCGGAATCCCGTTACTGCGTTACCCTCCGCCGAAAGCGGCATAAGCGACCGCATCGGCGCTAAAGCGCCATGCGTCTGCTTATCCGCCTCGCATTCGCTCGGCACCTCCCCCAAAGGGGGAGGCGTAAAAACAGGTTGCAATAACGTCTTCCTTTTTCAGCAAAAGAGAGGAAGACAGCAAGATCGCTTCGCTGCCTTCCCCTCACAAAAATTCTTCGTTACCGAATTACTCCGGCATGATCTTCGCGACCATGGTGCGGTCACCGCCCTTGTTCTCCAGGATGACGGCCGGCTTGATTGGATTGTGATCCTTGTCGATCGTGATCGTGCCCGTGCCGACCTTCAGGTCTTTCGTCTCCGCGAGCGCCTTGCAGATCGCTTCCGGATCGTCGCTGCCAGCGCGCTTGATCGCGTCGATCAGCATCTTGCCGGCATCATAGCCGAGCGCTGCGAAGACGTTCGGCGCATGGCCGTATTCTTTGTTGAATGCATCGATGAAGCCCTTGACAGAGTCATCCTTGTCGGAGAAGTGCGTGCTGAAATACGTGTTGTTCAGCGCGTCCGCGCCGGCGATGTCGGCGACTTTCGGATCATCCCAGCCGTCCGTGCCGAGGATTGGCACCGTGATGCCGAGCTCGCGGGCCTGCTTGACGATCTTGCCGACTTCTTCATAGTACGCTGGGACGAAGATGACGTCCGCGTTCGCAGCCTTGAGCGTCGTCAGCGTGGCTTTGAAATCCGTGTCCTTCGCGACGAACGCCTGCTGGTCGAGGACTTTGCCGCCCGCGGCTTCGAATTTCTCCTTGAAGACTTTGCCGAGGCTCTTCGAGTAATCCGTGCTGTTATCGACGTAGATGACCGCCGTCTTCGCTTTCAGCGTCTCCGTCGCGAACTTCGCCATGACGGAGCCCTGCTGCGGATCGATGAAGCAGGAGCGGAAGATGAACGGCTTCACCTGGCCGTTCTCGACCGTGACATCCGGGCTCGTCGCATCCGGCGCGATGACCGGGACCTTGTTGTCCGTCGCGACCTGCGACTCCGCGATGACGTTCGCCGTGACGGCAGGGCCGACGATGACCTTGACGCCGTCATCCGAGATGAGCTTCGTCGCGGCATTGACCGCTTCCGACGCCTCGGACTTGTTGTCTGCCGAGACGAGGTTGATCTTCTTGCCGTTCACGCCGCCCGCGTCGTTGCACTCCTTGATGGCGAGCTTCAGCCCGTCCATCGAAGCGCTGCCGTAGTTCGCGACATTGCCCGTCAGCTCGAAGTTCGCGCCGATCTTGATCTCGTCGCTCTTCGCCTGATCGCCGCCGCAGCCGGCAAACACGCTGCCCATGAGCGCGACGCCAAGCGCGGCCCCGATGAGCTTCAGGCTTTTCTTTCCAAACACCATGAAAACCCTTCCTTTCTCAATCCCTCGAAAAAAGGGAAAGCCCCGGTGGCATACTTGTGCGAATCCCTGCCGCCGATGAACTTGATGTTCCCTATTATAATTGACACCTTTACAAGCGTCAAGCGTTTTCCCTCGGTATACATGAAAATTTACGCATCTTTGTGTCGTTCAAGGGGACACGCCGCCCAAAATTTTCTCCGCGTGGTAAAAATTCACTACAAATCCGCCGCATTCGTTCGCGCTTGATGCGCGTTTTTTCTGATTTCTTTCTGGAGAGTGTAACGTTTTGCTTTCCAGAGAAAAACATGATAAAATAACAGGGAAAATGCCTACGCGATGCAGGTGCGTGCTTGCGTAGTAGAAAGGAAGCGTTGCGCATGATCCTCCTCTTGACGGCGGGCATCATGGGCATCGCCCTCTTCCTCCTCGCCAAGCTCGCGAAGCGCGTGGGCGTCCGCATGAAAGGACGCGCCCTCGCGCTCTCCGGCATCCTCGCCGCCGCCATCGCGCTCGGCATCCCTTTCGTCGCGCCGTTCCTCACGCCGGACTACTACGTGAAGCTCGCGGCCCTCGCCATCGCCGCCGCCGTCCTCGTCACCGCCTACAACGCGTACCTCTGCAAAAAAGAACCGGGCGCGGCAGACGAAGGCGAAGCGGCAGAACCGAGCGAAAGCGAAGCCCCCGAGGCCACGCTCGCCGACCGCACCAGAGCCGCCATCGGCCCCGACCATTTCAAATGGGAACGGCCAAGGAAAGAATCCGCGCCCGAACCAGTCGAAGACGTTGCGCCTGCAAAAGAGTCAACGCCCGAGCCTGAACCAGCGCCGCTCGTTGAACCGAAGCCCATCGAAGAACCTTCAAAAATCGTGCTTCCAGGACCTGGGCCAGCACCCGAAACGATGGACGAGCCAGAAGCTATCGAAGAAACGCCAGAGGTTATGCCTGACGTTATCAGTAAGAACGAAAGCTCTCCACAACCTACGCCTCCCCCCTTGGGGGAGGTGGCCCCGCAGGGGGCGGAGAGGGTGGCGGCGTCCGAGATTCCCGATTCTACCGAGAAGGTATCGAAATCCGATACTGCGCTACCCTCTCCGCCTCGCGTTTGCTCGGCACCTCCCCCAGAGGGGGAGGCGTTGGGCGTTTCGAAGCCGGAAGAAATCCCAGAACCGAAAGAAATTCCAAAACCGGAACAAACACCGAAGGTTACCGAAGAACCGAAAGCTCCCGAACCAATCATCGAGGAGCCAAAAGTTACGGAAGAACCCGAAGAAGTTCCCGCGTCCGAAGTCACCGAGAAGCCCGAAGAACTCCCCGCGCCCGAGCCGACCCCCGACCCGATGGACGACATCACCGCCGAGATCGCGCTCCTCAAAACCCTCGACGACTTCCTCGACTACGCCGAGGCCGCGCAGAAGCAAGGTGACCTCCTGCGCGCGACGACCGCCTACGCGAATGCCGTCGACCGCTTCGTCAGCGACCCGTACATCATCTACCTCTACATGGATCTCGGCAACCTCCTCAAGCAGCAGGCGCGCTATGCGGACTGCGTCAACGTCTATCACGCGGCGCTCTCCATCCCGATCCTCGCCGAGAACCCGGCGATCGCTCGAGAGTTCGAAAAGAACATCCGCTACCTCGGCGTCGTGCAGGCCGTCCTCCGGCGCCATCACGCCGAGGACACGCCATTCGGCAACATCCCCGAGGCCATCCGCGCCGAGATCGAAGCCGCCGACCAAGCGCTCGCGGCAAAACAAGCTAGCAAGGACGAATCCTCGTCCTGAGCATATATTCTACCTAGTCCCACAACACAAGAAATCATTTCATTGGAGGAATCTGAATGAAGAAATCTGTAGAAATCCTCGGCCTTCCGATCATCAGCATCACCGAAGGCCGCGAGCTCGGCATGAGCAAGACGCTGCTCATCGACGCGAAGAACGGCAAGGTCGCCGCCATCACGATTGAGGACGAAGACTGGTACCGCGGCGTCAAGCTCATCCCGTACGAATCCGTCATCGCTATCGGCGACGACGCCGTCACGATCACGAACAGCGAGAACATCCTGAAGCTCGACGACGCCGGCGACTACGAGAACCTCCTCGACGAGAACATCCGCGTCATCGGCACGAAAGCCATCACGAAGACGGGCTCGATCCAAGGCAAGATCAGCGAGCTCTTCATCGGCGACGACGGCACGATCGAGAAATGCGAGATCACGGCCCCCGACGGGACGACGAGCGAAGTGATTGCCGACCAGATTTCCATCTTCGGCAAACAGGTCACGGTCATCGACCCTTCGGGCGAAAAAAAAAATGAGCTGACGCCGGCCGCCGCGCACGCAGAAAAAGCTGCAGCTGCGCCTGCCGCTCCGAAAGCGGAAGCCCCGAAGACGACCACGCCGGCTCCAGAAGCTCCAAAAGCCGAGCCCGCCCCGGCCGCGAAGCCCGAGCCTCCCAAAGCGGAAGCTCCGAAGGCCGAGCCGCCGAAACCGGCCGCTCCTGCTCCAAAACCCGCGACGCCCGCCGCGCCGAAGGTTGACCCGAAGCAGGCAGCCGCGGACAAGGCCACGGAAGAGCGCCATCGCCGCTTCCTCCTCGGCAAGAAAGCCACGCGCACGATCAAGATGGACAATGGCATCACGATCGTCGAGGCCGGCCAGGACATCACGGAGGAAGTCCTCCAGAAAGCGAAGCTCGCGAACAAATTCATCGAGCTCTCGATGAACGTGCAGTAAAACTTCATAGCACACAAAAACGCCGCCCGGCAGCAGGAAAAACATCCTGCGCCGGGCGGCGTTCTTTCATGACATCAAAGCTCCGTTAAAAATGCTCCAAGATAAAGCGGCAGCGTCAGCACATCACCCGCGCGTCCGACATTTGTATCGGCGAGCTTGATCGCCTGACCGACGTGATATTTTTCTGGATGCGCAAGGACCGTGCGCAAACTTTTCGTGTTGCCGTTCTGCGCTTTCACCTCGACAAGCGTCGCCTTGCCGCGATAGCGGATGACAAAATCGATCTCAAGGCCAGAATCCTTGCGGAAATAATACAGCTTCCGCCCCATCTTGTGGAAAAAATCCGCAACGAGATTTTCAAAAATCGCGCCCTTGTAGCCGAGCAGATCCCCCTGCAGGACATCCGCCTGCGTGCCATCATCCAGCATGCTGATGAAGAGCCCCGTGTCCATGAGATAAAGCTTGAAGACATTTTCTTCCGCCTGGCCGCTCAGTGGGAGCTCAGGAACGGAAAGATTGTAACAACGGAGTGCGAGTCCGGCATCTTCGAGCCACGCAATCGCGCTCTCCAACTTCGCCGACGTACCACGCCGTTCGACGAGGGAATATTGGAACTTCTTGTTTTCCTTCGCGAGCTGGATGGGGATGGATCGGAAGCTTTTGCGGATGCGCACCTTGTCCCGTGCCTGCGCATACTTCACCATGTCATCCTCATACGAACGCACGAGGTCACGCTGCATCGCCAGGACTTCCGCAAGATTCTTGCGATCGACAAACGCCTGCACGACAGCCGGCATACCGCCAACGACGGCATACTGCAACAAGAGTTCGCGCATCCGCTGGTGCAATGCCACTGGCACGGGCTGCTCATCGCGGAGGCAGGTACGCAAAAGCGCAAGGAGATCCTCCGTGATGCCATTCGCCCAAAGAAATTCTTCGAAATCCATCGGCACCATGCGCACCGTCGTCTCATAACCGACAGGAATCGAGCGTGGCGCATCCCCATACCCCTCAACGCCGAGAAGCGAGCCCGTCGCGATGACATCATAGCGACCATCCAACTGGAAAAACTTCAACGCCGTACGTGCATCAGGACACATCTGGATCTCATCGAGCACGATGACCGTCTCCCCCGGCACGAAGACAGCTTCTGCGCCGAGCATGGCCGTCATCATCATCGTGAGCGTATCGACCTGCAAGCTTCCTTGAAAAATCGAGACCAGCTTCGGATTCTCAAAAAAATTGAGATACACGACATGCGCATACGCTTTGCGGGCAAATGCAAGTACCGCGACCGTCTTGCCGCACTGGCGACACCCTTTCACAATCATCGGCCGATGCCCCGGTGTTTCTTTCCACGCCTGGAACACATCCAAGATCTTCCGCCGCAGCATATTTCCCACCTCCCTGCCCTTATCGTAGCAGAAAAATGGTTTTTTTCAAGGGAGTTTTCGTCGAAAAATGGTTTTTTTCAAAGGAGTTTTTGCGAAAAAATGGTTTTTTCCAAGGGAGTTTTCCTGCAGGAACGCCGCGAAGAGCTCCCCGGAGGGTCACCTTCCGCTTTTGATCTGATTTGAAAACGTCGAGCCGCTGTCCGCATGCGCGACATAATACTTCTCGTCCTCCGGCAGGTGGCCGCGGTCGAGATACCACGGTAGATGCCGCACGAGCATCCGGCCGCGCGTGCGCAGGGACATGAAGTTCGTATAATGATACAGAGGCGCATAGAGCGCGAATGTCGTATCGCACGGCGCAAAGAAGACCTGTTCCTCCACCGGCACATGGCAGTATGATTGCTCGGTCGAAGCGTCGAAGCCAGCCGGCAAGTCATCGATCTTGAGCCCCGGGCCGACCTTGTCGATGAACGGATACCGACGCAAAATTTGATACAGCCGCGCCACGAGCCCTTTCGGGCACTCCTCGACCGGCACCGTGTCCGGATCCGTATAGACATACGGCGTGCGGATGTCAAGCTGGTGCAAAATGCCAGACTTCCAGAGCGCCTGATAGCCGAAATTTTCCGGCAGCTGCGCGAGTGTCACACGCGGGTCTTTGCAAATCTCTGCATACCACGCGCGAAGCGGCGGATACGTCGAAGCATTGTCCAAGAGATAAATGCGCCGGTAGCCTGCCTCGAGCAGCCACGTGACGAGCCGTTGCAAGCAGCCGAGACGGTCGCGGCAATTGATGAAGATCGGCAGGTCGAACGTCTCCGCCAGTGAAAGCTCGAGAATCTTGCGCGGCGGCGCCTCTTCGAGGAATTTTTCCCACGGCACCGATTGCAACGTTTGACGTGACAAGTCATCCTCCATTTTGATATGCCCCGGCAACGTCATCATGAAATTATGCGCAGCCCAGTATCCCCCTCGATTTTTCATGATATTCATTGCGAATTTATAGTGCTCTCGCGCCTCATCGACCCTCCCCATGCGGAACAGCGCGTTTCCATAACTGTTCCGCATTTCCGGGCGCGTCGGGTTCAGCTTGCAACAGTTCTCATAAAATCGCACCGCCTGCGCGTAATTTCCAAGCAAGGCCATTGCATCCGCCTGGCACCGAAGATACTCCACCCACAAAATGCAGTTCCGCGCCTGCACGATGCGTAACCACGTATTCGCATATCGGATGGCACGATGTGGCTCCTTCGCAAGATTCGCCTTGAATCCCTCGAAAAGCAATACATCCTTCGAAGCCAACGGACTTTCTTCCATCTGCACATTCTCAGCAAGCAAAGCCTCCAATTCTCCCACAAGGAACTCCGCCATCCCCCGCGTGTCGCAAGCCTCCTTCGCCCGCCAGAAGCGTTCTTTATTTATCTGTCTGTCTGTGAAATCATGTTCCATCTTGCACTCCTTGTCAAGCCTCTACCGTTTTCTTTTCATTCTAATGGAAAAGCCGATCTATGGCAAGCAATTGCTTCCAAATCCGACGTCTTAGTGTAAAATAGTTCTCGGTGATGAGGTTGCAAAAGAAATAAGAGGCCTGTATCCTATAGAGTGCTAACTATTACAGGATTACACAAGAAAG
>OMWS01000124.1 GCA_900314825.1 uncultured Veillonellaceae bacterium | reverse complement strand
AAAGTAATATATAGCTACATATCGGAGCATTAAAAAAGGCCGCAGAGCCCTTGCAAATCAAGGGTTCTGTGGCTTTCAACTGTCAAAGATGGGATTATAGTATAGCATTTAGGCAGCAAGAAAGCAATATTGTTTTTAGAAGGTATTTGCTTGTCGGAATATTTATGTTCCGCGATTCCTCCCCGCCCTACGCCTACGGCGTTGAGGACGGGGAATCCTCGCGGTTTTCAGTTGAAAAATTTTTCTCGCCCTGCTATACTGAATACAGTACAAACAATACGAAAAAGGAGTATTTTCCATGAGCATTCGCGAATCCTTAAAGCAGCGGCGTTCCATTTACGGGCTGAAGAAAGAGCTGCCCGTCAGCGTGGAGGACATCAAGCGCCTCGTCACAGAAACGACGGAGCTCGTGCCGGATGCGTTCAACATGCGCAGCCAGCGCGTCGTGCTCGCGCTCGGCGAGAAACAGGATGCGCTCTGGGACGCCATCTACGACGCGTTCGGCGGCAAGGTCGCCCGCGAGAAGATTGACGGTTTCAAGGCCGGCGCCGGCACGGTGCTGTACTTCATCGACACCGATGTCGTGAAAGGCCTCCAGGAAAAGTTCCCGCTTTACGCCGCGAACTTCCCCATCTGGGCGCAGCAGGCGAACGGCATGCTCCAGATCAGCATCTGGGCCGGCCTGCGCGAACTCGGCGTCGGCGCGAACATCCAGCACTACAATCCCGTCATCGATGAGGCCGTGAAGAAGCTCTTTAGCCTCCCCGAACGCTACCAGCTCATCGCGCAGATGCCATTCGGCGGCATCGCCACAGAGCCGGACGAAAAAGAAAAGGAAGACATCACCGCGCGCGTCATGATTGCGGAATAATTTCCAGCAAAATCATGAGAGACAATCACAAAAACATTGAGAATAAACGACAGCACGAAATTGCCGTGGTGGAGCAGATGATCGGCATTTATTGCCGTGGGCAAAAGCATATGCGAAAAGAAAACGCGGTGCTTTGTCCTTCGTGTCAAAAATTGGTCGATTATGCCAAGGCGCGGGTGCTGCATTGTCCTCACATGGCAGAAAAAACATTTTGCAATTTCTGTCCGACCCATTGTTATGCGCTCAAAGAGCGTGAAGCGATACGGGAGGCCATGCGTTACGCGGGGCCTCGCATGATATTCCATGCGCCGATTTTGACACTGCGGCATATGCTGCTGTCGCTTCGTGAGCGATGGAAACACAAATGAACCTGGATGATTCACCGATGAGCCTCGTTGAATCATCCAGGTTCATTTTATTTCAAAGCGCGATGGACCTTTTGAGAGCATCGTCCACCATGTTGCTGTATTCGTTTACGCGCGGACGAGCGAGATGCGCTGCTGGATGTGGTTGCCCTTCTCGATCTCGTCGACCATACCGATGGCGTAGTCGGCGTAGCTGATGATGCTTTCGCCTTTGCTGCTTCGCGTGAGCTCTTCGCCGCCGAGGATGTACTTGCCCGTGCGCTCGCCGTCGGCCTGGAAATCACCGGCCGGGCTGATGTACGTCCAGCGGACATCCTTACGCTTGCGGAGCTCGGCGAGCTGCTTGACCTGCGCGCCGGCGAGCGGCTTGAACTCCTCCGGGAAGTCCGGCGTGTCGATGACCTGCACCGTGTGCTCCGGATTCACATAGAGCGAGCCTGCGCCGCCGACGATGACGAGGCGCGTCTGCGTCCCCACGAGGATGTCGCAGAGATGCGCGAGCGTCGTCGAGTGCTGCGGCAGGAGCTCCGGCTTCCAAGCGCCGAACGCATCGACGACGACATCGAAACCTTTGAGATCGTCCGCCGTCAGATCGAAGATGTCTTTCACGACGAACTTCTTCGCGTCCGTCTTGTTCTCCCCGCGGACGAATGCCGTGACGTCCATCCCGCGCCCGAGCGCCTCCGTGATGACCTTGCGAGCGACGCGACCGTTTGCTGCAACAACTGCGATTTTCATGATGATGAACTCCTTTGCTTTGTCGAATGTGGTGTGGATGATTTGTTGTATTCATTCTGATTACATGTATAAGATAGCACGACTTTGAAGTAATGTCAATAGGTACAACAAAAATTTGCAAAAAAATTCGGCCCCGCAGTTTTCCTGCAACGGCCGATGGTTTCAAGCAGTCTTGTTCTCTTTCCCGATGAATGCTTCCGTGTCCGCGATGATGTCCGCGAGCGTCAGGCGCGCCATCTGCTGTTCCATGGCCTCCTGGATTTCCCGGAGCCGTCCGTCCATGACGTGATGGATGTTGCGGCCGACCGGGCAGGCCGCGTTCGGATTCTCGTGGAAATGGAAGAGCTTCCCGTCCGCGACGGCATCCACGGCCTGATATACGTCGAAGAGCGTGATGTCTTTCGCATCGCGCGCGAGCTTCACGCCGCCGTTGCCGCCACGCTGCACGACAATGAGGTCCGCTTTCTTCAGCTGACGGAAAATATTGCGCACAACGACGGGATTCACGCCGACGCTGCCGGCAATCGTCTCGCTGTTCATCGGCATCTGCCCGTCGAGCACGACGACGCAGGTCAGGACATGGATGGCGATGGTGAAACGGCTGGAAATCTGCATGATGAAATACGCCCCTTTTGTTGTATCTGTAAATATTACGAATATGATAGCATGACAAATTCCTGATGTCAATCTGGCACACACAACAAAAGGGCCGGCCTAATACGTCGTCCCCGAGTTCGCGACGATCTCCTATATCGGCAAGGCCGGCCAGAACAACGACGACGTCATCGCCGAGGCGCCGTACAAAGGCATGACGGACGACATCCGCGCAGGCAAATATTACGATGCGGCGTACCATCGCCGGAAGAAATAAGACGGAACGTCGCACAGATTCCACACGCAAAGAAGCACAGCGGGAGAGCAGTTTGCTGGCTGCTCCCCCGTTGTGCTTTGTTCTGTTCCTTTCACATATCTTCCTGCCTTTTTATACAATCTGAACAAACACTCATCGTCGATTACAAAGCAGCCGTCCGCTACCTGCGCTACAATGGAGCTCTCTAGCCCGCCGGTGACATCTCGGATGGCACGAACGCCGGATACGAAGTCGATTTCGCCGCCCCTTGGGGCAAGGGGCATGCGGGCGACTATGACCTTGACGAACTTTTCGACTGGGCAGATGCCATCTGCAAATAACTCTTGCGAGGAACGGCCGCACGGCCGCTCCTTTTTTTGTTCTCAGGACTCAGAGATAAAGCCCAACATCCTTGGGATCCAGCGTCACCGTGCCATCTTCAAACACAAAGCACGGTATCCCGATGCTGCCGTTTTTCTTTGCTTCATCGAACACGGGACTCGTGTCGCGGAGCCGCAAGAACTCCTTCATCACATGGACATCGCTTCCGATGTCGTTCGGCTGGTACTTGTCCAAATGCTGCATCACCTGCGG
>OMWS01000048.1 GCA_900314825.1 uncultured Veillonellaceae bacterium | reverse complement strand
CGTTTTTGATTTTGGAAAAATGTGCTTTCGTGAGATCCGAACGCCGATAGATTTCGACGTTCGGAACTCCTTTTTTCTTGGCAAGCTCGAAGAGCAGCGCGCGGAAGCCAGGCCGCAGCATCTGCCGGATGCCTTGCAGTATCGCATTTTTCGTCGCGCTCGTGAGGCCGCCCCTTCGCAACGAGCGAATGTCGAGTGTCCCAGCGGAGATCTCAGCGCCAAGGAAGGGCGTGCCGCGCGTGAATTTCTTTGGTGCGTCATGCGCTGCAAGATACCTCCGGAGGTCTTGCAGGAGCAATTCTTTTTCATTGTCGTTGATCATTGCAATCAGATGCCTCCTTGGTGATGTGCTGATTGTTTTGTTCCACAGAGTTGGTGGGAAATCCTTCTTGCGGTTTCGATGCCGCTGCAATATCAAAAATATTCTTTGGGCATCAAAAATATGGTGCACAATGTCAATCATATTTGGACTTATGGAGCGCATCTTTGTTAGATACCATCACAAACGGGGGATCAGAATGTAAAGCGCCACAGGAAGAAGAACGACTTCCTGTGGTCGCACTCGGCGCTGTTTTTACGTTCCCGAAATTGGCGATCATGTCCGCGTCACGATCCTCGCGATGTGCGGAAAGCGAAAAGACAGCCATGACGCGAGCGAATGGATGATGGAAATGCTGGAAGAAAAAATCGCGACAGACGACAACCGATAAGGGCGGTTTCCGCTTTATTATTTTCGAATCCGCATGACTTTCTCGTAAAATCATGGTATAATCAATGCAAACAAGATGCATCGGCATACCAGGTTCCTGTTTTCTGGAATTCGGCCGCCAGTTTGGTGACCGGGTTCGTTATACCTGCCGCCGATCGTTACGTGCGCGGATACGGCTTGCCTGTATCCGTTTTTTCATCGAAAAAAGGAGGCCGTTTGGATGCACGAGCTGATTTATGCAACGCTTCGCCTGTTTCATGCCGTTCCCTTGCTGGAGGAGGCGCAATGCGCTTCACAGGAGCCGGACAATGCTGCGCACCTCCGTCACGGCTTCTTCCTCACGAAGCGCACGGTCGATTCCTGTCCGGCTATTGAAACGCCGCGTCTGCTCAAATTCCTCGAACGGCAATTCGGCTATGATGCGGTCGCCATGAATCGCGGCCTGCACAAGAACTTCCACGAGATCGCAGACGCTTCGACCGACAAGCTGTTCATCGAGCAGATGCTCCACTACGTCTCGGTTTATCTCCAGAACGGCGACATGACAGACGGTCGCTCGATCAACGAATCGCTCGTCTACGTTCCGAATTCTGTGCTGCATCTCCCAGAGGATACGCCTCCGTTCCGTTTCGTCGTCATCGACGCCATTTCTGCCGAAGAAATCGGGAGACGCGTCCGCCAGTTGCTCACGAGCGGTGCGGCGCTTTCCGAGGCCACGATAAACGATCTCGATACCATCCTAAAAGAGCTGAAGATCGCCATCCACATCGACGAGGTCAAGAACAAGGAGATGCGCCTGCGCCTCTATCGCGCACTATCGAAAGGACATCGGACTTCCTCGGCTTCCTCGAAAGCGCGCCTGACGGCACCAAGACATTCTGGTTCATGCAGGCGCAAATCGGCAACGATCTCGTCGCGTATTACGACCACAGACACTCCATTGCCGCGACGGCGCTCAAGACAGTCTTCCGCTCCTGCCTGAAGCTCCGCCCCATGCTCGAAAAGGCTGGCGCACGCTTTGAAAAGACGAACGGCGTTCCATGGGACATCGACCTCTCGCTCGACAAAATCACCAAAGATTCCATCCTCTCGCTCTTTCCATCGACGCGCGCCTGAGCTAAATCATTTGCGTTGACGAAAATCTACAACAACAAGCGGGGGCAAGCATCCAGATGAGATGCTGGCTCCCGCTTGTTTTGTCGCGTGATTGGTTGCAGAACTGGTGTGTGGTCGCGATCAGGCGGCGCCGCCCACCGCGATCGTATGGCTCGTGTCTTCTGCCTTTTCCGTCTTCGGCAGGTGGACGCTCAGGACGCCGTCCTTGTAATCGGCCGTCGCCTGTCCTTCGTCGATACCCACGATGTAGAACGAACGGCTCATGTTGCTCTGGCTGCGCTCGCGGCGGACGACTCCATTGTCATGCCCGCGAACCATCCGCACGCCGTTTACGGCATCGAACCGTTCAAGATGCTGCTCGTCGTGGCGTTCCCTGAAGTTGCAAAAAAAGCGTGAATCGGGAACAAAAATAATTGAAAATAGTTCTCAATGTGATATACTACCATTGTTGAGAAAATCTTTCAGCTAAAGGAGACGATTACCATGAAAGAGCAGCAGAAAATCCAGCAGGTCATCGGGCGTGAGATCATTGATTCGCGCGGTAATCCGACGGTGGAAGCCGAGGTCGTACTCGCAGGCGGCGCGGCCGGACGTGCGGCGGCACCGTCCGGCGCTTCGACGGGCGAGTTCGAGGCGCACGAGCTGCGTGATGGCGACAAATCGAAGTATGGCGGCAAGGGCGTGTCGAAGGCCGTCGCGAACGTGAACGAGCTCATCGCACCGGTGCTTGTCGGGCTCGATGCGTCGGATATCTACGCGGTCGATGCGGCGATGCTCGCACTCGACGGCACGGAGAACAAGACGAAGCTCGGCGCGAATGCCATCCTCGCTGTCTCGCTCGCGTCGGCGAAAGCAGCGGCGCAAGCCGAGGGCGTGCCGCTCTATCGCTTCCTTGGCGGTGTGGCTGGCCGTCACCTGCCCGTACCGATGATGAACATCCTGAACGGCGGCGCACACGCGTCGAACTCCGTCGACACGCAGGAGTTCATGATCATGCCGGTCGGCGCGCCGACATTCCGCGAAGGGCTTCGCATGGCGACGGAAGTCTACCACGCGCTCCAGTCGCTGTTGAAGAAAGAGGGCGAGACGACGGCTGTCGGCGACGAAGGCGGTTTCGCGCCGAACCTCAAGAGCGACGAAGACACGATCGAGCACATCCTCGCAGCCATCCGCACGGCGGGCTACGAGCCGGGCAAGGACTTCGTGCTCGCCATCGACGCGGCGGCATCGGAGTGGAAGAGCGAGAAGGGCAAAGGCCATTACCAGCAGCCGAAATCCGGCAAGGAGTTCACGTCGGACGAGCTCATCGCGCATTGGCGGAGTCTCATTGAAAAATATCCGATCTACTCCATCGAGGACGGTCTCGACGAAGAGGATTGGGATGGTTGGAAAAAGATGACGGCGGAGCTCGGCGGCAAGGTGCAGCTCGTCGGTGACGACCTTTTCGTCACGAATACGAAACGCCTCGCAAAAGGCATCGAGCTCGGTTGCGGCAACAGCATCCTCATCAAGCTGAACCAGATCGGCTCGCTCTCGGAGACGCTCGCGGCCATCCAGATGGCGCACCACGCGGGCTACACGGCCATCGTCTCGCACCGCTCGGGCGAGACGGAGGACACGACCATCGCCGACCTCGCCGTCGCGCTGAACAGCGATCAGATCAAGACGGGCGCGCCCGGCCGCAGCGAGCGCGTCGCGAAGTACAACCAGCTGCTGCGCATCGAGGAACACCTCGGCGCGGCAGCCATCTATCCGGGCAAGGATGCCTTCTTGTTTCGGAAGTAATATGCAACCATAGAATCCAGCAAGGGGACGGTCGGAGGAGGCCGTCCCCTTTTGCGATGCGCATGAATTGACAGACAGATCGTCCACATCGAGACGCCGGACAACCCGACGAACGGCATCACGGACATCGCGGCCGTCGCGAAGATTTCCCTCGGCCACGATGAAAGCCTCATTTTCCCCCAGCCGAGTTACGACGAGCGCATCGGCCTCTATCCGGAGCAATTCCGCAAGGGCTTCATCCGCTTCAGCGTCGGGCTGGAAGATCCAGGCGACATCATCCGCGACATCGACCAAGCGCTCGTCTCCGTCGGTTTGTAAATCCATGCGCTCTTACATGGTATATTGTACTTGTCTTCCATTGAGGGGTGCGAGGATGCATCTCGTAAAGCTCTCCTACTAAATACACAGCAAGACGGCCGCGTGCACTGCTCATGCACACGGTCGTCTTGTCTTGTCTCTGGATGTTGTCACTCTTTTGCGCAGAATGTCGCGAATGGTTTTATTGGATCGACCCCTCCTCTTGCGGATGGCGCTTCAGCCATGCTTTGGCATACGTACACGTCGCCGTGACCTTGCCGCCGCGCCGGTGAATCTCTTCCACGGTCTTCGCCACGAGCTTCGCGGCGATCCCTTGCCCGCGCAGCTCCGGCAGGACGAGTGTGTGATAGATGTCGAAAACGCCGGGCGCGGTCTCGCGGAAATCAGCATTCGCCAAGAGCTCGCCGCGCTCGTTCGTCAGATAGACGTGTTCCTCGTTCACGTGAAATTCCATGAAGTCATCCCCATCATTGTTGATTTTTATCATTGTTTTCCGCCTGATATAGAATCCGCAGCCATGCGCGGAGCACGCCCGTGTATCTCTCCCATTCGCTTTTCGTGTCTTGCAGGTTCAGGCAGCCGCTTTTTGCCATATGCTCCACAACCTTGCTTGTCGGGCATTGGCAACAGAGGTCGAAGATTTCTGATATCCAATAGCGGGAGGAGATCATCAGCGTGACATCTGCTCCTGTAAAGGATGCATCGTTCTTGCCCATCAGGGATTCTTGCATCCGCGTATGGAAATCAGTAAGGGCGCGAGCATGGCTTTCGACGATGAAGCGATATTTGTCATCGACGACATCTGAAAATTTCTCGTCGAGCCCGTCTGCGCCGTACGTGCGGATGCCATCCGCGCACGCTTGGAAGAAGGACTGTACGCGGGAAATATTTTGGACTTCTTGTTCTGTGAATAGCATCGTTGGTGTCTCCTCTTTGATGTGTCATCTGTTTTGTGTTCTCAGTTCGCGTTTTAAGAACGGCGCGACCAGGTGCTCCGCGTCATGGTTGACCTCGGCGAGCGCCCAGCCGAGGTAGAGCGCAGACTGTACGAAGGCATTGGCGAATTGCGTCTCGTAGCTCGTCCCGATGACAAGCAGAATCTTTTTCTGCTGGCGTTTGTCAGCAACGTCCGTTGCTTGTTGCAGAAGGTCGAAGGCCTGCTCGTAAAACGCCCGCTCGCCGTAGAGCACCATCGTGCCGTCTTCGAGATTTCCGTGGCACTCAACGACAATCTTCGAGCCTGCCTTCTGGTGCAGGCCGTCGACATTCATTGTCACGACGGGGATGTCATGCTCTGCGAGCGCCCGATGCGCAGCGTTCGGTTCCTTGCCGCGCATATTGTCTTTCATCTGCTGGACGACGCGGTCGAACTCCTCCGGGTGCTGCGCACGGAAATCGACATCGAGCTTGTCCTTGATGCCGGGAATGTCCTGGAACGTCGGTATGCCGGATGCCTTGGAGATGCCGGCTCCTGTTAATGCGAGGATGAAAGTGCTGCTTGCGGTCAATCGCTCCGCCTCCGTTCTGTTGCAGTTATCAAAAAAGCATTTTTCCCATTGGTTTCATGATACGCGGTATATGTGAGAAGGGCAATAGTATTCGCGGTTTTGATTGTGTTTCTTCTGTTTGTATGGTATCATTAACGTAAATTGATTTAACTAAAACGAATTTACGCAAACGGAGGGGCGCGAAATGCAATTTGTCGGACGGCAGGAAGAATTGAAAAAACTCCGGCAGAAGCTCGAAAGCGATCGGTCGGAAAACATTTTGGTTTACGGGCGCAGGCGCGTGGGGAAGAGCGAGCTCATCCGGGAAGCGCTCAAAAATGCGGATGGCGTCGTGATTCCGTACGTCTGCCGCAAGGCACCATTCGCACAGAATTTTTCAGGACTCGCCAAGGCGGTCACGCATGCATTTGATGAATCCTATGTCACGTTCCAGGATCTCGCGGGGCTGCTGGCTTACGTATTCCGTCGAGCGTCGCAGCAGAAGGTCATCCTGTTCATTGACGAGTATCCATTCCTCAGGGAAGATGACCCATCCGTGGATTCGGAGTTCCAGATTGCCATTGATGAGTATCAGCATGACGCAGGCTTGAAGCTGATTCTCTGCGGTTCCTACATGGATACGATGCAGAAGCTGGTGGAGAGCAGTGCGCCGCTCTTCGGTCGATTCTCGGAAATCCTGAAGGTGCAGCCGTTTGATTATTATGATGCAGCGAAATTCTTTCCGGAGAGGACGAACGAAGAACGCTTCTTCCTCTACAGCGTGTTCGGCGGCATCCCGTTCTACCTGCTGCAAGTCCAGAACGATCTCACGCCAGAAGAGAACGTGGAGCAGCTTCTCATACCGGAGGGGGCGATGCTGGAAAGCGAGATCCGCCTGCAGCTGACCGCCGAACTGTCGAAAGAAGAAAATGCGAATTACGTGCTGGAGAAGATCGCGTCCGGCATCGGGAAATATTCAGACCTTGCCGATAATTTCCCTGGGAGCAGCAACGGCGTCCATCATACGCTTACGAAGCTCGTCGATATGGATCTCGTGGAAAAGGATGCCCCCATCAATGCGGCAGGCAACCGGAGGAAGCAGCGCTATGTCATCAGGGATGCGCTCCTAGATTTTTATTATTCCTATCTTTTCCGTGAGAGCACCGCACGCAGCGTGCTTCCCGCCAAGCGCTTTTACGAGATGAACCTGCGTGCGAAGATGGAGACGGAATACCTTCCGCGCAGGTTCGAGCAAGTAGCCAAAGAATATCTCGTTCGGAAAAACCGGGAGGGACAGATCCAGCCACCATTCTTCCAGATCGGCCGGTTCGTCTATAACGACAAGACAGCGCACAAGAACGGAGAATTTGATGTCGTGACGGAGGATGAAAACGGGTATTGTTCTTACGAATGCAAATATCGGAAGAACCCTGTCGATATGACCACGGTTCATGAAGAAGAGTATCAGATATCCTCGCTCGGACTGCCGTTCCATCGGCTTGGATTCTTCTCCCGTTCGGGATTTGAAGGCATTAATCCGGGAAAATACCCGTTGATTTCCCTCGACGATATATATCGCTGAATGCGTTCGCATAAAATCATTTCACTAAAATGGTTTTACGCGAATTTGTTTTGGAAGAACCTTCTGGCTCTCTGGCGGGACAGGGGCAGTATCTTGGGAGCGAATTGCTTCATTCCCGTGCTCGTCGAATTGTGTTTCATGCGCGCGCTCTTTCTGGTGCAGGAGTTCCCGCAGCCCCGGCAGTGCATCGAATGGCTGAAAGATTTTTGCGCGGTTCCACGGTCTCTTGATTGCCATGTGCTTTGTGCCCTCCAATCTGTTCGTTGCGTGCGCGTCGCGTGGCGGCATCGAGGAGGTCTGTTGCGCGAAGCAGAGCGTTCTTTCCGAACCGTTGGTGGAGGGAAAGGATCGTTTGCTGCCGTGCACGTTCCTTGATTTCCGCTTCGGGCGGCGCGAAGAGCGTGAGTTCTTGCTCGGCTTCTGGTTCTACATGATTCGCGCAGAGCAGGATGCGGCGGATGGGATGCCCCGTCAGTACGATGCGATGGTAGAGCGTAGTGAGCCCGTTTGTGATGACGGAGCTGGCATTCGTGGTCGTATCAAATCGAATGGTACCAGAGGCGGGCGGCAGGAAGAAGTCCGGCCTCGAACTGTAGACGATGCACATGGTGACGGATGCGGTGACGACATGGCGCGACGTGAGATTCAGGGCGAGCTGGTCAGCCATCTCGACGAGCACGACGCGCGCCTCGGTGTAGCTGTAGTCGCGTAGGAGGACTTGACCCTCGGAAACGGATTGTGTCTCGGGACGGTACGCATGGATCTCGGCGATCGTCGTCGGTTCGCGTCCCCACGCATGATCGTAGAGCAGATAGCCGTCGATGCCGAACGCTTTGCGGATGGCTTTGTACGGCGCGTGCGCGATATCGCCCATCGTGGAGAGCCCCATGCGCAGCAGCCGACGCTCGATGCCGTGGCCGATGCGCCAGAAGTCCGTGAGCGGCGTGTGATCCCAGAGCGTTTGTTGGAATGTGATTTCGTCGAGCATTCCGATGCGGTCAGGTGCATGCTTCGCCGTGATGTCGAGCGCGATTTTCGCGAGGTAGAGGTTCGTCCCGATGCCGCACGTCGCCGGCAGGCCGAGACGGCGCTCGATTTCGCCGAGCAGGAAGCGCGCCATCTCGCGCGGCGTCTTTCGGTACATCGCTGTGTAGCCGGTGATGTCGATGAACGCTTCATCGACGGAGTAGACGAAGATGTCCTCCTTGCAGAAGTAATCGAGGTAGATGCTGTAGATTTCGGCGGCGTAGTTCAGATACAGCTGCATCCGAGGCGTCGCCATGATGTAGCGGAAGCGCGCGGGAATCTCGAAGACGCGGCAGCGGTTGCGCACGCCTTTCGCCTTGAGGGACGGCGAAACCGCAAGACAGATCGTCCCGCGCCCGCGCTCGGCATCCGCTACCACGAGATCGGTCGTCATCGGATCGAGCCCGCGCATCACGCATTCGCACGAGGCATAGAATGATTTGAGGTCGATGATGAGATACCTTCTGTCCTCCATAAGTAGCACCTCCCGTTTTCATGCATTGGCCTCCTAGCGATTATTTTATCATTTAGTTATCAAAAGAGCAACTACATAATTCATATGATAAACCGTACGATAATGCGAGCCCAGATGCAGCGGATAGGAAATGGGGAAGGATTTCTCGATAGAAGATCAACGTTTTAACGTGTTCGTTGTGGCGTTAATAGCAGGAAAATGCTACAGAAATAGCGAATGATACCAGCAAGAAACAAAGAAAGAGGTGCAAGGCAGCATGTTAAAATTGCAGAAGTCAACAATTCTCTTGCTTGTTGCGGCAGCAGGGGTCATCCTGCCGAACTTCATGAGTGCCGAGATGGCGCTTCTCGTCATTGTCGTGGTGACGGCGCTTGCGGGACTTATCCTGACGTTTGGCGATATGCATGAAATCATGAGCCGCAAGCATTGAGGCAATAGAATGTGCAGCAGATATTATATCGGTGAAAACGTGAGACGCTGGCTGGCACGATATGGATGGAATCAGCCGCTTTCCAATGGAGACGTGCGCCCGCAGGATTGCACGCCGGTCCTTTCGGCGCATGGCAAGAACTTTTCGGTTGTTCCGATGCAGTGGGGGATGAAGAACCCGAAGACGGGAGCGCTCGTCATCAATGCGCGGGAGGAAACAGCTGCCGCGAAACCGGTGTTTTCGGCAAGCCTGGCACATCGTCGGTGCATCCTTCCAGCCGAACGGTTCTACGAATGGGATGCGGGAAAGCAGAAAGTTACGTTCCAGCCGCCCGCAGGCGGATTGCTTTATCTCTGCGGATTGTACCGGCTGGATGAAAACATTCCGCATTTTGTGATTCTGACGAAGCCGGCGAACGAGGTCATGCAGCCCGTCCATGACCGTATGCCCGTCATGGTGCGGGAGGAAGATATCGATGCCTGGCTTTCGGATTCCAGCCGCACGAAGGGTTTGCTCGAAAGCGAAGTTCCGCTGGAACGCATCCAGGCAGTCGAAGAGTTCTCATTGTTTCCGTGAAGGGGAATCAGACGATGGAAACGTTTTGTTACAAGCCGATCGGCTATGTCCGTTCGCCATTCAAAGATAGAGATCATGCGCCGAAGTTCTATACGGAGAGCGGTGATGCTCTGGCGAGGCTCGAACTTCTCCCGGCCTATCAGGATGGGCTGCTGGGTGTCGAGCCCGGCATGGAACTGATGATGCTGTTCGCGTTCCACAAAACGGACAGGCATGATCTGCAGGTGCACAAGCGCGGAACAGGGCCGCTTACGGGCGTATTCGCCACGCGAAGCTCCAGAAGGCCAAACGGGATCGGCGTTTCCATCATCAAGGTTGTCAGTATAGATGGGACGCTCTTGACATTCAGGGGTGTGGACATGTTGGATGGCACGCCAGTATTGGATCTCAAGATTGCGGAGTGAGGTGGAGGACATGGAAGAAGCACATTGGCGCACAGTGGAGCTCACCATCAACGGATTCACATATCCAGCTCGTTATACCGAAGAAAATATCAAGGAGCTCTTCGTTCCATTCTTGCGTCGGCTGACCGCCCTTCGCAAGCGGGCAGGGCGGCGCATCATCGCATTTGTGGCAGCTCCGCCCGCTGTCGGAAAATCGACGCTTGTGGCGTTCCTCGAAAAGTTCTCGCGGGAATGCGAAGAACTGCATCCTATCCAAGCCATCGGGCTGGACGGATTCCATTATCACAGCGACTATCTCAAAAATCATACCGTTGAGCGGGACGGGAAGCCGGTCTTGATGCAGAGCGTCAAAGGCTGCCCCGAGACGTTTGACGTACGCCATTTCACGGAGAAATTGCGCGAGCTGAAGCGGAGCGATACGCTCTGGCCTGTCTACGACCGGAAGCAGCATGATGTGAGGGAAGATGCCCTCCGCGTGACTGGCGACATCATCCTCATCGAGGGCAACTGGCTCTTGCTCGAGGATGCGCCGTGGAAGGCGGCAAGGGAGCTTGCCGATGCGACACTCTTCCTGCGCGCGGATGCCAAAAATCTGAAGGAGCGGTTGATTGGACGCAAGATGAAGGGCGGCGCGACGCGGGAATCTGCAACTGCGTTTTATGAAGCGATCGACGGTCCGAACGTCGAGCGTGTCCTCCGTGATTCTGTAGCAGCGGAAGAAACGTGGACGATGCTTGCAGACGGGAGTTTCCAAAAATATGGAGGTGCACGTGATGATCGACAAGGTGTTCGTGCAGACGGGATTGGACGGCGATTGGGTTGAATGCACGGATGACCGAATCGCGCATGAGGATATCGATCATCTGACGTGCGCGCTGCTCATCCTTCATCACGATGACCATCGAGGCCCGGAAGGAGAGTTCCGCCTTTATCGCGTTGGGAACCGGGAGGCGGAAGTGTTCCCTGTCGGAACGCAGGAAGAAAACGCCCGCCTGTTTCGAGATGTGCTGGAACAGGCGGATCTTGTGGGGTTCGACTCCTACCATATGACGTACCTTGATTATGATTGGGGCGACCACCATATCCATGAAGGGAATTGGGATGTGAAGGTCGTCCCGTTCCGATGGCGGCTCCTGCAGAAGGCCGTCGACGGGCCATTGTATCTGGCGGCGGATGTCGCTTGCTATACGCCGGAGGTGCACGGCCTCTGGTTTTCCATCGAATGCTTTTCCATCTGTCTCCAGATGAAGCGGGACATCGTCATCGTCTCCAAGACGGGAAACGCAACGCTTGATCGGAGGAGGTGGGGAGGAAAACAGAAGAAATGGGGAATGAGGCCGTCGTATCGCGAGCCATGGACGGAAGGTTCTGACCTCGATATCCCGCAGCACATTTCCGACCTCGTGATCGAGGCGCTCCGGATCAGCACGCAGGAATGGACGGGGATTTATCCCACCATCACATGGCAGCGCAGCGGGAAAAAGGCGGTGCTGGCGTTTGCGGCGCATCCGTTCGATTGGAATGTCACGGTGTTCCGGTCGTTTTTGGGGGAGAAGGCTTACAAGGAGCTCTTCCCGCGCGAGCAGAAGGACAATTTCCGTCCGCTCTGCGCATATCTCGGCATCCACCCGACGAAGAGCCTCCGCCGCGCTTATGGAGAGAATCCGTATGCCATCCTCTGGTATCTCCTGCTCAAGAGGATCGGCATCACGGATCTGAACCTCATCCAGAAATTTTATGGGTTTGACAAGAATATCGCCGGCATCCCGTTTTCTCATGTACGGTGGATGGATGGGAGAATCGAGGTTGTGGACGATTATGGCAGGATCATGGAAGACCACGGCCAGATTTTGGGCGTCTGGCGCTATGAAAACGACTATCGAACGAACATCGACTGGCCGGCGCTCGAGCATTACTTGCAGTGGGTCAAGCAGAACAAGAACGAGCGCGCGATGGCAAACGAGTTCTATCGTTTGGCTAAGAAAGGCATCACGCAGGAGATGTCCGACACGATGACACAGTTCCGGAGGCATGGGGACGAAATGCCGATCGCGCTCCGCTGGAGGCTCCTGAAGCACGGATTGACGCATGAAATGCATGACCTCATCAGCGAAGCGGTGCTCAGCCTGGAGTTGAAGGTGGAAAACAAGATTGTGGAATATCCGCCCGAAGACCAGACATTGGAGGCAAGCATTGGCGATTATGTGTTCCGCCTCGTCAAGCAGACGAAGGAGCTCAGATCCATCGGACGCCAGATGCACAATTGTGTGGCTTCTTATCGAGGACGTGTGCTTTCCCATCAATCGATTATCGTGACAGCAAGGCAAGAAGGCGAATACGCCATCTGCATCGAACTGGATGACGAGCACGTGATGCAACAAGCCTATGCTCCGCACAACAAATACCTCGAAGGAGACGCTCTGGCAGCCTGCCTCATCTGGGTGAAGCTCAATGAAATCCGCGTGGTAGGCAAGTACTTGGACAAATGTGATTTGTCTGTGGCAGAAACTTGGGAGATCGAGCGTCTGCCGTACGAGAAGCTGCCGTCGCAGATGAGCGCGGAAGAGTTGCTGGCGATTCCGGAAGACCGCCTTCCGTACGAATACTATTCAAGTCTAGCCATCGCGCTGGAGGGAGGCCCTCTTCCCGATGTCGGTGCCATGCCGTCAAGAGAAGCGTTTCCATCGGAAGAGGAGTATCTGGAAGCGACATTCCCCAGCGGCATCCGCATCTGGAAGGCCGCGATGCGCGACCACGATCCGGATGCACAGTATGCGCTCGGCCTGTGCTATGCGCACGGGAAAATCCTGCCGCGCGATGGCGAGAGGGCGATGACGTGGCTGAAACCACTGGCTGATGAGGGGCATCTTCAAGCAAAATCGCTTTATGATGCGATAAAAGCAGAGCTCCCTGAAATTGCGGTTTGAAGCGTCCTATCGTAAGCAGATTTCGAGGCGCTGTTGGAGGCTTGCACGAGGAGTGATACGAGTGAGAGAAGAACAGGTCGTGGCATTGATTCTCGGGCATGTGGTCGGCGATGCGCTCGGCGTGCCGGTGGAGTTCAGGAGCCGTGCGGAGCTCCAGGCAGATCCCGTGCAGGGGATGCGCGGCTTCGGGACGCACCATGTTCCTGCCGGTTCTTGGTCGGATGATACGAGCATGACGCTTGCACTGATGGAAAGCCTCGTGCGTGTCGGCCATCTGGATTTACGGGATGTCATGGAGAATTTTCGCAAGTGGATGGACGAAGCGGCATTCACGCCAACGGATACGGTCTTTGACATGGGGCGCACTTTCGTGCGCTGCCTGTCGAGGACATTCGTAGCTCTGGCTATGTCGTTGATACGCTGGAAGCGGTGATTTATTGCCTCTTGACGACGGGGAGCTATAAGGAGTGCGTGCTCAAGGCAGTGAACCTCGGCGAAGACACGGATACTGTCGGAGCAATCGCGGGCGGTCTTGCTGGACTGGCATACGGACGTGATGAGATTCCACAGAAATGGAAGGAGGCATTGCTCAAAAAAGAGCAAATCTTGTTGCTGTGCCAAGAGTTTGCGAAACAATTTGCGAATGGTTGAGTCATCTTCAAAGTCGTTCAAAAGATAGGAGGCGTTTCATCATGCAAGTACAGGATATCATGACGAAGAACGTGTTGACCGTTCGACCGGAGACGACGGTGCGCGAAGTGGCGGAAATTCTCGTGAGCCACAAGATTTCGGGGGTTCCCGTCGTGGAAGAGGACGGAAGCCTCGTCGGCATCGTGAGTGAAGGCGACCTCATGAGCAAGGAGATCCTGCCCGAGCCGCCAGCAGAGTTCTGCATCCTCGGTGCGGTCATCTACTACAACAGCTTGCGCGAGTTCAAGGATGCTTTTAGCCGCATGGCGGCGAACACGGCGGAAGCGCTCATGACGAAGAAGGTCGTGACGGTTAAGTCGTACGATGATGTCAGCGATGTCGCGCGCATCATGCGTGACAAGCATATCAAGCGCGTACCGGTGCTTGATGACGAAGGACATCTCATCGGCATCGTGAGCCGCCAGGACATCGTGAAGATGCTGCTCTGATGGGAGCGTGACGGGATATGTCGTTGGAACGTTTTTTGAAAGCGCAGGAAGGCGATTATGAAATCGCGCTGTCGGAAATCCGTGCCGGCCGCAAGCGCTCGCATTGGATCTGGTACATCTTCCCGCAGATCAAAGGACTTGGCAGGAGCGGGACGTCGGAATACTACGGCATTGACGAGATGGAGGAAGCGAAAGCGTATCTCGAGAATCCCGTCCTGCGTGGGCGGCTCGTCGAAATCAGCGAAGCTTTGCTCGGCTTGGAGTCGGATGATGCGGATGACGTGATGGGATTCCCTGATAATCTGAAGCTGCGTTCCTCCATGACGCTGTTCGCTTTGGCAGAGCCAGAATGCAAAGTGTTCCAGAAGGTGCTGGACAAATTCTTCGGCGGAAATATGGACGAGCGGACGGTGGAATTGCTTCATACAAAGAAATCGTGACGAATGGGAGGCGATTTGCGATGTTCAAGTTTCAAAAGCTGGTTTGCGTGCTGGTGACAGTCCTTTTCTTGACAGTTGCCGCGACAACGGAGGCCGCAACGAAAATCAATGAGGATGGCTATTACAAGGGCATCCGTCTGGCAGGGAAGGTGCGGATCGTCGAGTCGTTTGCTGACATCAAGGTGAAGGTCGTCGATTCGTTCCCCGACCTGCGCGTCAAGGTCGTGAGCTCCTTCCCGGATGATGTCGGCGAGTGGCAGTTCGTCGATTATGGCGAGGATTTTACGGTGCAGTTTGTCGAAAGCTTCCCGGACATCGAAATCAAATATGTCGAGTCTTTTCCAGGGGCTGAATAAAACACGTGCTTGAAGCAGTCGGGAGGGATGAATCATGCCGACATTGGCAGAACGGTTGAAACTCAAATATGCGCCTGCCTCCATCCGTCGCACGGACATGAAGCCGGAGGGCGCGATGGAGTTCGCGCCGGGCAAGTGGGGGTGCGTCGTGGCGATGATGGGCGCGGTCGTGAAGAAGGGGAGAACGGCAGCTTTCAGCGATGAGACGTGTTCCTGTGCGGGCGGCCGCATCGGGCTCGGCTTCACGGAGACGTACGCGCCGGGATTCCGAGAGTTCCTTTCGTGTGGTGATGAAGACGGAAAATGTACATGGCATCGCGAACCAGAGGGCTACAAGAAATCGCCTGTTGCCGTCGAAGCGTGGTTCCAAGGCCTGCCAACGCGGAAAATCGCGGAGAAGTATGTCGTGTTCGAGCCGCTGGATAAAGTTCCAGAGGGCGGAGAACCGGAGCTCGTCGTCCTTTATGTGACGCCAGACCAGCTTTCTGCGCTCGTCGTCCTCGCAAACTATGACCGCCCGAATGCCGACGGCGTGGCAATCCCGCAGGGTGCGGGATGCCAGACGTTCTGCTTGTTCCCGTGGAATGAGGCTGAGCAAGAGCATCCGCGCGCCGTCGTCGGCATGACGGACATTTCCTGCCGCCATCTGATCGACGACAACATGCTGTCTTTCACGATGCCGTATGCGATGTATCGTCAGATGGAAGAGAATGCGGAAGGGAGCTTCCTTGACCGTGAGACGTGGAAACGGGACGTGGAAAAGCGGCTTTGAAGATATGGAGGGATGGATGATGACGATAGAAGAACGACTCGGCAAGGCAAGGGAACTGCATGAACGCGGGTACAACTGCGCGCAGTCTGTGGCGTGTGTTTTCGCAGACAAGACGGGCGTGCCGGCAGACGTGCTTTTCGCGGCGAACGAGGGCTATGGCGCGGGCCAAGGCACGATGGACGGCGTGTGCGGCGCGCTCATGGGAGCGATCATGCTCGGCGGGCTGAAAAGCAGCACGCGGAACCTTGAGCAGCCAAATTCAAAGCCGACGACGATGAAGCTTTCGCGCGAGCTCATGAAAGCCTTCGAATCATCTGCAGGCGCGCTATACTGCAAGGACTTGAAGGGTGTCGGAACGGGGAAGGTCATCTGCACCTGCCCCGACTGCATCAGCAAGGCGTGCGAACTGGCAGAGGAGCTTGTGTACGGAAGCGAGGAATCGAAATGAAGCTCGCGAAGATGCCCGGAGAGAAGACGGGCGACAGTCTCAGACTCTTGACGAAGGAAACGGTCGCTGACACGATGCGTTTCCATGCGTCGTTCCCGCAATACGCTCCGACACCGCTCCGCGACCTTCGCCATCTGGCGGAAGCTGTCGGTGTCCATCGGATGTTCGTGAAGGACGAATCGTTCCGCTTCGGCTTGAATGCGTTCAAGGTGCTCGGCAGCAGTTATGCGATGGGGCGTTACCTCGCACGGCGGGCTGGTCTGAATGGTAGCGATACGACATACGAGAAGCTGACATCGAAAGCGTTCCGTGATGCTTGCGGCGACATCACGTTCATCACGGCGACGGACGGGAATCACGGGCGCGGCGTGGCATGGACGGCGCACGAACTCGGACAGCGTTCCGTTGTCTATATGCCGAAGGGCAGCCGCCCCGAGCGCTTGGAGAATATCCGTGCGGCTGGAGCGGAGGCATTCATCACCGACCTCAAATATGATGATGTTGTCCGCATGGCGAGCAAGCAGGCAGAAGAAAACGGATGGGTGCTCGTGCAGGATACCGCATGGCCCGGCTATGAAGAAATCCCTGGTTGGATCATCACCGGTTACGGGACGATGGCGGCGGAAATCGTGGAAGAACTGCCGGAACCGCCGACACACGTCTTCCTGCAGGCCGGTGTCGGCTCGATGGCGGCAGGCGTTGCCGCCGTGCTGAAGAACGCTTATCCTGAGAATCCCCCGACGATCATCGTCGTCGAACCGACGACGGCAGATTGCTTCTACCGTTCAGCAGCAGCGGATGACGGCAAGCGGCACTTTGCCGAAGGCGACATGAAGACGATCA
Organism: uncultured Veillonellaceae bacterium; assembly: GCA_900314825.1. Taxonomy (GTDB): domain Bacteria; phylum Bacillota; class Negativicutes; order Selenomonadales; family Selenomonadaceae; genus Selenomonas_C. Next base: position 5,922 of record OMWS01000048.1, on the reverse strand, counting down.
TGGCAGGTCTTGCGTGTGGCGAGCCATGCAGTCTCGCTTGGGACATCCTTACGCACACGTCGGATTTTGCACTCACGTGCGAGGACTTCACGGCAGCAGATGCCATGCGCATCCTAGGAGCGCCGCTCGGCGACGACTCGCGTATCATCTCCGGCGAGAGCGGGGCATCTGGCGTTGGAGCTGCGCTTGCGCTTCTTTGTCGTCCAGAAAACAAGGCGATAGCTGATGAAATCGGGCTCGGAAAAGACTCGACGATTCTCTGCATCAGCACGGAGGGGGCGACCGACCGCGAGCGTTACAGGGACATCACATGGCATGGAGCCTTTGCTACTCCAGAGGTTGAACGGGCCTAAAAGGATCGTGCTTGACAAAGATTCGTTTGTGATGTAGAATTATTTCATCGTAGATTTTGAAGGTCCAATGGACACATTGATAGCCAGAACGCTATCCGTGTGTCCATTTTTCGTGTCGCGGATATGCCTCTGTGCTGAGTTTTCTCTCATCAGAAACGGAGGTATTCATATGTCTTATGCATGCTACACCCAGTACCGCGTCGAAGCACCGGCGAAGGAAATCAACCGTCTCGTCGATGGGCTCAACGCCCGCAGGCATCAGGGGAAGGAACACGATCTCGTCGTCCTCTCCCATGTCCCGGAACTCACGGAAGAGAACATCCGGGCGTACAAGAACGGGACGTCCGTGCTCTCGTTCGAGACGGAGACGCGCCGCTGCCCGTGGAACATCGAATGGAGCAAGGCCATCCTCGCTCATGCGCCCCATGCGTACATCTACTATTATGCGGAGGATTTCCCGGACGAGATCGTGCAGACGAACGATGTCTGGCAGCACTATTTCCAAGAGACGCTGGTCGTCGAGGCGTATCTCACGGAAAAAGCGCCGGCCGATGTCCGAAAAAGGTTTTCCGAATGCGGGGAATACCGTTCTCGTGAAGACCAGGTGGGTTGGTATCTTTATACCGACACGCGGGGGCTCCGCAAGCTGGTGGCGCCCTTCGTGCAGACACGCCGCCGTTATCACCATGAGATCATGCAGGAGTTCCGTGAATTCCAGCGGGAGCTTGTTTGGGATACGGGGTCTTTCATCAACGTCTACCACATCAATTTCGTAGAGGACAATCTCACCAAACTGAGTCCTTGCCAGAGGTGCAAGGAAGTGGCGGAGCTCTACGAAAAACTCGACGAGAAGGAGCAGGAGTTCTGGGAGATGTTCGAGGAGCGGAACAAGCTGGAACGCGAGCTGTACCAGCTGAAGAAAAAAATCTCGCTTTCCGGAAATTTCACAGACTAATGAATCTTTAATTGACAGGATTTTCGCTTGGACGTATAATAGCAACATCCTGATGGAAAGGATTCACACTATGATGAATTAAGCTTTTGTTTTTTATCGCTTTATACTTCGCCTTTTTCAAGGGCGCTCGTATAGCATTCGAATGCTTTACTGCATGAATGACTCTATACGTGCGCCATTTTTTGCGTTGTTCGAGTCATTCCTTGAAAACTTCATATGTTCCAAGGAGGAATCATCATGGCAAACATCTGCTACACGAAGTACAAAGTCGAGGGTTCCGTGAAGGAAGTCGAAGCGCTGCGCCGGGCGCTCAACAAGCGTGAAGGAAAGAAGCTCACGAGCTACCTCCGTTACTGCCGCCTCGCGCCGTTGACGGAGGCGAGTGTGAAGAGGTTTCCGAATAGCGGGGAAGTGCTCTCGTTCGAGACGGCGACGAAATGGGGGCCAGAGCTCGGCGAGTGGACGGATATCATCCGCAAGTGGGCTCCGCATGCGCAGATCGTCTACTACGCCGAAGAGTTCTGGTGCGGCGTCCATGAGACGAACGATATTTGGGGGAAATATTTTCCGCGTACGTATGCCGTTCATATTCGCCTCTCCGACAAGACGCCGGAGAAGGTGAGGAAAGTCTTCACGAGAGATGCCGAGTACCGTGACCGTGAAGACCAGTGGGGCTGGTTCAGCTACCTTTCGCCGGCTGAGCTCGGCGAGCGCATTCGAGCCGTTCTGCCTGGTTCGCGTGGCTGCACGTGGAGTCTCTTCGATCAGTTTGAAGCACGGAAGAAGGAGCTCCTTTTTGAGACGGACACGACGATCGTCATCGGCAGTATCCGTCGTGAAGAGGATCCGATGATCAAGAACGGGCCGTGCTGGTATTGTGAGGAGCGCAAAAAGCAGCTCGATGAAATTTTGAGCCTGTACGATGAACTTCATCGCTACGAACGTCGCTTCGGTCCGCTGCCGAAAGAAGGCTGGGAGCTGCCCGCATATCCCAGGCGTTGAAGCTAAACACGTTGAAGAAGAAATCGTCATTAAATGACAGATGGGAACGCTGTTGATTGCGTTCCCGTCTGCAAAGGAGTGTTTCCATGGCAATCGAAAAAGTAAAAGCATATTTTGAGGATCTCGGCGAATCGGATCGCATCCTGACCTTCGCGGAATCCACCGCGACCGTCGAACTTGCGGCAGAAGCAGTCGGCGTGACGCCGGGGCATATCGCGAAGACGCTCTCGTTCCTCGTGGACGGGAAGCCACTGCTCGTCGTGCTCGCAGGCGATGCACGCATGGATAATCACAAGTTCAAAGAGGCGTTTCATAAAAAGGGGCGCATGATTCCTGCGGATGATGTGGAAGCACTCGTCGGACACGCGCCGGGCGGTGTCTGCCCGTTCTGCGTGAAGGAGGACGTTCCAGTTTATCTCGATACGTCACTTCATGCGTATGAGACCGTGTATCCCGCTGCCGGTGACGATCATAGCGCCGTCCGTATGACGCCGGAAGAACTCTATGCGTTTGCCCATGCGTCAGGATGGGTGGACATCCACAAAGAATGAGCATCTGTACCTTGCCCCTATAAGAACGCCGCCCGTTGCGAGATGTTTTGACTCGCAGCGGACGGCGTTTCTGAATAGGTTTCGATATACGACGCCTCTTATTTTTATATCGCTTTGGGCGGCAAGATCCGCCAGAACGCGACAGCCAATCCGAGCACAACGAACATGATGATGGCAAGTCCCTGCACGAAATCGCCCCATGGCAGTGTGCCGAGCATCATGCCGATACTTCCGAGGAGCGTCTGAACGAAGTTGATGACGGACGAGGCCGTGCCAACATTCTCCTTGACCTCACGCAGCAGGAGATCCATGCCGAACGGGCGGATCATCGACTCGATGATTGTGAACGGCAGAAACGACAGCAACATGAAGATGGCGGCGATGTGGCCGAGGAAGAAGACAGAGAGTGCGCTGACGAACACGCCTGTGAATGAAAACCGTAGGATGGCGTTGTTCGTCATGCGCGGCTTCAGGCGCAGATAAAGTCCCGGGCCGAGGACGGCCGCGGCAGAATTCACCGCGAAATAATAGCTGTAGGCTTGCGGCGTCAGCTGGAACTCGTCGACATAGACGAATGACGAGACCGCAAGATAAGCCATGTACGGAGCTGCGAGCAGGGACAGCATGACGAGGATGCACATGAAGCGGCGATATTTCAGAAAGCCTGCGAGGAGCGTCATCGAGCGCAGCAGTCCGCCCGTATAGCGCTCTCCGCGTGGTAGCGTCTCCGTCAGGAGGAACGCGAGCGCGAGATTCAAGAGGCCGAGCACGGTCAGAAGATAAAACGCCCCGTGCCACGACGTGAACGTGAGCAGGACGCCGCCGATGATGGGCGCAGCCATCGGCGCAATGACGCCGAGCGCCTGCGTGACGGCGAGAATCTTCGTCATGAGCGCCCCCTCGAAGCACTCCTTGATCAGCGCTGTTGCGACTGTGATGATAGCGCCGGCACCGACAGCTTGCAGAATGCGACCGGCAATCAGCACATAGATGGAGTCCGCCGTCGCGCAGATGAGTGATGCCGCGACATAGAGCGCCGCGCTCGCGATCAGCACGGGGCGCCGCCCGTACTTGTCACTGACTGGGCCGAACAGGACGATGCTGACGGCGAAGAAAAAGAAGAACGCCGTCAGCGTCATGCCCACGAGCGCGCTCCCCGCCCCGAACTGCGCGCCCATCTGCGGCATGGCAGGGAGATACAGGTCGATGGAAAGCGGGATGAACATGTTCATGAACGTGATGAACGCTACCATCGCATTTGTCCCCAGATGCTTCTGCTGAACCATGAAAGACCTCCTCAAAATATTGCAGGAATCAAAAACGCTGGACAAGATGTACTGGAAGGATCGGAAGATTCCACAGGAACTGCTTGACAAATATGTTGCGGGAAGACGTGCATGAATGTTGCAGGTGGATATACGAATTTCATGGTAGGAGAGAGGTTTCCCGTCAGAGTTTCGGACGAGGTGCTCTTCCGTATTGACAGTATTGGGGGGAGGACATCATTTGGCACCAACCAGTTCGTCATACCGGCTGCGCAGATAATTTCTTGGCCTGACGTTGTTTCCCAGTGCCTTTTCGTAAGTCCGAACCCAAGCATCTTTTTGACCATAAGCATCTAGGATTTTCAAAATAAGATACAAAGAATTTTCAGGATTGAATTTTTCTTGTTGGCGGAAAAGTCGGTAGCAGTATGAGATGCCTTCTTCGGTCTCTTTCAAGGTGATTTTCAACAGCAACAGCAGTTTCACGCATTCTTCCAAACGGCTGCCTACTTCATAATCGTGGTGCTTTCCAACATAATCTTTCGTGAGGAGTTCGATCTGTTTCACTGCTCTGCGTTTCAGATTCGTAGAACGAAGCAGCGGAATTAGCTTTGCGTACAGATCTTCGTTCACGATTTCGCGACTCAGGCCGGATTCCGTTGCCAGCTGCACGACTCTTTTGATGGAAGCATCTGATGGATCCCCTTCCAGCAAACGAGAGGCAACCAGTTTATAAAAATCATCCTGCTGCATCCGGATGGAAGCGAAAGCGTCCTCCGTCCGAAAGAGATAGTAGTTGCAGGCATACGCTGTCATTTCGTAAAGTTTGGCCAAAAGCTCATTGGCATCATCGAAATGAGGCGCATCCGATTGGATGCTGCTGAGCGTTTTGATATAGCGCATGACATGGAATCGCCATTTCGGTCGCTCAGCTTTGGCCACCTGACGGTTTGGGGCAAGGTAGTTTTGCGCATAAGCATTGTCCAAAAAAGTCTTGATTTCAGCAGCTAAAGAGGGAAAATCCACTTGCTGCGCTGCCTTCTTTTGATTCGCAGTTTTGTCATGGAGCCCGCGGACACCATGCAAGATCAGATCGTCTACGACGCCTTCCTTGCGATCCTTTGGGAGATGCTTGTAAGCGGCAATAAAAAGCTCGATCATATCGTTTTGCGGAAAGGCTTTGAGCCTTTCCCTGATTTCAGATACTTTCATGCAAATCATCCTGCTTTCTGTTCTTATTGGCCATTCCAAATAGCTGGAGCGCATCTGTGGTATACTGGAAACGGCTGCTAGAAATCAGCCGAACATTGTGTTGGGAGGATACGATGATAGCGTTTGACAATATCGCTCTGGCTTGGCTGTTCATAATCAATGGTGTCGCTTTTATCATGTATGGCGTCGATAAATATAAATCGGTGCATCACAAATGGCGTATCCAAGAAAGCACGTTGCTTCTGCTGGCGCTTGCCGGTGGAAGTATTGGCGCGATGCTTGGCATGCAGTTATTTCGCCATAAAACGAAGCATCTAAAATTCAAGTATGGCGTACCATTGATTTTCCTTGCTCAAATTGTTGTCTTTGGGTACGTGTTTCTTCATACATGCAGGTCATGACTCCCTTCCCAGGATTGCTATGCTGTTTTATTCGTCGCAGCACAAGATTTTCCTGCTTTTGATGATTCATGGTGAATCCAGGCAGGGAGTGTAAAATAGTTTGTGTAAAAGGCCTTTACAAGTCAACGTCGGTTCTGGCATACTGACAGAATCACTCGCAACCGCAAAGGATGAACACAATGG
>OMWS01000013.1 GCA_900314825.1 uncultured Veillonellaceae bacterium | reverse complement strand
CGCGCCGTTCGCCCCGCACATCACGGAAGAACTCTGGAGCCGCCTCTTCTCGGAGGGCAGCGTCCACCAGCAGCATTGGCCGCCCTACGACGAAGCCGCGCTCGCCCTCGACGAAGTCGAGATCGTCCTCCAGATCAACGGCAAAGTACGTGACCGCGTGAAGATTCCGGCCGGCCTCGACCGCGCCGGCATGGAACAGGTCGCAAAAGACCTCCCGCGCGCCAAAGAACTCACGGCCGGCAAGACCATCGTCAAAGTCATCTGCGTGCCGAAGAAGCTCGTCAATATTGTCGTGAAATGATTTGCCGATAGAGGGATCGCTATATGATCGACAAAGAACCAATCGAACGGGATTTCCCTGCAGAACTCGACGAAGCCATCCTGCATGGGAACATCCAAGTCTACTACCAGCCCATCGTCCGCACGCTCACGGAGCAGGTCGCGGGCGTCGAGGCGCTCGTGCGCTGGATGGATGCCGACGGCACGATGATTTCGCCTGGGCGTTTTCTGCCCGCGCTCGAGCAGGCGGGCAAGATCTACGAGCTCGACTGCGCCGTGCTCGACGGCATCTGCTGCATGCTCAAAGGCCGCATGAAGGCCGGCCGGCCCGTCGTGCCCGTCTCCATCAACCTCTCGTGGCGCGATTTTTCCCGCGCGGACACGCTCGATACCTTCGAGCAGACGCTCGCGGCCTACGACATCCCGCGCCAGCTCATCCGCATCGAGCTCGGCGAGCGCGCGCTCGTCGAGGATGCCGACGACCTCAAGACGGCGATGGTGAACTTCCGCGCCAAAGGCTACCAGGTCTGGCTCGACGATTTCGGCAGCGAGTATTCGTCGCTGCACACGCTGAAGGATTTCGACGTCGACGTCATCAAGCTCGACATGCGCTTCCTCTCGACGTTTTCCGAAAAGACGAAGAAGATCGTCACGGCCGTCGTCAACATGGCGAAGACGATCGGCGTGCGCACGCTCGCGGAAGGCGCCGAGCGCGCCGAGCACGTGCTCTTTTTGCACGAGATCGGCTGCGAAATGGTGCAGGGCTACTACTACGGCAGCCCGATGCCCATGGAAAAGCTCGAATCCTACATCCAAGGCCGCGGCCTCACGCCCGAAGAGCCGAAAGCCAGCCATTACTTCGAGCGCATCGGCGCCTGCATCCGCCAGTCGACGGACCCCATGGCGTTCCTCGGCTACGACGGCGAGACATTCTTCGCCTATTTCGCGAACGAGCCGTACCTCCAGCAGGTCGCCTCGCTCGGCTATGAGACATTCGACGAAGCCGTCGCGGCCATCAACGAGCGCGGCACCGCGCTCTATGACAAATTCCGCTCGTTCGTCGACGCTCCGCGCCGTTCCGGCCAGGAAGAAGTCTTTTTCTACACGAGCCACGAAAACTACCTGCGCACGTCCATCCAGCTCATCGCCGAATATGGCCGCTACGCGACGTTCCGCGTCTCGACGCTGAACCTCACGCAGGACCGCCGCGCCCAGGAGCGCATGCAGCTCGACAAGTCGCTGCGGCACATCTACCAGATGTTTGACTCCGTGCACGTCCTCGACCTCCGGCGCGACGCCATCCGCCCGCTCTTCACGAACAATGTCGTCTACGGCGGCATCCTCAAGGAAGCGCAAGGCCTCGAGCTCACGTGGCGCAAATTCTCCGCAACGAACGTCCACCCCGACGACCAGAAGCATTTCCTCGAATTCATGGACCCCGAGCAGCTCGTCCGCCGCTGGCGCGAGCAAAAAGCGCGGCACATGATCGCCGACCTCTTCCGCCTGAAAGACCGCGAAGGCAACTACACGTGGAAAGAAATCTCGTTCCTCGCCGTGCCCGAGGCGCGCCTCACGCGCTTCCTCGTCTGCATCAAGGACATCATTTCCGACCACCGCTCCATCACGCTCGCGCTGCTCTCCGACTTCGACGACGCCGCCGAAGTCGCCGCCGCGAAAGACAAAGCCGCCCAGGCGACGCACGACGGCGCCATGCTCTGGAAATGCCTCATGCAGACGAAGCGCACGAATTATTTCTGGAAAGACAAGGACCTGCGCTTCCGCGGCGCCTCGAAAGGCTTCCTCGACGCCTACGGCTTTTCGTCGCTCGAGGACATCCTCGGCAAGACGGACGCCGAGGTCGGCTGGCACGTCGACGACTCCGGCATGCACCGCGCCGAGCTCTCCGTCGTGCAGGAAGGCGCGACCATCGCGAACCAGCAGGGCGAATGCATCATCCGCGGCCGCCTGCGCCCGATCCTCTACACGAAGCGCCCGATCTACGACCACGGCGAGATCGTCGGCCTCCTCGGCGTCTTCGAGGACATGGAAGCCATCGAGCAGCGCTTTGACGCGCTCTCGCACTCGTTTCTCGTCGACAGTCTCACGGGTCTTTTGAATGCGACGGGCTGCGTGCAGACGCTCTTCCGCTACCAGCAGGAGAAAAAGCTCCACGGCAAGCCCTACGGCATGCTCATCCTCAATGTGAAATCCTTCGACCGCATCGTCAAGAACTACGGCGACAGCGCGGCAAAAGAACTCCTCTGGAGCATGGCCGACGGCGTCCTCGCCTCCGCGGGCGCCGACACGAACGTCGCGCGCCTTTCAGGCGCCACGTTCGCCGTCCTCGGCGCGTTCCCGGACAAAGCCGCCATCGAGCCCCTCGCCAACGCCATCACCGAGCGCCTCCAAGACGTCCACCAGATGCTCGGCGACGAAGTCACCGTCCGCATCGACACGAAAATCCTCACGGACGAAAGCGGCGAAATCACGCCGCAGATGATCTATGAGGCTGCGTGGGATGGGACGGAGAACATCGAATAAGGGAGCGGTACCATGCATCATCTCGTTTCAAAACTCATCGTCTACCGCAAGATCGGCGAGGACAGCATCCTCTACCGCCTTGCGGGCATCTGCCGCGACTTCGAAGCTGGCCGCGACCAGGAAGAGCTTGCCGGGCGCATCCTCACGGAGATCAACCGCATGCTCGACATCGCGACGGTCTACGGCTTCAACGGCAACCTCTGGCACAACTACATCGCCTTCCTCCTCGCCATGACCGAGACGCCTTTTACGCTCGTTTGCGAAAAGCACGGCGCGAGCGAGGGCAGCGTGCGCGAGTTCGTCGAGAACGACCTCGAGATTTTCCGCCAGCTGCTCGCCTACGACTTCACGCCGCTCGAAGAGGCCACGGGCCTTACCTGCTTTGACGTCATCGAGCACTTCCAGGCCGTCGAGAAAAAAGAGCAGATCTACAACAAGAGCGTCAGCGAAAAAGTGCAGGAGCTCAGCGCGCTCATCGAAAAAGCGCAGAACGGCACGGAGATGTTCAACATCGTCACGGACTTTTACCGGCGCTATGGCGTCGGCATGTTCGGCCTCAATAAAGCCTTCCGCATCTCGCCGTATTACGAAAGCGGGAAGGGCGAGCTCCTCGAAGCCATCACGACGACAGGCGACATGAAGCTGAGTGACCTCGTCGGCTATGAATCGCAGAAACAGCGCCTCGTCGAGAACACGGAAGCCTTCGTCGAAGGCCGCAAGGCGAACAACGTGCTCTTATACGGCGACGCCGGCACGGGCAAGTCGACGAGCATCAAGGCCATTCTCAATCAATTCTACGACCGCGGCCTGCGCATGATCGAAGTCTACAAGCACGAATTCAAGTACCTGCAGCGCATCATCGCGCAGATCAAGAACCGCAACTACCGCTTCATCATCTACATGGACGATCTGTCGTTCGAAGAATTCGAAATCGAGTACAAATATCTCAAAGCCGTCATCGAAGGCGGCCTCGAAGTCAAGCCCGACAACGTCCTCATCTACGCGACGAGCAACCGCCGCCACCTCATCCGCGAAGTCTGGACGGATCGTCCCGATGCCGTCCGCGACGATATGCACGAAAACGACACCGTCCAAGAAAAACTCTCGCTCTCCGCGCGCTTCGGCCTGACGATCGGCTACTACCGCCCGAGCCGCCAGGAATACTACGACATGGTCGAGATCCTCGCCCGCCGCCACCCCGAGATCACGCTCACGGACGAAGAGCTCAAAGCCGGCGCCGTCCGCTGGGAAATGGCCCACTCCCAAATCTCCGGCCGCGCCGCGCAGCAGTTCATCAACTCGCTGCTGGCGAAGGTGGAGAAAAAAGAGTAAGCGCAAAAAATGGGAATCCCGATACGGGATTCCCATTTTTTTGATACCTAGGTTATTTTTTCATGATCGCCTCAATCGACTGGATGCACGCGTTCCGGAAGCCGCAGGCCTCCAGCGCCGTCACGCCGCGGATTGTCGTGCCGGCGGGGGAGCAGACGTTGTCTTTGAGCACGCCCGGGTGCTCGCCGGTCACGAGCTGGAGCTTCGCGGAGCCTAAGACCATCTGGCTGATGAGCTGGTAGGCATCCGCGCGCTTCATGCCGTATTTCACGGCCGCGTCGGCGTACGCTTCGAGGAAGAGATCGACGAAGGCCGGTCCGCAGCCCGTGACCGTGCCGCCGATGCCCATGAGATGCGACGGAAGTTCGACCGTGCGGCCGACGGCAGAGAAGAGATCCCAGATCTGTTTTCGCTCCTCCGCGTTCAAAGAGTTCGTCTCCTCAAACAGCAGCACGCCTTCGCCGACCATGGCCGGCGTGTTCGGCATGACGAACTGCACGCGCACGTCGGCGGGCAAGGCTTTTTCGTAACGCGCAAAGTCCCAGCCCGCCGCGATGGAGACGAGCGCTTTGCCCGGCAGCACATCCTTGAGCTCGGCGATGACGTCTTCGATTTGATACGGCTTGCAGGCCATGACGAGCGTGTCGCATGCGCGCGCGAGTTCCTGGAGGCTTGCGCACGGCGTAAAGCCGAGGCGTTCCGCATTTTTCCGCAGCTTGTCCTGATGCGGCGCATACGCAAAGACGTCCGCCTTTTCGATGCTCCCCGACGCGATGAAGCCTTGCGCCAGCGCCTGCGCCATATTGCCCATGCCGATGAATCCGAGTTTTTTCATAACGATTCCTCCCATCATTTTCTCCCTATTTTACTATGAAGGCGCAAAAATGGAAAGCGGAAATGAGCGGCTGCTGCGCTCTGTTGCATTTTTGAAAAAATTGTGCTAAAATAAGCCCCAGAAAAACTCTTTGGGGCGGGGTGCGAATCCCCACCGGCGGTACAGCCCGCGAGCGGAATGCTCCGCACGATCTGGTGTGATTCCAGAGCCGACAGTGTTTGGTGCGTGACACCATGAGTCTGGATGGGAAAAGAGGATTTTGTGTTGTACGGAAAAAACGTACGCAGGAAAATCGGACGCCGCAGAGAAAGGATTCTGCGGCGTTTTTTGTTGGAATGCATCGGGAGGGATGATGTTGCTCGACAAAGAACAGCAGCGCGCCGAAGATGAACGCTTCATGCGCGAAGCGCTGCGCCTCGCGCGCCATGCGGAAGGGCGGACGAGCCCGAATCCTCTCGTCGGCGCCGTCATCGTCAAAGATGGCGTGATCATCGCCGAGGGCTGGCACCGCGCGGCGGGCACGCCGCACGCCGAGGTGCACGCGCTCACGATGGCCGGCGACATCGCGCGCGGGGCGACGCTCTACGTGACGCTCGAGCCGTGCGCGCACGTCGGCCGCACGGGACCCTGTGCCGTCGCCGTGCGCGACGCGGGCATCCGTCGCGTCGTCGCGGCCATGGGCGATCCAAATCCAAAAGTCGCGGGCAAGGGATTCCAAATTCTGCGCGACGCGGGCATCGACGTGACCGTCGGCGTCTGCGAAGCGGAGGCGCGGCGGCTCAATGAAGCCTTCTTGCACTGGATCACGACAGGACGGCCATTCGTGACGATGAAATACGCCATGACGCTCGACGGCAAGATCGCGACGCGGACGGGCGACTCGCAGTGGATTTCCTGCGAGGCCTCGCGCCGCTACGTGCATGCGCTGCGCGACCGGAGCGACGCTATCCTCTGCGGCATCGGCACCGTCCTCGCGGACAACCCGAGCCTCACGACGCGCCTCCAAGGCCGCAAAGGCAAAAATCCCATGCGCGTGATCGTCGACAGCCAGGCGCGGACGCCGCTGACATCCAACGTTGTGACCGACGGCCAGGCGTTAACGGTCATCGCCACGACCGCGCAAGTGCCGGAAGACCGCGTCAAAGCACTCGCGGCGGCCGGCGCTGCCGTCTGGCGCTGCGGCGCGGGACCCGAAGTCAATCTCACGCAGCTCATGGACGAACTTGGCCGCCACGAAATCACGTCCGTCCTCGTCGAAGGCGGCGGCACCGTGAATTTTTCGCTGCTCGCGGCCGGCCTCGTGCAAAAAGTCGTGGCGTTCGTCGGCACGAAGCTCGTCGGCGGCCAAGCGGCCAAGACGCCCGTCGAAGGCGCGGGCTTCGAGCGGCTCGCGGAAGCGGTTGAATTATCGAACCTCACGGCAGAAACCGTTGGCACGGACGTCGTCCTGACTGGTTACGTGAAGACAACCGAACCCATGAAATAAGGTTCCTTGTGGCAAACAACAAAGAGCCTTCGAAAATCTTCACCATGAGGCAAACGGAAGGTGGGAAGCATTTGTTCACCGGAATTATTGAAGAACTTGGCACAATCCGCAAAATCGGCGGCGGCTCTCTAACGATTGCGGCGCGCACCGTCCTCACAGACGCCCGCATCGGCGACAGCATTGCCGTCAATGGCGTCTGCCTGACCGTCACGCGCTTCGACGCGGGGAGCTTCACGGCCGACGTCATGCCCGAGACCGTGCGCCGCACGTCATTTGACGGCCTGCACCCCGGAGCTGTCGTCAACCTCGAACGCGCCGTCGCCGTCGGCACGCGCCTCGGCGGCCACATCGTCTCCGGCCATATCGACGGCACGGGCGACGTGACGGCCATCGGACGAGAAGGCAACGCCGTCCTCATCACCGTCGCGGCCGCGCTAAACCTCTTGCGCGGCATCGTCGAAAAAGGCTCCGTCGCCCTCGAAGGCATCAGCCTGACCGTCGCAGCTGTGGATGACCAGACGTTCACCGTCTCGCTCATCCCGCACACGCTGGAAGTCACGAACCTCCACACAAAGAAAAAAGGCAGCCGCGTCAACATCGAGACGGATGTGATTGGGAAGTACGTCGAACGGCTTTTGCGTATGCCAGGCAGTTCCGAGCAAGTAGAACCGCAAACGGAAACGGGCCTCACAGAAGCATTTTTAAGAAATTGCGGATTTTAACCCAAGGGGGAACACATATGTCAGATTTTGCAACGGTCGAGCAGGCCATCGAAGATATCAAAGCCGGCAAGATGGTCGTCGTCGTCGACGATGAAGACCGCGAAAACGAAGGCGATCTCATCATCGCTGGCGACCACGTCACAGGCGAGGCCATCAATTTCATGGCGAAATACGCCAAAGGCCTCATCTGCACGCCGATCGACGGCGCGCGCCTCGACGCGCTCCAGATCCCGCAGATGGTGACGAATAACACGGACAACCACGAGACCGCGTTCACCGTCTCCATCGACGCCTACGACACGGAGACGGGCATCTCGGCCTTCGAGCGCGCCAAGACCGTGCGCGCGCTCTACGATCCGAAGGCCAAGCCCGCCTCGTTCCGCCGTCCCGGCCATGTCTTCCCGCTGCGCTCCGTCGAAGGCGGCGTGCTGCGGCGTGCCGGCCACACGGAGACGACGACGGACCTCGCGAAGCTCGCCGGCCTGCATCCTTTCGGCCTCTGCTGCGAAATCATGGACGATGACGGCCACATGATGCGCACGCCGCGCCTCATGGAATTTGCAAAGCAGCACGGCCTCCACATCATCACCGTGCAGTCGCTCATCGAGTACCGCAAGCGCACGGAAAATTTCGTGCACGAAGTCGCAGATGTCGATTTCCCGAGCAAATACGGCCATTTCCGCATTCACGCCTACGTGAACAAGCTCAACAACAAATGCGACCTCGCCATCGTCAAAGGCGACGTGCGCGGCAAGAAAAACGTGCTCGTGCGCGTGCACAGCGAATGCCTGACCGGCGACGCGCTCGGATCCATGCGCTGCGACTGCGGCGACCAGCTGCACCTCGCGCTCAAAAACATCGAGGCGGCCGGCGAAGGCGTCGTGCTCTACATGCGCCAGGAAGGCCGCGGCATCGGCCTCGCGAACAAGATGCGTGCCTACGAGCTCCAAGACCATGGCGCGGACACCGTCGAAGCGAATGTCGAGCTCGGCTTTGCGCCAGACCTCCGCGACTACGGCATCGGCGCCCAGATCCTCGCCGACCTCGGCCTCACGAGCATCCGCCTCATGACGAACAACCCGGCGAAGCGCGCCGGCCTCGAAGGCTACGGTCTCGAAATCGTCGAGCGCGTCCCGCTCCAAGTCGCGGCGAACCAGTTCGACAAGCGGTATCTGACGGTGAAAAAGGAAAAAATGGGACACATCCTGTCGGAAGACAAATTGAAATAAAGAGTCCGGTCATTTTGGAAAGGAGCTTTTCTCATGGCAAACATTCTCGAAGGTTACGTGACAGGCAAAGGCCTGAAATTCGGCATCGTCGTCGCGCGTTTCAATGAATTCATCACGTCGAAACTCCTCGGCGGCGCGCTCGACACGCTGCACCGCCACGAAGCGGCGGACGAGGACATCGACGTCGCCTGGGTGCCGGGCGCGTTCGAGATTCCAATCGTTGCGAAAAAAATGGCGGAAAGCGGCAAATACGACGCCGTCATCTGCCTCGGCGCCGTCATCCGCGGCTCGACGTCGCACTATGACTACGTCTGCAACGAAGTCTCGAAAGGCGTCGCCCAAGTCGGCCTCGCAACCGGCGTGCCGACGATCTTCTCCGTCGTGACGACGGAAAACATCGAGCAAGCCATCGAACGCGCCGGCACAAAAGCCGGGAATAAGGGCGCAGATGGGGCAATGTCTGCCATGGAAATGGCAAATCTTTTGAAGAAGGTTGGCAAATAATGAAGTTTGGCATCATCAGCGACACCCACGGCCACGAGCTGGCCTGGGCGGATGCAGTTTCGAAATTTTTTGGCGGCGCGGAGATGATCCTCCACGCCGGCGATGTGTTGTATCATGGGCCGCGAAATCCGCGCAAGACGGATTACAATCCCGCGGGGTTGGTGGAACGGATTAATACATCCAATGTGCCCGTCGTGATCGCGCGGGGCAATTGCGATTCTTCCGTGGACGAGAGCTGCCTCGACGTGCCGATTTGCGCGCCGTACGCATTTGTCATCGCCTCCGGCCTGCGCATCCTCGTGACGCATGGCGATGCGTGCATGACGGATGCGGAAAAAGACGCGTGGGCGAAAAAGTTCCATGCCGACCTGTTCATTAGCGGCCACATCCACACGACCGTGCTCGAAAAGCGCGGTGATACGGTGTTCTTGAATCCTGGCTCAGCCGCGCTCTCAAAGCGCAGCGACGGCAAGCAGACGTGCGCGACACTCGAAAACGGCGTCATCCGCATTTATGACATGGCAACCGGCGATGTGCTGGAAGAACTTGCGCTCTAAGGTAGCATTCGGACGCTGACAGAAAGGACGTAGGGAGTTGGACGATTTTTCGATGGAGGACCTCGAATCGCGCATCATCACGCCGGACGAGCAGACGGCGGACGATTGGCAGTACAGCTTGCGCCCGCACCGGCTCGCAGAGTACATCGGCCAGGACAAGGTGAAATCGAATCTCCAGATTTTCATCCAGGCGGCGCTGTCGCGCGGCGAGGCGCTTGACCATGTGCTGCTCTACGGTCCGCCAGGCCTCGGCAAGACGACGCTCGCCGGCATCATCGCCAATGAGCTCGGCGTGAATTTCCGTCAGACGTCGGGGCCGGCCATCGAGCGCCAAGGCGATCTCGCGGCGCTCCTGACGAACCTCGAAGAGCGCGACGTGCTGTTCATCGACGAGATCCACCGCCTGTCGCGCAGCGTCGAGGAAGTGCTGTATTCGGCCATGGAAGATTTCACGCTCGACATCATCATCGGCAAAGGGCCGTCAGCGCGATCGATCCGCCTCGACATCGCGCCGTTCACGCTCATCGGTGCGACGACGAAAGCCGGCGCGCTCGCGCCGCCGCTCCGCGACCGCTTCGGCGTCATCTCGCGACTCGAATACTACGAGACCGATGCGCTCGTGACGATCATCAAGCGGGCAGCGGAAGTTCTCAAGATTCCTATCGAGGACACGGGCGCCATCGAGATCGCCCGCCGCTCGCGCGGCACGCCGCGCATCGCGAACCGATTGCTCAAGCGCGTGCGCGACGTCGCCCAAATCGAGGGCACGGGCGTCATCACGTCCGAGATCGCGGACAAGGCGCTCAAGATGCTCGAGATCGACCGCCGCGGTCTCGACCACACGGACCGGCGCATGCTCTTGGCCATGATCAAGAAATTCGGCGGCGGCCCCGTCGGCCTCGACACGCTCGCGGCCGCCATCAGCGAATCGACGGACACGATCGAGGATGTCTACGAGCCGTTCCTCATCCAGCTCGGATTCCTCAATCGCACCGCCCGTGGCCGCGTCGTCACGCCTGCGGCGTATGAACACCTCGGCATTCCTGTGCCGACGGTGGATTGATTGCTGTATAGCGGACGGCGCGGAACGCATTCATTCCTAGAAAGGGGAACCGTCTGTGAAACTGACCGATTCCGTACAATATCTCAAGGGCATCGGCCCGAAGAAGGCGAAGCTGCTCGCGCGACTCGGCATCGTGACCGTGCACGACCTCCTGACGGACGTCCCGCGCGCCTACGAAGACCAGTCCGTGCAGACGCCGATCTCGCAGCTGATTGTCGGCGAGCAGGCGACATTTTCCGGCACGATCGCGAATGTCACGGAGAAAAAAGCCGGCCGCCGCAACATGACGATCCTCACGGCGCTTGTCGGCGATGGCACGGGATTCGTCCAGGTCACGTGGTTCAACCAGCCGTTTCTCAAACCGAAACTCAAGACGGGTCGCCGCGTCCTCGTGACGGGGCGGCCCGCCTTTGCGTATGGCGGACGCGGACAACTGGCCGTCAACCAGATTCATTCCTATGAATTCCTCGAAGACAGCGAGAGCGGGGCGGCGCATCTCGCCATCCTGCCCGTCTACGCGGCCGTCGATGGAATGAACCAAAAATTTTTCCGCACGGTGCTCCGCACGCTTCTGGAAAACCTTCCGGAACTTCCCGAAGTCCTGCCGGCCTCCGTCATCGCGGCGAACCATCTGATGCCGCGCCGCGCGGCCTGGGCGGCCATCCATTTCCCAAGCGACGCCGAGACGCTGAAAGAAGCCCGCCGCCGCCTGGCGTTCGAAGAGCTCTATCTCATCCAATGCGGCCTGCTGCTGCTGAAAAAAACGAGCGCCGAGCAATCCACCGGCGTCCGCCATCTGACGTCGAGCACGCTCGTCCGCAGCGTGCTGGAAAACTTGCCCTTTTCCTTGACGCGCGGCCAAGCGCAAGCTTGGCAGGATGTCTGCCGCGACATGGAACAGCCTACGCCCATGCGCCGCCTCGTGCAAGGCGACGTCGGCTCCGGAAAGACCGTGCTTGCGCTGCTCGCGCTCGTCAAGACCGTCGAAAACGGCTATCAGGGCGCGCTCATGGCGCCGACGGAAATCCTCGCGCGCCAGCATTACGATTCCTTCACCGCGCAGCTCGCGGATACAAAGATCCGCATCGGCTTCCTCTCCGGCCACCTGACGCCAAAGCAGCGCGCCGCCATGCACGAGCGCATCGCCGCGCATGACGTCGACATCGTCATCGGCACGCATGCGCTCCTCTCGGAAGGCGTGCAGTTTGCAAAGCTCGGCCTCGTCGTTACGGATGAGCAGCACCGCTTTGGTGTCGAGCAGCGCGCCGTCCTCGAAAAGCGCAGCTCCGTGACGCCTGATGTCCTCGTCATGACCGCGACGCCGATCCCGCGCACGATGACGCTGACTGTCTACGGCGACCTCGACGTCTCGCAGATCACAGAGCTGCCGCCGGGCCGCCAGCCCATCCGCACGTTTTTGCGCACGTCCGACCGCCGCCCGCTCATCTACCAGTATGTCCGCACGCAAGCCGAGCAGGGGCGGCAGGCCTACGTTGTCTGCCCGCTCATCGAATCCGGCGAGGAAAGCGACCTCCCGTCCGCTGCCGATGTCTACGATGAACTGCGCTATGGCATCCTGCGCGGCATCCCCATCGGCCTCGTGCATGGCCGCATGAAAGACGCGGAAAAAGATGATGTCATGCAGGCATTTTATGAAAACAAGCTCGCCGTGCTCGTCTCGACGACCGTCATCGAAGTCGGCGTCAACGTGCCAAATGCGACAACGCTCGTCGTCGAGCACGCCGACCGCTTCGGCCTCGCGCAGCTTCATCAGCTCCGCGGCCGCATCGGACGCGGCACGCAGGCCTCGTTCTGCATCCTCGTCTCGGACAACGAAAGCGCTCAAGCCCGCGAGCGCCTCGGCATCCTCGCCGCGACGCAAGACGGCTTCCAGCTCGCCGAAGAAGACCTCCGCCTCCGCGGCCCCGGCCAGTTCTTCGGCACGCATCAGCACGGCCTCCCCGACCTCAAGATCGCAGACGTGCTGACAGACACCGATATCTTGCTCGAAGCACGGAAAGCCGCGCAGGAAACACTCGGAAGAAAAGAAGACTTGAGCTTCGTCGTGCCGATTCTTACTGCGCAATATAAGGAACAGTTTGAGCATATCACGAACACCTGACGAACTGTTGCTAAGCGTAACGAACCCCAGCAGCCTTCCCATCCGGGGAAGGGGGACCGCGAAGCGGTGGAAAGGGTACAAGGGTGCAAATACGTAACGTGATTCTCGCAATTTCGAAGCAGTACGTACTACGAGATGCTTCGAAACTTCTGCGAATGTCGCTTTGCTATCGCACCCTTGTACCCTCTCCGCCTCGCAAGCTCGGCACCTCTACCTAAAGGATAAAGCGACCGCATAGACGCTAAAGCGCCTTGCGTCTGCTTTTCCTAGGGGGAGAGGCTGCTGAACTCGTACGGTTCGGCAACAGAACGCAATGACATCGGACCCGCGAGCTTCATCCCCACAAAATGTACATCTTGACACGCCCAGCGTACATGGGATACAATGGGGACATATTTTTGTTGGAGGCGTATACAATTTGACGACGGTGTTAGTAAATGGTGCCTGCGGCCGCATGGGGCAAGCGGTGCTCAAAGCGGTGCAGGACGATGCGGATTTGAAGCTGGTCGGTGCAGTCGACCTCACGGGCGGCGCGGATGCGGGCGAGCTTGTCGGCTTGCCGCATGCCGGCGTGACCGTGGAGACGGACCTCAAGGCAGCGCTCGAGCGCTTGCAGCCCGAGGTCATGGTGGACTTCACGCGGCCCGATGTCGTGTTTGAAAATGTTAAGACCGCGCTCGCGGCCAAAGTGTCGCCGGTCGTCGGCACGACGGGCCTCACGGACGCGCAGAAAGCGGAGATCGCGAAGCTCGCGGAAGCGAATGACACGCCTGCGTTCATCGCGCCGAACTTCGCTATTGGCGCCGTGCTCATGATGGTCATGGCGCGGCAGGCGGCGAAATATCTGCCGGAGGTCGAGATCATCGAGCTCCATCACGACAAGAAGCTCGACGCGCCCTCGGGCACGGCCGTGCAGACCGCGCAGATGATCGCGGAAGTCCGTGAGGCGCACAAGCAAGGTCATCCCGACGAGAAAGAAAAACTCGCAGGCGCGCGCGGCGCTTGTCTCGAAGGCATGCACATCCACAGCATCCGCCTGCCCGGTTACGTCGCGCATCAGGAAGTCATCTTCGGCGGCCTCGGCCAGACGCTGACGATCCGCCACGACTCCATGAACCGCGAATCGTTCATGCCCGGCGTCGTGCTCGCGGCGAAGCGCGTCCGCAGCCTCAAAGGACTGACCGTCGGGCTGGACAAGCTGTTGGAATTTTGATTGCCATTTCATCAAGAGAAAGGTTGAACCATAGATGAAGAAATACAATGTCGCCATCCTCGGCGCGACGGGCGCTGTCGGCCAGGAATTCCTGCGCCTCATCGAAGAACGCCATTTCCCCTTTGCCGAGTTGAAACTCCTCGCCTCGAAGCGCTCCGCCGGCAAGATCATCAACTTCATGGGCAAGGACTACACCGTCGAAGAAGCGACGGATGATTCGTTCGAAGGCGTGCAGATCGCCCTGTTCGCAGGCGGCGCCGCGAGCAAGCAGTTTGCCCCGGCGGCCGTCAAAGCCGGCGCCGTCGTCATCGACAACTCGAGCGCGTTCCGCATGGATCCCGAAGTGCCGCTCATCGTGCCCGAGGTCAACCCCGAGGCCATCAAAGATCATAAAGGCATCATCGCGAACCCGAACTGCTCGACGATCATCATGATGATGGCCGTGAAGCCGCTCCGCGACCTTTCGAAGATCAAGCGCATCGTCGTCTCGACGTACCAGGCCGTCTCCGGCGGCGGCAAGGAAGCCATGGCCGAGCTCGAGCAGCAGGTCGACGACATCGCACACGGCAAAGAGCCCGTCGCGAACATCCTGCCGGGCGCGAAGTTCCCGAAGCACTATCAGATCGCGTTCAACCTCATCCCGCAGATCGACGTCTTCTATGACAACCTCTACACGAAAGAGGAAATGAAGATGGTCAATGAGACGCGCAAGATCCTCGGCGAGCCCGATCTCCCCGTGACGGCGACGACCGTCCGCGTGCCGGTCTATCGCAGCCACGCCGAAAGCGTCAACATCGAATTCGAAGACGACGTCACGGTCGAAGCCGCGCGCAAAGCCATCGACGCGTTCCCGGGCGCCATCGTCAAAGACGACCCGTCGCAGCAATCCTATCCGATGCCGCTCTTCACGTCCGGCAAAAACGACGTCGAAGTCGGCCGCATCCGCAAAGACGAATCCATCGCGCACGGCCTGAACCTCTGGGTCTGCGGCGACCAGATCCGCAAAGGCGCGGCGCTCAACGCGCTCCAGATTGCAGAGTATATGATCGAACACGATATGTTCTAAGATTCCATCCGTTGTTGGAATTGTTGCCAAGCGTTGCGACTCCAGCAGCCTTCCCCTCAGGGGAAGGGGGACCGCGTAGCGGTGGATAAGCAGACACACGGCGCTTTAGCGCCGATGTGGTCGCTTATGCCGCTTGCGGCTAAGGGTACGACGAAGCAATAGCTGAACGAAAGTTCCTCATAATATGAAAAAACCTGCGAAGGTATGCCTCTTCGCAGGTTTTTTCATAGGAATTTCTATCAAAGTATGATATGATAAGTGGCATCAAGTGCTTTTGGAGGGATCACAATGGTCAGCGAAGAAACGATGATGTTCCGATTCGGGAGCGACGAGAACAAAGCGGAGACGATCATCCGCGACGTTTGCAAGGCCATGGAAGAAAAAGGCTACAACCCGATCAATCAGCTCGTCGGCTATCTGCTTTCGGGCGACCCGGCGTATATCACGAGCCATGGCGACGCGCGCAGCAAGATCCGGGGGCTCGAACGCGATGAACTCTTGGAAGAGCTCGTGCGCTCGTACTTGGAGAAAGCGAAATGAAGCGCTATCTCGGCCTCGATGTCGGCGACCGCACGATCGGCATCGCCGTCTCGGATCCGCTCGGCCTCACGGCGCAAGGTGTGGAGACCATCCGCCGCAAAGGACTGGAGCGCGACCTCGCGCGCCTCGGCGAGCTCATGGCGCAGTATGAGACGACATCACTTGTCTCCGGCCTGCCGAAAAATCTCAATAACACGGAAGGCGAGCGTTGCGACATCGTCAAGGACTTCATGGCGAGCGTAAAGGAGCGCTATCCGGACGTCGACGTCACGTTCTGGGACGAACGCCTCTCGACCGTCGCCGCGACGCGCTCGCTTTTAGAAGCCGACCTTTCGCGCAAAAAGCGCAAGAAAGTCATCGACAAGATGGCGGCCGTGTTCATTTTGCAAGGCTTTCTCGACAGCCTTCCATCCGGCGCGCGTTGACAAGCGTGGGCCGTATCGAGTAGAATGGCGTTAACATGGAATTTTTGACACGAGGTGAACGATATGGCAGACGAAAAAGATTTTGTCGAAGACGGCGCGCCCGTCATCGAGATCGAAGATGCAGACGGGAATACGTATCTCTATGAAGAGGAAATGATCCTCCCCGTCGATGGCGAGCAGTATGCAATCCTCGTCGGCATTCATGACGACGAAGAAGACGCGGGCAGCGCGTGCGGCTGCGGCTGCGAAGACGGGGACGAAGATGTCATCGTCGCCAAGATTCTCACGAATGCGCACGGCGAGGAAGAATACGTCGAGCCGACGGAAGAAGAATTCGAACGCTTCCAGGCGGCCTATGACGAGCTCGTCGAGGAAAGCGAAGAAGATTGAATTGGGAAAGGACTGTTGCAGGCTTACGAAACGTTTTTCGTAACTGCGACAGTCTTTTTTTTACATGACAGATGGGATGAAAAAGGGAAGGGCGGCTTGTTTTGAAGCAAAAACTGCAGGAATCATGGGACACCGTGCGTGAAGAGCTTGGGAACCTCATCGCGCAGGGCAAAGATCATGCGGCCGACGCTTGGAGCCAGGCGACGGAAAAACAGAAACACTTGGCCATGGGGCTTGGCGCGCTCGGCGTCGTGCTCGTCTTCGTCGGCCTCATCGGCATCGCCACGCTCGTCGGCTGCTCGTCGTCCGAGCCCACCGCGACGACGGCGCAGACTTCGGACGCGAAGATTTATCTCCACGTCACGGCCGGCCGGACGTCAAAGGAAATCGGGCAGGAGCTCGAAGACCATGGCGTCATCACGAGCCATTGGAAATTTTGGTTCGTTGCGAAGATGAATGGCTATGACAACCAGATCAAGACGGGCATCTACGAACTTCATCCGGGCATGGAGCCGCGTGACGTCCTGCAAAAACTCGTGAATGGCGAGACGACGCGCATCAAGTTCACGATTCCCGAGGGCTTCCGCATCCAGGACATCGCGAAGCGCCTCGGCGACGAGGGCATCGTCGACGAAAAGGAATTTTTGCAGAAGGCGAAATCATATCGACCCTACAGCTACATCACGCCGACGGACGATGTTTACTATGACTGCGAAGGCTTTTTGTTCCCCGACACGTACGAGCTGCGCTCCGACTACGACGTTGACACGATCCTCAAGGAAATGTCCACGGACATGGACGAGCGCCTGACGCCGAAACTCCGCGCCCGCGCGAAAGAGCTCGATCTCTCGATTTATGAGCTCATCACGTTTGCCTCGCTCGTCGAGAAAGAAGTGCGCTACGCGGAAGACCGGCCGATTGTCGCGCAAGTCTTTTGGAAGCGCTTGAAGATGGGCATGCCGCTGCAGTCGGACACGACGTTCCAATATCTGCGCGACGATCCGAAGGAAGACCTGTCGCTCGCGGACACGACCGTCGATTCGCCATACAACACGTACCAGCACAAAGGCCTGCCGCCCGGCCCCATCGCGAGCCCGGGCATGGCCGCCATTGAGGCCGTGCTCTATCCAGCGAACACGGATTATCTCTACTTCGTCGCCGACCGCGACGGGCACAACCATTACTCGCGCACCTACGCCGCCCATGAAGCCGTCGTCAATGAAGTGCGTTGACGTGGAAATGTTGGAACTTCCGCAGCTCTTGCAGGAAATGGAACGTTACGCCGTTGCGCACGATGTGCCGATCTTGAATGAGAATGGACGCCGCTATTACGCGCAGTTCATCCGCGAAGCGCAGCCGCATCGCATCCTCGAGCTCGGCACAGCCATCGGCTATTCCGCGCTCTTGGCGCTCTCGCTCGCGCCCTCGAATTGCGTTGTGGATACCGTGGAATTATCGCCGGAACGTTATGCGGAGGCACAGGCGAATTTTGCGCGCACAACGTACGGCAAACGCATCACGCAATACCTTGGCGACGCGGGCGAGGTTGCCGCGCGCTTGGCGCAAGAAGGAAGAACGTACGATTTCATCTTCCTCGACGCGGCGAAAGCGCAGTATCCTGATTATTTCCGCAAAGTGACGCCGATGTTAGAACCCGACGGTACCATCGTCGCCGATAATGTCCTGTTCCGCGGCTACGTGCACCATCCCGTCATGATGCCGCGGCGCTTCGAGACGATCGTGCAGCGGCTGCAAGAATATCTGAAGCTCGTCCAGACGCCGCCGTACGAGACCGAGATTTTCCCACGCGGCGACGGCTTGGCGCGGACGCGCGTCCGCAGGGAAGGGGGAACGATATGACCGAACAAAAACGTCCAGAACTCCTCGCGCCGGCCGGCACGCTGGAAAAGTTGAAAATGGCGCTCGCCTATGGCGCGGATGCTGTGTACCTTGGCGGCAAATCGTTTGGCCTGCGCGCGCTCGGCGGGAATTTTTCCAACGAAGAACTGCAGGAAGCGGTCGCGTTTGCGCATGAACGCGGCAAACGTATTTATGTCACGGTCAACAGCTATCCGCATGATGGCGACATGGTCGGCTTGTCTGCGTTTCTGCGCTTCCTCGCCAGCATCCACGTCGACGCGCTGCTCGTCGCCGATCTCGGCGTCTTCACCATCGCACGTGAGGTGGTCCCCGAGCTCTCGCTCCATGTCAGCACGCAGGCGAACACGGTGAACGCCGCCGCCGTCCGCGCTTGGAAAGCGCTTGGCGCGGCGCGCGTCGTGCTGGCACGTGAATTGTCGCTCAAAGAAATCGCGGCGATCCGCTCCGCTGTTGACATCGAGCTCGAGATGTTCGTCCACGGCGCCATGTGCATTTCGATGTCGGGGCGCTGCCTGCTGTCCGCGTACATGACCGGCCGTGATGCGAACCGTGGCGCTTGCGCGCAATCGTGCCGCTGGCAATACGCGCTCGTCGAAGAAAAACGTCCGGGCGAATTTTATCCCATCACCGAAGACGAGCACGGCACGTACATCCTGAACTCGAAAGACCTCTGTCTCCTGCCGCAGCTCGCCGACGTGATCGCGACGGGCGTCGACAGCCTGAAAATCGAAGGCCGCATGAAGAGCGTGCACTACGTCGCGAGCGTCACGAAAGCCTATCGGCAGGCTCTCGACGCCTACGCCGCAGACCCCACGCATTTCGCCATCGACCCCGCGTGGACGGAGGAACTCGGCAAGGTGTCGCATCGCCCCTATACGACAGGCTTCGCGCTGCACCGGACGACGGCAGACGATCAGATTTATGGCTCGTCGTCCTACGAGCAGACGTCGGACTTCATCGGCCTCGTGCGTGCGTATGACGCGGCGACGGGCTGGGCGACGGTCGAGCAGCGCAATCACATGCGTGTCGGCGAGGAAATCGAGCTGTTCCAGCCGACCTTGTCAGGTTTTCGACAAACGTTGACGGACATGACGGACGAAGACGGCATGCCCATCGACCGCGCGCCGCACCCGCAGCAGATCGTTCACATCCGCATGGCGCATCCCGTCGAGTCGTATGCGATTCTTCGGCGGGATGTTTGACGCTGGTTCTGTTGCGCCGAAGATATTATCTTGGCGATGATGATCGCTCAGAGGATAAAACCCTATTTTGTGGCAGGCTTATGTGCTTGTCACTATTTTTTTTTACAAAGCAGGAATTTCGTCGCACGTTATGGAATATAAAACAAATAGAAAATGTTGTTCCGTGCAAAAAGCTGATGGGAGGCATGTTTTTATGATGGACGATAAGGATTGGGCGGAGTTCAAGAAGAAGCTCAAGGCGAAGACGGAGATCGATCTCGATTTGTACAAGGAGCCGCAGATGAAGCGGCGCATCGGCAATCTCGTGACGCGTGGGAAGTTCCCGGGGTATACGGCGTATTTCGACCATGTCGCGCAGGACAAGGATGATTTCGCGGCGTTCATCGAGTATCTGACGATCAACGTGTCGGAGTTCTTCCGCACGCCAGAAAAATTCGGCAAGCTGGAGACGGATGTCATCCCCGACCTCTTGAAGCGTTCGCCGCGCCTGAACATTTGGAGTGCGGGTTGCTCCATCGGCGCCGAGCCGTATTCGCTCGCAATCATTTTGAAAGAACTCACGCCGGGCGTGAAGCATCGCATCCTCGCGTCGGACCTCGACATCGAGATCCTCGCAAAGGCGAAAGCGGGCGTCTACAATGACAACGAGCTCAAGAGCATGACGCCGGAGCGCCGCGCGCGTTATTTCGACCGCGTCGACGGCGGCAAATTCGCCGTCAAGGATGAGATCAAGCGCGTCATCGAGTTCAAGCGCCACAATTTGCTCAAAGACCCGTTTGAATCGGGTTTCGACCTCATTCTTTGCCGCAACGTCGTCATTTATTTCACGGAAGAAGCGAAAGACCAGCTCTATGCGAATTTCTTCCGCGCATTGAAACCAGGCGGCATCTTGTTCGTCGGCGCGACGGAGGCGATTTTGAACTTCCGCAAGCTCGGCTACACGAGCTTCCAGCCGTTCTTCTATCAGAAGCCGTTATAATTTGAAGACCCAGGGAACGAGGAGTTTTGCTGATGTTTGCGAATGCCGAGATCGAGACGATGCCGCGGGAAAAGCTGCAGGCGCTCCAGCTCGAACGTCTCCAAAAAGCGGTACGGTGGGCGGCGGAAAAGTCCTCGTTTTACCAGCAGCGCTTCGCGGCGGCTGGCGTCGGGCCTGACGACATCCAGTCGCTCGCGGACATCCGGAAACTCCCGTTTCTCACGCCGATCGAGCTGCGCCAGGTGCCGGCGATGGACCGGCTGACGATGCCGATGAGCAGCGTGTTGCGCGTGAGCTATCTGAAGCAGGTGGCCAGCGAGATGTTGCACCTCTACAGCAATGGCGACATCGCGCACAATGTCGAGATGATGGCGCGCGCGCTCGTCGCGGGCGGCGTGACAAAGGCATCGACCGTCGGCGTGCAGGGCGACATGGCGGACAGCCGACTGCAGGATGTCCAATACGCGCTCGAATTCCTCGGCGCGACGGCCGTGCCGCTTGGCACGGATTATCGCAGCTGGCTGCGTCTCGTCGAGCTCGTGAGCCTCGATGCCGTCGTCAGCACGCCGCAACTTATCATGCAGCTGATCATCCAGATGCAGGCGGCGGGCAAGGAGCTCGCGGATACGCCGATCAAGAGTTTTTTCTGCCTGAATGAAACAGGTCTCATGAATCTCTTGCAGCGCCATGTCGTCGAGCGTGCGCACGCGACGATGTACAATTTTTATGCGGCGGCCGAGGTCGGCACGGCGGGCATCTTGTTCCAGTGCGCAGAGCAGCAGGGGCAGCACGTGCAGGAGGATTTCTGGTATCCGGAAATCGTCGCGTTCGGTGGCAGCGACCCGGTCGAGGGCGACAATGCGATGGGCGAACTCGTGCTGACGTCGCTCGCGGCCGAGGCCTTGCCGCTGTTCCGCTTCCGCACGGGGCAGGCCGTGAGCCTGCGGCGTGAGACATGCAGCTGCGGCCGCACGTTCGTGCGCGTGTCGACGCCGTTCACGCCCATGTGATGTTTTACAATTGGATGATTCTGCTATCGGCAGGGGAGGCTGACCATGCGTTTTCTTCATACCGCCGACTGGCATCTAGGCAAGCTCTTCGGGCAGCGCTATCAGACTGAGGATCAGCGCTACGTGCTCGAAGAGCTTCTTTTGCTTGCAAAAGAGGAACGCGTGGATGCCGTCGTCATCGCGGGGGATATTTTCGATCGCAGCGTGCCGCCAGCGGAGGCGGTCGATCTCATGAGCGAAGTGCTTTCAAAGCTGACGGAGATGAAACTCCCCGTGCTCTACATCGCAGGCAACCATGACAGCGCGAGCCGCATCGACTTCGGCCGCACGGTGCTCGCGAAAAGTCGCGTGTATCTCGCCGGCCATGTGCGGAAAGGCGCAGCGCCGGTCGTATTGGAAGATGCGTACGGGCCGGTGTATTTTTCGCTGCTGCCATTCGCCTCGCCGCTTGAAGTGCGTGAGGCATTTGGCGTAGAAAAAACATTGTCTTATGATGAAGCGATGGAACTTGTTGTGCTGGATGCTCGAATGCACATTCCCACAGGCACGCGTTCCGTCGCCATCGCGCATGCGTTCCTCGCGGGCGGCGTGACCTCGGATTCGGAGCGCCCGCTGTCCGTCGGCGGCACGGACCAGGTGCGGCCAGCGCATTTCACATCTTTTAACTACACAGCGCTCGGCCATCTGCACGGCCCGCAGCGGGCGGGGGCGGAGACGATCCGTTATTCGGGGTCGCTGCTCAAGTATTCGTTTGACGAAGCGGGGCAAAAGAAAGGCGCGATTCTCGTGGACATGGACAAAGACGGCAGTGTCACGCAGAAGTTCATGCCGCTGACGCCAAAGCATGATGTGCGCATTGTCCGAGGGACAATGGAACAGCTCATGAGCGACGGGTTCGACGAGAAGCCGCACGATGATTACATCCGTGTGGATTTGTTCGATACGGACACGATTCTGAATGCGTATGAGAAGCTGCAAGGCGTGTATCCGAATCTTTTCACGCTGACGCGGCCGAATTGGAAGGCAAAGGATGCGGACGCGCTCGCCTTGCAGTCGCATGACGAGCAGAAAAAGAAGTCGGATGTGACGCTGTTCAGCGAATTTTTTACGGACAACACCGAGGGCGAGCAGCTTACGGACGCGCAGCGCCAAGTGCTCATCGAATGTTTCGACGAAATGGAGCGCGAGAGGAGGGAGCAGGCGTGATTCTGCACAAACTTACGATGCAGGCCTTCGGCCCGTACACGGGACGTGTCGAGCTTGATTTTGACGCAGGGCTCGCGGGCAGCACGATGTTCCTGATCCACGGCAAGACGGGTGCGGGCAAGACGACGATCCTTGATGGCCTGGCATTCGCGCTCTATGGCGAGGCGAGCGGCTCGGCGCGCTCCGGTACGATGATGCGCTCGGATTTTGTGGACAAGACCATGAAGACCGGGGTCGAGCTCATATTTTCCCTCGGGAGGGCGCGCTACCGTGTCCACCGCACACCGACGTATACCGTCGAAGGGAACAAGACAGCGCGCCAGGCGACGGCGGCGCTCTATGAAATCGTGAACGGCGAGGAACATCTCGTCGCGAGCAAGACGGGCGCTGTCACGGAGCGCATCGTGGCGCTCACGGGGTTTCAGTGCAATGAATTTCGCCAAGTCGTGCTATTGCCGCAAGGCGAATTTCGCACGTTCCTCACGGCGAATTCGAATGAGCGCAGCAAGCTCATGACGACGCTGTTCGACACGGGAAAATATGGCGTGCTCGAACGGAAACTCAAAGAACGCGCCGACGCGATCCGGCAGGCGAACGACGAGAACCGCCGCGAACAGGAACGCATCCTCGCAGATGCCGGCGTCCCGGATGTCGTAACGCTCCAACAGGCAGCGGAAGAAGAAAAAGCAGGCCTCGCAGCGAAGCAGCAAGCCGTTGACATAACGGAAAAACAGCATACGACGGCGCAAAAAGCGCTCGCGGACGGCACGGCGCTCGTGGACTGGTTTGAAAAGCTCGCACAGGCTGAGGCGGCGCAGAAAGACGATGCACGGAAACAGCCGGATGTCGATGAATACCGGCAGAAACTCGAACGCGCAAAGCGTGCCGTCACGCTCATCGACAAGGAGGCACAAGCGAAAAATAGTGCCGCGTCCGCCGAGCAGAGTGCCAAGGAAGCCGAGCGTTCCATGCAGGCGTTCCATGCAGCAGAAGCAACGTTGAAAGCGGCACAGAGTGCATTTGAAGCAGCAAAGGCAAAGAGCGACGTCCGCGAGGCGGCGAAGCTCCGTGCCCAGAAACTTGCGGAAGCGCAGGAGCACGTACGCGCGCTGGGAGCGCTCAAGGAACAGGCGAAGATGGCAGAAGCGGCGGCAAAGCGCGAAGCGGCGGCGAATGAGAAGGCGATCGACGTTGTCGCGGCGGCGAAGAAGCAGGTGGATCGCCTGCATCTGCTCGAACGTGCGGGAAAGGCGTTCGCACTCGCGCAAGGCCTCGTGGATGGCGAGCCATGTCCCGTCTGCGGTGCGACGGAGCATCCGCATCCGGCGACGACGGAAGACATCGTGCCGACGGAGGAAGAAATCCAGACAGCAGAAGCCGCGCTCACTCGGGCGGAAAAAGCACAGGCAGCAAGGCAAAGCGCACAGGAACGTCGCAAAGCGGAAGCAGCGAAAGCGACCGGCAAACTCGCGGCGGCACGCGACGCACTGCCAGCTGGCGTTTCTGAAGATGAGGCGGCGGTCGCCGCGGCTGCACGTCAGGCGGCAAAAGAGGCGCATGACCTCGAAGCAGCATTTGAGACAGCACAAAAGAATGCGCAAGCGGCGCAAACCGCGTACTCGCGCGCGCAGGCAAAGGCCGAGAGCAGCCACACCTATGCCGAAGCGCAGCGCATGGAAGCGGCAAAAGCCGCGCACGCCTTTGAGGACGCACGTGTGATAGCAGGGTTCGCCACACTTGTGGATTATCA
Source organism: uncultured Veillonellaceae bacterium (assembly GCA_900314825.1). Classification (GTDB taxonomy): domain Bacteria; phylum Bacillota; class Negativicutes; order Selenomonadales; family Selenomonadaceae; genus Selenomonas_C. The sequence continues at coordinate 25,892 of OMWS01000013.1, read as the reverse complement.
ATCTGCCATCGAAGACGAGTGGCGTGACACGGAATTTTTGAAACGCGTCGAGCGGCGGATTCGGAAATTTGAAGATGAGAAGCTCCAGCATGAGACCGAGCGCCAACAGGCCGCGTGGCAGACGAAGGGCAAGGCGCGCCCGGATATGGCGGCATTGACAAAGGCGGCGCAAACGGCAGGCGCTCTTTGGAAGCAGGCCGTGGAAGCGGCGAAGTCTGCCGAGCTTCGCCTCGCACAAGAACGGAAGCAGCTCGACTGCCTCGCGAAGTTCCAGAAAGAGGAAGCGGCGCTCGCGGAAAAGGCGCGCGTCGTCGGCCACCTCGCGCAAGTCGCGTGCGCCGAGCGGCCGTACCGCGTCCATTTCCAGACGTATATCCAGCGCTCGATCTTCCGCGATGTCATGGCGGCAGCGAACGAGCGCCTCGGCCTCATGAGCAGCGGACGCTATGCGCTCAAGATTGGCAAGGAAGCGAATGGTCATGCATTCGAAGGCCTTGCCATCGCCGTGTTCGACGATTTCACGGGCAAGACGCGCGAGACGTCGTCGCTCTCGGGCGGCGAATCGTTCCTCGCGTCGCTCGCACTCGCGCTCGGCCTTGCCGACACGGTCACGCGCTACGCCGAGGGCATCCGCCTCGACACGATGTTCATCGACGAGGGCTTTGGCTCGCTTGACGAGGAAACGCTCGACACGGTGCTCAAGGCGCTCATGAAGCTTCAGGAGGGCGGTCGCGTCATCGGCATCATCTCGCATGTCAAAGAGCTCGCGGCCTGCATCAGCGACCGCATCGAAGTCGTGAAGACCCCGAAAGGCAGCACGGCGCATTTCGCGCATGGGACGCTTGCGGAGTAATGAGCAGATGATTGATTGTATCGTTCGTTGAACATTTTCCAGATGGCGCAATTTGTCAGGATCGTTCTCTGAGGAGGAAAGAACATGGAGTCTGAAAAGAGTTTGGAACGCTTATGCGAAGGTGCAAAGCGTTATGAAGCAAGCGGAGCTTACGCCGGGGATGTATCGAAGGAGATCCGCGCACGTACGTCGAAGGGCCAGCAGCCGTTCGCGACCGTCGTGACATGTTCGGATTCGCGCGTGATTCCCGAGGCGATTTTCTCGTGCGGCATGGGTGATCTCTTCGTCATCCGCACGGCAGGCAGCGTCATTGGTGCGCATGAGCTTGCAAGTATCGAGTACGCAGCACATCATTTGCATGTGCCGCTGACCGTCGTGCTCGGTCATACGCACTGCGGCGCCGTCGGCGCGGCCATTGCAGGCGAGACGGATGGAAATATCGGCGTCATCACACGTGCGATTCGTGAGGGCATTGGTACGGAAAAAGACCCGCGTAAGGCGACGCGGCTCAATGCGGAAAATTCCGTGCGCTGCATCCGCGCAGACCTGCAAGGCGGCGAAGCGCATCGCGTTTGCGGCGCCGTTTACGATATCGAGACGGGGCATGTGACGTGGCTCGATGACGTGGAAGCTCCTTGACTGTGCGTTGATGATAAAACTGCCGCCCGCAATGAGACTGTTTGCTCATTGCGGGCGGCAGTTTGTTTTTGTTTCGATGGTGGTGGTTCAGGCTTTTTTCGCGGCGTCTTCTTCTGCTTCTTTCTCCGCGACGTATTTCAAGAGGATGTGCGCGCTCTTGCGATTGGTTGCGAGCGGGATGTTGTGGACATCGCAGAGGCGCAGGAGAGCGTTGATGTCTGGCTCGTGCGGCTGGCTCGTCAGCGGGTCGCGCAGGAAGATGACGCAGTGCACCTTTTCCGTCGCGACGAGCGCGCCGATCTGCTGGTCACCGCCGAGCGGGCCGGACATCATGGTCTCGACATCGAGGCCGAACGTATCCTTGATGAGCGTGCCGGTCGTGCGCGTGGCGACGAGGTGGAAGCGCGCGAGCAGGTCTTTGTGATGCCCGACAAATTCGAGCATCTCGTTTTTCTTCTTGTCGTGGGCAATGAGGGCGATGGTTTTCATAGCGGTCTCCTTTCGGGCGTGAAATCTTTGGCTCCAGTATATCATTTTGTGCTGCATCGAATCAATTCATGCGGCGGATTTTTTTCGGAGGCTGGGCAGGAAGATGAAGATGCAGTAGGCGGCAGCGAGTGCCGTGATGGCGGCACTGACGAAGCCGATGCCAGGCAATTGGCCGGCGCCTGCGATGAAGCTGCCGATGGCCGTGCCGCCGCCGATGCCGACGTTGAAAAGACCGGAGTAGATCGACGTGGCGACAGGCGCGGCTTCGCGGCTCGTCGCGCAGAGGAGCTCGGCCTGCATCGTGATGTTGAAGAGCGTCGAGATCATGCCGAGCGCGAGGCAGACAGCGACGAGGACGGGCGGGATGGACACGCCAAAGACATAGAGCAGCGCGCAGACGGGAATGCCGCAGCTGCCGAGCAGCAAGCAAGCCGTCCGGTGTGTGCCGTACATGCGCGAAAAGAGCACGCTGCCGAAAAAGCCGAACACGCCGAGCGCCATGAGCGTTTCCGTAATCGCGTCAGGCGAGAAGCCCGCGACCATGCCGAGGTAAGGCTCGATGTAGCTGTAGACCGTGAAATAGCCGGTCGCAAACGTGACAGACAAAAAGAAACAACCGAAGACGGCAGGCGTCCGCACGAGTGCAGGCAAGTCGCGGACGGCAAACGGCTGCCCGCCGCCCGATAGCTGCGGGAAAACGCGCCAGAGGTAGAGCAGGGCGAGAAGCGTGATGCCCGCGATGCAGAGGAACGTCATGCGCCAGCCGAGTGCGAGGCCGATGACGCGCCCGATGGGCAAGCCGAAGATCATGGCGATGGCCGAGCCCGTGGCGACGCAGGAAAGTGCGAAGGGCTGATGCTCCCGCGTCACGAGCCGCGTCGCGTAGGGCGCGGTGATCGACCAGAAAATGGCGTGGGCGCAGGCGACGGCGATGCGGGCGGCCATGAGCACGGCAAAGCTCGGCGCGAGTCCCGAGCCGATCTGCCCGGCCGCGAACAGCGCGAGGACAGCGAGCAGCAAGCGCTTCGGGTTCATGCGGCAGACGGCGAGCATGAGCGGCAGCGACAGCAGTCCGACGACCCAGGCGTACGTCGTGATCATGATGCCCGTCTCGGCCGGCGTCTTTCCGAACGAGGCGGAGATATCCGTGAGCAGCGCGATGGGCATGAATTCCGATGTGTTGAAAACAAAAGCGGAGACGGCAAGCCCGATGAGCGGGAGAAAATATTTCGGCGGAATGGAAGGAAGCATGGAAGATGCCTTTCTCAAACAATTCGTAAACGTTTGCTGTTATATTACGAATTGCCTGCGTGTTTGTCAAGCGGAGCCGTCAACGGATCAACCCTTGAACGCCCGGCTGGTTCGTGATGGCGTCGATGCGGGTGCATTCTTCTTCTGTAAATGTCGTGTTTTCAAGCGCATGGATGTTTTGCAAAATCTGTTCCGGCTTCGAGGCGCCGATGAGGACGGTCGTCACGACGCCGTCTCTGAGATCCCAGGCGAGCGCCATTTCCGCGAGCGTCTGGCTGCGCTCGTTTGCCAGGTCGTTGAGTGCGGCGATGGCGTCGAGCTTTTCTTTGGTGACGGAGCGCTCTGTGAGGAAGCGGCCGTCTTGGCGGATGCGCGAGTCCTCGGGAATGCCGTGGAGGTACTTGTCGCTCAAGAGGCCTTGCGCGAGCGGGCTGAACGCGACGATGCCTTTTCCGAGGCGCACGGCGGTTTCCTTGAGGCCGTTTCGCTCGATGGTGCGGTCGAACAGGGAATAGCGGTTCTGGTTCACGATGAACGGGCAATGAAGCTCGTCGAGGATCGCAGCAGCTTTTTCCATCGTCGGGCCGTCGTAGTTCGACAGGCCAATGTAAAGTGCTTTGCCCGACGTCACGGCCTGCGCGAGCGCGCCCATCGTTTCTTCGAGCGGCGTGTTCGGGTCCATGCGGTGATGATAGAAAATGTCGACGTAGTCAAGACCCATGCGCATGAGGCTCTGGTCGAGGCTCGCGTGCAAATATTTGCGGCTGCCCCAGTTGCCGTAAGGGCCAGGCCACATATCATAGCCTGCTTTCGTCGCGATGACGAGCTCGTCGCGGTACGGACGGAAATTTTCGCGGAACAGCCTTCCAAAATTCTTTTCAGCGCTGCCATAGGCCGGCCCGTAATTGTTCGCGAGGTCGAAATACGTGATGCCGTGGTCGAACGCCGTGCGCACGAGCGCTTCCATTTGCTCGTAGCGCGACGTGTCGCCGAAGTTGTGCCAAAAACCGAGCGCCACGCGCGGCAGGCGCAGCCCACTCCGCCCGCTCGGGGCGTAGGGCATAGTGTCATAGCGATGCTTTGCTGCTTCGTACATAAAATGATGGTCCTTTCTCGTTGGATGGTTTTCTGTTGGATGTCTTGTCCCATCCGTTACCGCGCAAGAGATTCCTGCTTGTGCAACGGATACTGGATTAAATGGCGGCTACATTCACTTTGACATCGTAGAACGTGCTGCCGCCGGCGCGGTCGGTGAGGCGCTGGGAGGTGAGGGCGTTCGTGTTGCAGCCGCCCGCGACCGTATGCGACCAGACGCCTTCGCTGACGACGGTGCCGGGCGGCGTGCGCTTGCTGAGGATGAGCGTGAATGTCGCGGCGCCGCGTGCATTCGAGGCACGGACGCGCTGGCCGTCTGCGAGGTGCAGGCGGGCGGCGTCGGACGGATGCATGAGCAGTTCCATCGTGTGGCCGCGTGTGAGTTCCTCGCGCTCATTGAACGAGCTGTCGAGGATGCGCGCGTCGGGCGCGTTGACGAAAAAGAACGCAGCGTCGTCGCCTGTCGGAGGTACGTGATCGGGGAGCGGCGGTGTCTCGGCAGGGTTCTCGATTTCAATTTTGCCCGACGGCGTGCGGAACATCATCTTGTAGTCTTCAGGCAGCGGCAGCGGTACGGGCTCGCCGCTTTTTAGTTTGTCGAGGTCGAGCGGGAGCTCCCAGCAGCGTCGCGTGCTTTCGATGAGCTCTGCGACGAGGTCGCTGTCCGTCTGGTCAAAAAATGGATCGTCCCAGCCCATGCCTTTCGCGAGCAGGCAAGCGACTTGCCAATTTGATTTGCTTTCGCCGACGGGCGGGAGAATGGCACGGCCGCGCTGGAGACAATAATTTCCGTACGAATAATAGAGATCGTCGGCCTCAAGCGACGAGGTCGCGGGCAGGACGATGTCGGCGTAGCGCGCTGTGTCCGTGAGGAAGCGTTCGTGGACGACGGTAAAGAGGTCTTCGCGCGCAAGGCCGCGGAGCACTTGTACTTGGTCGGGTGCGGTGGCGGCAGGATTTGATGAGTAGACGTAGATCGCTTTGATTGGCGGTGTCAGTTTATCATCGTTCAAGATACGTCCGAGCTCGCACATATTGAGTGAGCGCGTGTCGGGCTTTTTCCAATCCGTGTGGTAGATGCATTCGCGGTCGATGGCATGGGAGCTGCTGATGGAGGAGAGCAGGCCGCCGCCCGGCTTTGCGTATGCGCCGACAGCGGCGGGCAGACAGGCGATAAGGCGTGCCGTCATCACGCCATTCGTGTAGCGCGAAAATCCGCTGCCGAGGCGGAGGAACGGGGCGCGCGCCGTGCCGTAGGCGTGCGCGAACGCTTCGATGCGTGCGACGGGGATGTCTGTGATCTCGCTGACGACCGCCGGCGTGTAGCGCGGCAGGACATCTTTGACGAGCGCATCCCATCCTTGCACATGACGTTCGATGAATGCGTCATCCGTCAAGCCATCGCGGTGCAGGATGTGCAAAATGCCGAGTGCGAGCGCGCCGTCCGTGCCGGGGCGGATGACGATGCGCTCGTCCGCGACGCGTTCCATCGTGCGCGTCGCATACGTGTCGATGCACCAGACCGTCGCGCCGCGCGCTTTCGCGGCATTCACATCGTGCAGGAAATGGAGGTCGGATGCGAGCATCGAGAGACTCCAGAGCACGATGCAGTCGCTTTGCTGCGCTTCCTGCGGTGCCGTGATGAAACTTTTGCCCATGACGGCCTGCACGCCATATCCTTTCGCCGGCGCGCAGATCGTGCGCAGCAAGTTGCTCGCGCCGAGGCGGTAGAAAAACGCGTGATAACCGTTGTGCTGCACAGCGCCCATCGTGCCGGCGTACGAATACGGCAAGATGGCCTCGGCACCGTAGTCTTTCACGATGGCACGGAAGCGTTCCGTGATTTCTATGATGGCCTCGTCCCATGGGATGGGCGCAAAGTCGCCCGCGCCTTTCTTGCCCGTGCGCCGCAGCGGCGTCACGAGGCGGCCAGGGTGATGCACGGTGCGCTCGTAATGTGCCATCTTCGGGCAGAGCGTGCCGCGCGTGAAAGGATGCGCGGGATCGCCTGCGATCTTGACAGCACGGCCATCTTCGACGGTCACGAGCAAGCCGCAGCAGTCCGGGCAATCGTACGGGCAGGCGGTTGGATACGTTTTGCGTTGCGTCATAAAGCATTCCTCCTGCGGATAATGTACAAAAGCGTCCTTGCAATCGGATAAAAGTTTTCAGCGCGTTTGTAATTCGTCTTCGGTTGCTCACTTGGAATATGCGCTGGCGGCAGGATTTCCGGAACATCTGTCGAATTGGAATGATACGAGAATGGTTCGACGAAAAATTTTTATAAGGAGGTTCTGTGGATGGCAGGAACGCTCAGATTCATCGCAGGGCGCGCGGGGAGCGGGAAGACGGCGCTGTGCGAGCGGGAGATTGCGGAGGAGATTGCGCGGGCGGCTTTGGGGCCTGCTTGCGTGCTGCTCTTGCCGGAGCACATGACGTACCGCATCGAGCGCGAGCTCGCGGAAAAGCTTCGGGGAAGTGGATTTTTGCGGGCGTATGTTTTCGGCTTCCGCCGCTTTGCACGGCAGGTGCTCCTCGGCACAGGAGGACTTCTGCGCCCGCGCATCAGCGAGGTCGGGCGGCGGCTCATGCTCCGGCGCATCCTCACGCAGGAGGAGAAGTCTCTGGCCTTCTTCCGCCGGGCGGCGCATCAGCGCGGCTTTGGCGCGACGCTTTCCGAGACGCTGAAGGAGCTCAAGAGCTACGGGCTCACGCCGGAAACGATGCGCAAGGCGTCGGAGGTGTTTGCGGGCGCAGAGGACGCGCTCGCGGAAAAACTCGAGGACCTCGCGCTCCTTTCCGAACGTTTTGCCGAGGCGATGAACGGACGTTACGATGATGCCGAGGACATGATGAACCTCCTCATCGAGCGTTTGCCGTCTTCGTCGTTCATTCGTGGCGCCAAGATTTGGGTGGACGGCTTCATTTTCTTCAACCCGCAGGAGCAGAACGTGCTCTTGGAGCTTTTGGCAGCCGGTTGCGATGTCACGGTCACGTTGCCGCTGGATCCGGAGGTGCACAGTCCGGAAAACACGACGGATGTCGGACTGTTTTACCGTTCGCAGCGCACGAAAGACGAATTGACGAAGCTGGCAGAAAAGGCTGGCGTGCGGACGAAAACGGAATCATTGGATGATACGTCGCATCGCTTCCAGTCGCCGGGGCTCTCGGCCATCGAGCGCGGGCTGTTCCGTGCGCCCGTCGTGCCGCAGGAAACTGGCAGCGCCGGCGTGCAGATCGTTGAGGCGGCGAATCGCCGCATCGAAGTCGAGGCCGTGGCGGCGGACATCTTGCGCCTCGCGCGCGAACAGCATCTGCGCTGGCGCGACATCGGTATCCTCGTGCGCGACGAGGAGGGCGGGTATGACGGCCTGTTGAAGCTCGTGCTGCGTGACCACGCGATCCCGTTTTTCGTGGACGGCCAGCGCGAGGCCGTGCATCATCCGCTCGCCGAGCTCATCCGCTCTGCACTCGAAGCCGTGTACAGCTGGCGCCCGGAACCGATCATCCGCGCCCTGCGCACGGGATTTTTCCCCGTGACGCGCGAGCAGATCGACAAGCTCGAAAATTATGTGCTCGCCTTTGGTGTGCGCGGCGAGAAGCGCTGGACGATGGAGGAAGCATGGCCGTGGTTCCGCCGCTACTCGCTCGACGACGCAGACGAGCTGCCGGAGGACAAGCAGAAAGAAATGCTCGCGGAAATCGACGCCATCCGCAAGACGGCCATCGCACCGCTCATGACCTTGGCCGCGCAGTGGAAAAACGGCAAGACGATGCGCGACGACGCGGCGGCAGTCTACGCTTTCCTCGAAGCGCTTGCCGTCCCTGCGACGCTCACGCGCTGGGCGGAGGAAAACGAGAAGGACGATCATCTTGCTTCGGCGGCCGAGCATCGGCAGGTCTGGGAAAAAATCCTCGAACTCCTCGACCAGCTCGTCGAGGTCGGTGGCGAGGAAGCGGTCAGCCGCAAGGACTTCATGACGATCCTCGGCGACGGCCTTGACGCGCTTCAGATGAAGATCATCCCGCCGGGGCTCGATCAAGTGACGGTCGCGCCGTTCGACCAGAACAGTTTGATGAACGCGAAAGCGCTGTACATCCTCGGCGCGAATGAAGGCGTCATGCCGCGCCGCAGCCATGAAAAAGGGCTGTTTTCGGATGCCGACCGCCAGCGGCTCAAAGATCATCATTTCGAAATCGCCTCGGGCGGCCTCGAAAGCAGCCTCGCGGAAAAGTTTTTGCTGTATCGCGGTTTCACGGAAGCGACGGACTACCTTTGGATTTCGTATGCGCTCGCGGATAGTGATGACAAGGGGCTCACGCCATCGCCGTATATCGGCCGCCTGCGGCGGCTCCTGCCAGACGCGGCCTTCCTCTCGCTGCCGCTCGAACACCTCGAGACGATGGAGACGCCGGATGCGACGGAGCTCAGCCAGGAGGCCGTCATCCGCATCGCAGACGGCCGGACGGCTGTCACGGGGCTCTCGGCCGCGCTCCGGGGCCTGCGCGAGCGCGGCATGCTCGCGCCGTATTGGCGCGACGTCTACAATTGGGCGCGGCAGCAGGAGTCGCTTGCGGCACCGCTCGCGCTTGCACTTTCCGGTCTTTTTGCCAAAGCGCCGGACAAGCGGATCCCGGAGAACGTCGCGCTGGAACTTTTTGCAAGAGAACACTGCCTGCGCGGCAGCGTCACGCGTCTCGAACAATACGCGAAATGCCCGTTCAGTTACTTTGCGAAATATGGCCTGAAGCTGAAGGAACGCGAGGAACAGGGCTTTCATGGCAATGATTTCGGCATGCTGATGCACAGCTGCCTGCGAAATATCGGCGCTGACCTGCGCGCTGCCGGCCGTAGCTGGAAGGATGTCGGCGTACAGGAGCGGGAGGTGCTCGTGCAGGACGTGATGAAGAAGATCGTCCCGCGTCTTCAGAACCGCCTGCTCCTGAGCACAAAGGCCTACGAGCATCTGCTCGCGCGCATCCACGTGACGGCGATGCGCACGCTTGAGCGCCTCATCGCATTCGACCGCGTGAGCAAATTCCATCCCGTGGCCTTCGAGCGCTTGTTTGGCCGCGGCGGCGACATGCCTCCGCTCACATATGGCCTGTCGCGAGGCGCGCGCCTCGAGCTCACGGGCCAGATCGACCGCATTGATTTTGACGAGGAAAAGAAATATTACCTCGTCATCGACTACAAGACTGGGCGCGGCGAAGTCGCGCTGAACCTCATTCACGTCTATTACGGCATCCAGCTGCAGCTGCTCACGTACCTCATCGTCACGCGGAACCTGGTCGCGAAAAAGGCGGACCACGAAATGCTGCCGGCCGGCATCCTGTATTGTCTCGTGCGCAACAAATGGTGGAATTTTTCGGAGAAGATGAGCACGGAAGATATGCTGAAGAAAATCGACCAAAAGCTCCGGATGCCGGGCTGGGTGCTGCTCGATCCAGAGGTCGTCGAGGCGCTGGACGCGTCGGGACGGTTTTTCCATGTGAATTTCAAAAAGGATGGATCGCCGTGCGACAATCAGCGGCCGAAAGTCAAGACGCTCAAGGAATTCGAAGCGCTCATGCGCTACATCGAGCTCATGCTGCGGCGGACGGGCGACCGCATCCTCGCGGGCGACATCGCTGCGGCTCCGTATCAGGAGGGGAAGACGACGGCTTGCAAATTCTGTGATTATGCGAGCGTCTGCGGGTTCGACCCCGTGCTCGACGGCTGCTCGTTCCGCCGTATCGGGGGGCTCGGCTACGAGGAGCTCATGGATGCGATCGAACTCGACATGCTGCCGCCAGCGGATGACGCAGGCACGTTGGAGGAAAAAGGAGGGGACGCTGATGGGCTGGACGCCTGATCAAGAGGATGCTTTTACCATCCGCGACAAAAATCTGCTTGTCGCTGCGGCGGCGGGCTCTGGCAAGACGGCCGTGCTCGTCGAGCGCATTGTCCGCGAAGTCCTCAGCGGCGCGTGCAACGTTGACGAATTGCTCGTCATGACGTTCACGGAAGCGGCGGCGCGCGAGATGCGCCAGCGTGTCGAGGCGCGCCTCGAGCAAGAGCTCGAGCGGGCAGCGCAGGCGCAGGACGCCAAAACGCCAGACGATGGGGCACCACGCCTGACGCCTCGCGACATCGAGCGCCAGCTCGTGCTGCTCTCGGGTTCTTCGATTTCGACGGTGCATCATTTCTGCCGACAGATCTTGCAACGCCATTTCGAGTCCATCGATTACGATCCAGCCTCGAGCATCGGCAACACGCAGGAACTCGCGCTTCTGCGCCAAGATGCGCTCGAACAGCTTTTTGAAAAAGAATATGACGAAGGCACGGAAGCATTCCTGCGGTTCACGGATCATTATGGCGATGACCGTGGCGACCAAGCCGTCTACAGCCTCATCGAGCGCGTGTCCACGTTTTCCCTCGCGCAACCGTTTCCTGCGGCGTGGCTCAAAAAGCAGGCGGCGACTTTTGACCTGCCGCTCACGGCGCGTCTCGAGGATACGCCGTGGCAGGAAACGGTGTGGAAGGCCATCCGCCGCAAGCTTCGGGCCTTGGAAGCCTTGGAAGCGAACCTTGTGCAAGATGTCGACGCGGAAGGCGACACAAAATTCAGCGAATGCTTTCACTCCGATTTGGCAGAAATCCATCGTTTGCAGAGCGTCCTGGCAGAGGGCGATTGGGATGCAGCCAGGCAGGCCTTCGCCAGCGTGAAATTTGCGCGTCGCGCGGGCGGCAAGGACATGGATCCCGAGACGAAGGATGCGCTGGGGAAACGGCGGGATGACATCAAGAAAAAGCTCCAAAAGCTCGGCGCCACGTATTTTGAAGAGACGGAAGAGGACATCCTTCACGATCTCCGCAGCGTCGCGTCGGACATGAAGGAGCTCGTACGGCTGACGCTCGCGTTCCAAGCGGCATTCCAGCAGGCGAAAAAAGAAAAACGCATTGTCGATTTCAACGACCTCGAACACTTTGCGCTCGACGTGCTCATGGATCGGGAAGCATTCGAAGCGGACGGCAGCATCGTGCCGTCAGATGTCGCGCGCGCATTGCAAAAGAAATATTACGAAGTCATGGTCGATGAGTACCAGGACACGAACGACGTGCAGGAGACGATCGTCTCGCTCGTCCGAAAAGCGGACCATCCGAATCTTTTCGTCGTCGGTGACGTGAAGCAGAGCATCTACCGTTTCCGCCTCGCCGAACCGCATCTCTTCCTCGAAAAATCCCGGTTGTATCCGAAGGAACCGGAGACGAGCCAGATCATCCACCTCTCGAAAAATTTCCGCAGCCGTCCCGGCGTGCTCGCGGCGATCAATTATATTTTCGAGCAGGTCATGGTGGAAAGCACGATGGAAATCGGTTACGGCCCCGAGGAAGCGCTCTATCCGAACGAGGACGGGTATCCGGCGTGTGACGCGCCGACGCTCGACGGCCCGGCGGAACTCGCCGTCCTCCTGAAAGACAGCGGCGATGCGGCTACGGACGACGATGGTGCTGTGGACGATGGCGATGGTGGGGACAAGGATGACATCCTCGCCCCGGACGAGCGCAGCGGCCTCGAGCGCGAAGCGCAATATGTCGCTGATCGCATCCATGCCTTTTTCCAGGCGGGCACGCAGGTGTACCACAAGGACGACGGCACCTATCATCCGCTCGCGTATCGCGATATCGTCATCCTCATGCGCAGCGTGAAGGGCGGCAAGGCCGAGACTGTGCGCAAATGCCTGCAAGACAACGGCATCCCCGCCTATGCATCAAGTGATGCGAGCTACTTCGAAGCGCCGGAAGTGCGGCTCATGCTCGCGTTCCTCGCCGTGCTCGACAATGCGCGCCAGGACATCCCGCTCGCAGCGGTGCTGCTGTCGCCCATCGGCGGTTTTTCGTTTGGCGAACTTTCCGCTATGCGCATCGCTGCGCGCGACTGTGACCTTTTCGATGCCTTGAAGACGGCGGCCGCCCCCGAGCGGAAACTGGCGCCGGCCATTCAGCAGAAAGCCGGGGAGTTCCTCGCACAGCTGACGCGCTGGCGCGATCTTGCGCGCGAGCTCGGCGTGCCGGAGCTCGTCTGGTTGCTCTATCGCGAGACGGGATACTATGACTACGTCGGCGGCTTGCCGGGCGGCCTCTTGAAGCAGGCGAACTTGCGCCTGCTCGCCTCGCGCGCCGCTGCGTATGAGCAGACGAATTTCCGCGGCCTGACACGCTTTCTGCAGTTCGTCAAGCGCATGCGGGCGCAGAACACGGACCTCGCGTCGGCACGCACGCTCGGCGAGAGCGAGGATGTCGTGCGCGTCCTGTCCATCCACGGCAGCAAGGGACTCGAGTTCCCGCTCGTCTTCGTGCTCGGCATCGGCACGCAGTTCAATACGAAGGACTTCTCGCAGAGTGACCTGCTGCTGCACAAGGATCTGGGCTTCGGACCGTTCGCCATCGACGAGCCGATTTCCGCGCGCTTCGCGACCTTCGCGCGCAAAGCGGTCACGGAAAAACTTATGGAAGAACTGAAAGCCGAGGAACTGCGCCTGCTCTACGTTGCGCTCACACGCGCGCGCGAACGCCTCATCCTCGTCGGCAGCAGCGGCCGGCGCTCGACGTTCGTGAAAAATATCGAACGGTGGGGGCAGGAAGTTCCGCGGACGACGGTCACATTTGACGAGAACACGCCGCTCACGGCGATGCACCTCCTCGACTGGGTCATCATGGCGCTCTTGCACCATTCGGCAGGCGCGCCGCTCCGCGCACTTGCGGGCCTTTCTACCGATGTCCCGGCGCTCCCCGACGGGCACGAGCCGCCAGCGTGGGCCGTGCACCTTGTGGACGCACCAAAGGCGGCCGCGGACGACGGGAAAGAGATGGATGAGGTGCTCGCGGCGGTGCAAAAGCGCGAACCGCTCGAGGCGAGCTCGCAAAAAGAGGCCGTCGAGCACTTGCTCACGTGGACATATCCGTCGCACGATATCGAGGCCGTGCCGTCGAAACTCTCCGTCAGCGAGCTCAAGCGCCGCTTTGCTGCGGAAGAAGCCGAGGAAGCGGGCACGCCGTTGTTCCTCGCACAAGAAAACGCAATCTGGAAGCGCCCGCGCTTCATCCAGGAGACGACGCGCCGCACGGGCGCCGAGTACGGCAGCCTCATGCACAGCGTCCTCCAGCACGCCGACCTCATGGGCGACCTCACGCCCACAGGCCTCCGGGCACAGCTCCAGGCGATGGTCGAAAAGGAACTTTTCACGCCGGACGAGGCCAAGGCGATCCGCATCGAAACGATTGCCGCGTTCTATGCGTCGCCAATCGGCGCGCGCCTCCTGCGCGCAGCAAAGGTCTGGCGCGAGCTTCCCTTCAGCCGCCTGATTCCCGCGCAATTGTATCGCAAGACCGCAGAAGGCGGCGAGACGATGCTGATCCAAGGCGTCATCGATCTCTTGTTCGAAGAAGCGGACGGTACGCTTGTCCTCGTCGATTACAAGACCGACAGCGACACGAGTCCCGCGAAACTGCATGCAAATTATGACAAGCAGATCGGGCTTTACCGCGACGCTGTCAAAGAGATTCTCGGCCGGACGGTCGATGAAAGCCTGCTGTACCTCCTGCATGACGGGACGACGCTGGCGATGTGACCTGAAGCGATGAAAAAATGTCCGTGCGTCCGCCGGTGTGGCGGATGCACGGACATTTTTGCTGCTTGGCTTCGATCACGCGAGGGCGAGCACGCGCAAGGCTTGCGTGACGGTCTGGCGGAGGTTCTGCACGGTAACGTCGTGCTGCATGGCCTCTTCGACGGTCATCGGCAGATGGAGGATCGGGAAGTACGCGTCGATGCCGTGGCGATTGACGACCTCAGCGCCGGGCTTCGCGCAACCGCAGAACGCGAGCGCGATGGCATTCGGATTCGCACGTTTCGCGCGCTGTGCGATGCCGATGGGCGCTTTGCCCATGGCCGTCTGCTCGTCCATGCGGCCTTCGCCTGTGATGATGACATCCGCATGTTTGAGTGCATCGTCGATGGCGAGGAGATCGAGCACGAGGTCAATGCCGGGCTTGAGGGTAGCCTTGAGGAAGGCGGAGAAGGCGAAGCCGAGGCCGCCTGCGGCACCAGCGCCAGGCAGGTCGGCGAAATGTGTCGGCGTGCTTGCGTTCCTCGTTGAACTTGTTGCGCCTGTGGAATGTGCCGCCTGCTGTGCAAGCGTCGTCTCTGCAAGAGCCGCAAATCGTTTGATTGCCTTGTCCATTGTCGCAACGATCTCGGGCGTCGCGCCTTTTTGCGGGCCATAGACGGCGGAGCAGCCAGAGGGACCCGTGAGCGGATTTGTGACGTCGCAGGCGATGGAGAAGCGGCATTCTTTCAGCACGGGCGCGAGTCCGCTAAGATCGATGCGTGCGACCTCGGCAACGTCTTTGCCATAGATGCCGGCAGGCGTGCCGTCCGCACGCAGGAATCTCGCGCCGAGCGCTGTCATCATGCCGAGGCCGGCGTCATTCGTCGCGCTGCCGCCGAGGCCGATGAGGAACGTGCGGCAGCCGCGCTTTGCGGCCGCAAGGATGAGCTCGCCGAGGCCGTACGTCGTCGTGTTCATCGGATTGCGCTCTTCGGGCGGCACCATCGGCAGGCCAGCCGCGTCCGCCATTTCGATGATCGCCGTCTTTTGTGCGGGCAGGAAACCGAAGCGGCTTTGGGCTTTCGCGCCGAGCGGTCCTGTGACCCCCGTGCGGACGAGTTCTCCGTGCAAGCCCTCGACGAGCGCATCGACCGTTCCCTCGCCGCCGTCAGCGAGCGGGAAAATCTGCGTGTCGCTTTCAGGGAAGACCGCGTGAATGGCTTCCGCGACGATGCTGTCGCCTTCGAGGGACGTGATGCTGCCTTTGAAAGAATCCATGGCGATGACGAAATGTTTCGGGTTCATGTGTTCCACCTCTGTTTCAACGTTGTTGGATGAGAAAAAATTTGTTGTTGCAAAAGAATTCGACGCGTGGCAGGAGAAAACCTGTCACGCGAAATTTTTTTGCGCAAGAGAATTGAAATTCAAATTTGAATTTGATATGATGACATCAACGAAGATATTCATGATGCAGAAAATGTTTCAAGAGGTGGACGAGATGAAGAAATTTGGAAAGAAAGGCGTGGCGCTCGTCGTCATCGTGCTCGTTGTGATCGCGGGCGTGTTCGGCTATCAGCGCTACGAAGCGGCGAAAGCAGCGGAGGCCGCAAAAGTTTTGACGCTGAACGGCAATGTAGACGTGCGCGAGGTATCGCTCGCGTTCCGCGGCAGCGACCGCATCGCGGAAATTCTTGTCGATGAGGGCGACATGGTGAAAGCAGGCCAGGTGCTTGCACGTCTCGACAGCCGCGAGCTCGAACTCTCGATTGCAAAGACGAAGGCCGATATCCGCGGGCAGCAGAGTACGGTCGAAAAACTGCACAATGGCACGCGCAGCGAGGAAATCGCGCAGGCGCAGCGGAACTACGAATCCGCACAGGCGGCGGCTGCGAACGCCGAGAGCACGTACGCGCGCTATCAGGCGATCTACGATGACATCCAGGGCATCAGCCGCCAGACGCTTGAGACGGCGCGCCATGATGCCGAAGCGAAACAGGCGGCGGCCGGCGCGGCGGCGAGCGCGTACGAAGAAGCCGTGAATGGTTCGCGCCCGGAGGATATCGCCATCGGCGAGGCGACGCTCGAGGCTTCGAACCAAGAACTCGCACGGCTCGAGTATCAGCTGTCACAATACGAGCTCCGCGCGCCGGCTGACGGCGTGATCCGCTCGCGCCTCCTCCAGCCCGGCGACATGGCAAGCACGTCGACGCCCGTGTTCAAACTTTCGTTGCTCAACAAAAAATGGGTGCGCGTCTACGTGAAGGAAACGGACCTTGGAAAAGTCTACGAAGGCCAGTCGGCGGATGTCTTCATCGACAGCCAGGCAGAGCCGATCCACGGCCAGGTCGGCTACATTTCCAGCACGGCGGAATTCACGCCGAAGACCGTGCAGACGGACGAACTGCGTACAGCGCTCGTCTACGAAGTGCGCGTCTATGTTGATGACGCAGACAACGTCCTGCGCCTAGGCATGCCGGCAACGGTGAAGATTGCGTTGTGATGACTCTGTTCAAGAGGGCTGTTGCAGTTACTAGATTGATTCCACATGGATCTGTTGCCGAACGTAACGAATACAGCAGCCTCTCCCTTTGGGAGAGGGGGACCGCGTCAGCGGTGGAGAGGGTACAAGGGTGCGATTTGTTTCGTATGTGAAGAAGTCCTCGAAGCATCGCGTTTTAACATAAACAACTTGATGCGAAGACCATTACATCGCAATGAGGTGCATCGTAATGAATAAGGATATGATAGAACTCATCGTCCAGGCGAATCACTTGACAAAAACGTTCCATCCAAAGAAAATGCCGGACGTTGTAGCGCTCGACAGCATTGATTTAAGCGTCCGTGCGGGCGAGCTCACGGCGCTCGTCGGACCTGATGGTGCGGGCAAGACGACATTTTTGCGGCTCGTCACGGGACTCATGACGCCAGATGGCGGGGCACTCACCGTCGGCGGCCTTGACGTCACGAGGAATGAGCAGGCCGTGCAAGATATTCTCTCGTACATGCCACAAAAATTCGGCCTCTATGAAGACCTTACGATTGCGGAAAACATGAAGCTCTACGCCGATCTTCATGGCGTGCCGGAGACTGTCCGAAAAGAACGCTTCACGCGCCTCTTGGACATGACCGGCCTCGCGCCCTTCACTGGCCGCCTCGCGGGAAAGCTTTCGGGCGGCATGAAGCAGAAGCTTGGCCTCGCCTGCACGCTCGTGCGCTCGCCAAAGCTCCTCATCCTCGACGAGCCGACGGTCGGCGTCGATCCCTTGTCGCGTCGCGAGCTTTGGGAAATCCTGCAAAAACTCACGCACGATGAACATCTTTCCGTCCTCGTCAGTACGGCGTACATGGACGAGGCGGCGCTCTGCCAGACCGTGCACGTGCTGAACCACGGCCGCATCCTCGCGTCCGGCACGCCAGAGGAATTGCGTCACATCGCCGATGGCCGCTGCCAGGACATCGCGCCGACAACGGATTGCCCGATGCGAACGTTGCAAAGCTGCTTGCTCGATGACCCCGGCATCACCGACGCCGTGCCAGTCTGCGGTAACGTCCACTTCATCACGCGTACGCCGGGCGGCAGCGTACCGTTCCTTGAGCATCATGCAGAACTTCCGCCCGCAACGCCGTCCGAAGAACGGCTGGAAGATGCGTTCATGATTCTGCTCAAAGAGGATGAAGAAAAAAGAAAAGAGAAATCGCAGGCATGGAAAGCCTTCCCCTCAGGGGAAGGGGGATCGCGAAGCGGTGGAAAGAGGCCCCTGCACGTTAGTGGATTTCGTACGGATGAACTCCTCGCGGGTGCGCGTACGAATTCGATGTTTGGGGGACGTGCGCGCACCGGCGATATCGACATCACCGTCCGCGACCTCGTGAAGCGATTCGGTGATTTCACGGCGGTCTCGCATACGTCGTTCGATGTCCATCGTGGCGAGGTCTTTGGCCTCTTGGGGCCGAATGGCGCGGGGAAGACGACGACGTTTCGCATGCTCTGCGGCCTCTTGCCGTTGACATCAGGGAAACTCAGCGTCGCAGGTGTCGATTTGCGCACGGCGCGCACGGAGGCGCGGAGGAACATCGGCTATGTCGCGCAAAAATTTTCGCTGTACAGCCAGCTCACGGTCTATGAAAATCTGCGGTTCTACGGTGGCGCGTATGGCATTCCTGCATCAGAACTGAAAGAACGCATCAACGAAGTCATGGCGGAATTTGACCTGACCGACCGCGCTGACCATGTGGCAGGCGAGCTGCCGGGCGGCTACAAGCAGCGCCTCTCGATGGCGGCCGCGCTCATTCACCGGCCGAAAATCTTGTTCCTCGACGAGCCGACGAGCGGCATCGATCCGCTCGCGCGCCGCACGTTCTGGCAGCAGATCACGCATCTTTCGGCGCAGGGCGTGACGATCATCATCACGACGCATTTCATGGACGAGGCGGAGTATTGCGACCGCATGATGATCCAGGATCATGGCGAGATGCTTGTGCTCGGTGCGCCATCAGAGATTCGCGCACGCATGAAGATGCCAGATGCTGATATGAATGCCATCTTTATCGCAATTGTGGAACAAGCGCGTGCGAAGTTAGAGGAAAGAAGGGAAGGCGCATGAAAAATTTGTTCCGTCGCTTCTCCGCGCTCGTCTGGAAGGAATTCCTCGAGCTCATCCGCGACCGCAGCAGTATTTTGATGGGCGTTGTTCTGCCGTTGATGCTCATTTTGATCATCGGCTATGGCATGTCGCTCGACGTCGAGAATGTGCCGACGGCTGTTGTGCTCGAAGATACGTCGCCGACGGCGCGTTCCATGGTTTCTTTTACGCATGGGTCAAAATATTTTTCACCCGTGTTCGTCCATTCCATGCCGGAAGCGGAGCAAATGCTCAAAGATCATGAAGTCTCTGCCATTTTGCGCGTGCCGCATGAATTCACGGAACATCTCGCGAAAGGCGATGCCTCGCTGCAACTCATCTTGAACGGTGGCGATGCGACGACGGCAATGTCTGCGCAGAGCTATGTGCAAGGGGCAGTGCTTGCATGGGTCGCGACGCGGGCGGCATCCTCCGGTGCAGGGCAGGCGACAGTCGTCTCGCGCATCTGGTTCAATGACGCGAATACGAGCACGTGGTTTTTCGTGCCGGGCATCCTCATGATGGTGCTGACGATCAGCGGTGTCTTCCTCACGGCCATGGTCATGGCGCGCGAGTGGGAGCGCGGCACGTTCGAGTCGCTGTTCGTGACGCCCGTGCACATCTACGAATTGATCTTGGCGAAAGTCGTGCCGTATTTCGTCGTCGCCATGGGCGGCATGCTGCTCTGTCTCGTGGCCGGGCGCATGCTGTTTGACCTCCCCATGCGCGGCTCGATGCTTCTGATCCTCGGCGAGTCGATGCTCTATCTCGTTATCGCGCTGTCACTTGGCCTCGTCATTTCGTCGCTCACGAAAAATCAGCTGCTCGCCTGCCAGATTTCGTTGATTATTAGTTTCCTGCCGACGATCATGCTGTCAGGGTTCCTGTTCGATCTCCATTCCGAGCCCATCGGCATCCGTGTCGTCAGCCATTTCCTGCCGATGACGTATTTTCTTGAGCTCATGAAGTCGTTGCTGCTCGCGGGAAACTACTGGCCGCTCATTTGTAAAAATACGATGCTGCTCTTGGGGTATGCGGGGCTCTTCATGTTCATCGCGTATCGTTTGACGAAAAAGAAGGTGGAAGGATGAGCTGGTTCGACATTCGGTTGTTCTTTGCGCAATTGTTTTTCCTTTGCCAGAAAGAGCTCATCGCGCTCGTCAAAGACCCGCGCCTGAAGTTCATGCTCATCATCCCACCGATTCTGCAAGGCTTCCTCTTCGGCTATGCGGCGAACTACAATCTTGAAGAAGTGCCGTATGCCGTCATCGACGAATCGCATGGCGCGCTCGCGCATGACCTCCTCGCGCACATCGATGCCGCACCAGCATTCGAACGTGTGGCGACGCTTTCGAATGCGACGGAAATCGCGGCTCCAATTGATTCGGGGGAGGTCATCTGCGTCGTCGTGATCCCGCAGGATTTTGACCGGCTCATCGAGCGCGGCGAGCAGGCGCCCGTGCAGGTCATCGCCGACGGGCGCAATAGTTCCATTGCCGGCCTTGCGACGGGGTACATCAGCCAGATTGTCCAATCGTGGAACGCGCAGCGCACTGGCAGCGGTGGCATCACGATTGAGGCGCGCACATGGTACAATCCCAATCAGGAGACGCGCTGGAATTTCGTGCCGAGCCTCATGGCGATGATCTCGTTCACGCAGGTCATGCTGCTCGCAGGCATGTCGATCGCGAAAGAGCGCGAGCAGGGGACGTTCGATCAACTGCTCGTGACGCCGCTCCATCCGTCGCAGATTCTCATCGGCAAGGCCGTGCCGCCCATACTCGTCGGGCTGTTTCAGGCGCTCGCGATTTTCTGTATCGCACGGTTCTGGTTCGCGATCCCGTGCGCCGGCTCGCTGCCCGCGCTTGTCGCGACGCTGGTCTTTTTCATGGTCAGCTCGACCGGCATCGGCCTCTCGATTTCCGCGATTTCCGAAAATATGCAGCAGGTTTTGATCTACGTGCTCGTCCTCATGATCCCGATGGCGCTGCTCTCGGGTATGGCGACGCCCGTCGCGAATATGCCGGATGTCTTGCAACTCTTCACGTACATCGACCCGATGCGTTTCGCCATCGACGCCGTGCGCCGTATTTACCTTGAGGGCGCGACGCTCTTTGACGTTCGCGGGGATTTCCTGCCCATGTTCCTCATCGGCGTCGTGACGATCCCGGCAGCGGGCTATCTCTTCCGCCACAAAACGACATAAAGAAGGAATCATCATATGAAACAAGACATCAAACAACGCGAGGACGGCCGCGTGACGCGCGAGCGTTTGCTCGATTGCGCTGAAGAGCTCACGGCGGCGAAGGGGTTTGCCGCTGTCACGAGCAAGGAAATCTGCCAGAAAGCCGGCACGAACCTCGCGGCCGTCAATTATCATTTCGGCAGCCGCGACGGCCTCTATGAAGCGATGCTCTACCGTGTCCACGACCGGATCATCAGCCAGACGACGTTGCAGGACATCGCGGAGGGGGCGGGCACGCCGCGCGAACGGCTCGAGCGCTTCTTTGACATGATCCTCTGGTCGGTGAAGCGCGGCGGCCGTGCGGGCGCGGAGGAACGCGCCATCCAAGTCTGGCTGCGCGAGGCGCTCGGCAATGCGACGGCGTTCCTGCCAATCCTCCGTCATCTCGCTGTGACGAAATTTCCGTGGGTGCGGAAACTCTTCGCAGACTACCTCGGCCGTGATGCAGGCGATCCCGTGCTTTACAGCGGCATCATGCACACGATGGCGCCGATCCTCCTTTTGAATCTCAAGGATTTTTTCCCGCTCGCGGCCGAGGACGAACCCATGCGCATTTTGCGCGATCCGGCCTTCCAAGCCGCGATGCGCACGTACGCTTTCGCCGGCCTCGACGCGCTCAAGAAGTCATGAAAATCACGCACCTTTGACAGCTTTCGTCCAAAAGTTTATAATAGGCAGTGTCATCATTCATTCTATCACGTTGGAAGGAAGAAAGAGGGATTACGCATGCCAAGAAAAGCAGCAACGACAACGAAGAAAACGACCACGAAGACGACCGCCAAAACGGCCGCGAAGACGACGGTGAAGAAAGAAGCGAAAGCTTACGTCTTCTTCAACTGCGACGAGGAGAAATCCGACAAGTCGATGAACATCGATTACAACAACGAAGTGTTCAAAGACACGGTCGCTTCGCGCAAAGCGCTCTGGGCGAAGATCGCGAGTGAAGTCGAAGCTGGCAAAGTCCAGGTCGCTGACGAAGCAGCGGCAAAGGACGCAGTGCTCAAGGGCAATCCGTGCGATGCGACGCAGCAGCTCCACTACGGTGCTGTCAAAGAACTCCTCCTCCACTGAGGCACACGCGTGGAAGCGTTTGCTCGCTCGGGCGAGCACATCAAAAGAAGGCCTGTCGTTTTTCCGGCAGACCTTCTTTTTTGATGTATAAATGAATTGTATTGTACGATATTGTACGATTGTGAATCGAAAAATATTTCTTTGCAGGCCATTGACTTTCAACCGCTACGTCCGTTAATATGAAAAAAGAATAAATAGAACGAATCGTTTACGGAGTAAGAGAGGACTGAAATTTATGGCTGTTCATGTCATCAACGAAGCACGCCGTTGCCTGCAGTGCAAAAAACCGCTGTGCCGCTTGCAGGGGTGCCCGGCGCAGACGAACATCCCGGAGATGATCCGGCTGTTCCTCGACGGGAAACCCCGCGAGGCGGGCGCGATGCTTTTTGCGAACAATCCGATGAGCGTCGTCTGCTCGCTCGTCTGCGACCACGAAGCGCAATGCGAAGGCCATTGCATCCAGGGACGGAAGGGAAGCCCCGTGCAGATCTCGAGCATCGAACATTACATTTCGGATGCGTACCTCGATTGGGCCGTGCTCGAGCGCGATCGCAAGAAGAACCAGAAGGTCGCGGTCATCGGCTCGGGCCCGGCCGGCATCACGGTTGCCGTGCGCCTCGCACAGCTCGGCTACGACATCACGATCTACGAGCGCAAGGACAAGATCGGCGGCATGATGCGCTACGGCATCCCGGAGTTCCGTCTGCCGAACAGCATTCTCGAGCGCTATCAGGTGAAGCTGCAGCAGCTCGGGATCAAGATTCGCCCGAACACGACGATCGGCGGCGCGCTGAAGCTCGACGATCTCTTCAAGGACGGCTTTGATGCCATCTTCATCGGCTCGGGCGCCTGGCGTCCGCGCCGGCTGAATGTGAAGGGCGAGAGCCTCGGCAATGTTGCGTATGCCGTCGACTATTTGCAGAATCCCGAGGTCTACCAGCTCGGCGACCGCGTCGCCGTCATCGGCGCCGGCAATTCGGCCATGGACGTCGCGTGCACGGCCGTGCGCAAGGGCAGCCGCCACGTCACGATCTATTGCCGCGGCCTCAAGGCGCGCGCGAGCCAGCGCGAGATCGATTATACGATCGCTGACGGCGTGGAGTTCGCGTACGGCCTCGGCGTTGCCGAGCTCACGGAGAAAGGGCCGATGCTGTTCCAGCGCACGTTCGACGCGGAGGGCAATCTTGTCTCCGAGGGCGAGCCGCAGCTCTACGAGGCGGACACGACGATCATCGCGGCGAGCCAGACGACGAAGAGCAAGATCGCGGACTCGACGACGGGCCTCGAGCTCGGCGAGCGCGGCCTCATCGCCGTGCACGGCAAGGGCAAGACGACGAAAGAGGGCGTGTTCTCGGGCGGCGATGTCGTGCTCGGCCCGTGGAACGTCATTCAGACCGTGAAAAATTCGAAAGAAGTTGCTGAGGCCATGGACGAATACCTCACGCAGAAGCGCAAGACGCAGGCGTAACGGGCACGGCAATCACTTGCGTGCCGCTGTCTTCGAAGCGTGCACGGCCGCTGGTGAGGTTCGTGAGTTCTTCGAGGACAGCAGATTTTTCCGACGCTTGCAATAAAATATCGACCGTCACATCTTCCGCATAGGCTTTTTCGCCTGTGCGGATATTTTTTTGTCGCAGGACGTTTTCAACACTGGCCAGCAAGTCATAGCCGATTTTGACGTGGATCACTTCCAGCGGTGTCATTTCAACAATTTCGGCCGCGTCGAGGCCGAGCACGGCGCTGTGGCTGTAGGCGCGGATGAGGCCGCCTGCGCCGAGCTTGATGCCGCCGAAGTAGCGCGTGACGACGACGACGACGTTTGTGAGATTTTTCTTCTTGATGGCCTCAAGGATCGGATTGCCGGCTGTGCCGCCAGGTTCGCCGTCGTCGTTTGATTTCTGCTTCGCTCCGTCCGGGCCAAGCACGTAGGCGGAGCAATTGTGGCGCGCGTCGAAGTATGCTTTTTTTTGCGCGAGGATGAAGGCACGCGCCTCGTCTTCGCTCTCGACGTGGCTCGTGTGCGTGATGAATTTCGAGCGTTGGATTTCATAGCTCGCCGTGCTTTCGCCGGTCGTGGTTTTGTATGGCTTCATGGGGATTTTTGTCCGTCCTTTCTGCATTTTCCTTCATTATAGGGAATCTCTCCCGGCCACGCAAATTTTTTCTCGTGCTATCTAGTATTTTCACGTCGTTTGTAGTATCCTTGATACGTCATCAGGAAAAGAATCTGGAGAATGCCTGAGGTCTATTTTTTGAGCGCTGTCCAGGTGTGCAGGTGCCGGACGTTCTGGCGGCCCGCTGAGCGAAAAGGTGCAGCGCGGGAAGGTTGTGTTACGGAAGCTATGAGCGAAAACAAGATGAACAGGGGACTGAAGAACCGTCACTTGCAGTTGATCTCCCTCGGGGGCGTCATCGGCAGCGGTTACTTCCTCGGCACGGGCTATGTCCTCGAGCAGGCGGGCCCGGCTGCCATTCTCGCGTACCTCCTCGGCGGCATCATCGTGCTCTGCGTCATGCTCTGCCTCGCGGAGCTCGCGGTCGAAAAGCCGATTTCGGGGTCCTTCGTGACGTATGCGAAGGAAAATATTTCCTCGACGTGGGCGTGCGGCGTCGGCTGGGCGTACTGGATCACGTGGGTCGCCTATGTGCCGTCCGAGATGATTGCCGCCGGCATTATTATGAGCAATTTCGTGCCGGCCGTCAGCCAGCTTTGGTGGGCCGTGCTGTTCGGCCTCTTGGTGACGGCCATCAATTTGTTCCATGTCGATAAGTTCGGCGAAAGCGAGTTTTGGCTCGCGCTGTTCAAGATTGTCGCGCTCGTAGCGTTCAGCATCGTGGCCGGCCTCATCTGCCTCGGCGTGATTGGCGACCAGGGCTATCTCGGCACGTCCGTGCTCCTGGGCTCTGGCGGCTTCGCGCCGAATGGCTACTGGTCGATCATCCTCACGATGGTCATCATCCTCGTGAATTTCCAGGGCACGGAGATTATCGGCCTCGCGGCCGGCGAGTGCAAGGAGCCGGAGAAAAGCATCCCCATCGCCGTCCGCAATGTGACGTGGCGCATCATCGCGCTTTACATCATCCCGATTTCGCTGCTCATTTCTATTCTGCCGTGGGATCAGGCGGGGCTTGATGAAAGCGTGTTCGCATTGGCGCTTGCGAATTACGGCATGACGGGCGTCGCGTCGTTCTTCGCGTTCGTCATCCTCACGGCCGCCATTTCCTGCTCGAATTCCGGCTTGTACGGCGCGGCGCGCGCCATGCATTCGCTCGCGCGCATGGACATGGCGCCGAGCTTTCTCGGCGAGATCAACAAGAACGGCATGCCGTCGAAGGCGATCATGCTGTCGATCTGCGCCTGCTGGGCGGTCATCCTGCTCTACAGCATCAATCCGGATTCCGCCGTCTACACGTATCTCCTCGCCGTCTCGGGCTTTACGGGAGCGATTGCCTGGATTTCCATCTGCTGGAGCCAGTACCGCCGTCGCAAGATGATGATGGCGACGGGCGCGGACAAGCATTTGAAATTCCGCACGCCGCTGTTCCCGTATGTCACGCTGTTTGGCATCTGGGCGCAGGTATTCTGCCTCGTCGTCATGGCGTTCACGCCGGATCTCCAGGAGGCGCTCTACGCCGGCCTGCCGATGCTCGTGCTGCCGATGTGCTGGTACAAGCTCCGTGCGTGGCGCCGCAAGATGGTCGCGGCGAAAGTCATCGCGCATTGAGCCATCCGAATTCCTTGAAACCATCGAATCATGACAAGCTGCCTGCGTTTGCGGGCAGCTTTTTTGTTCATCCAAAAAAAATGTGCCACACAAGAAAAATTTAGAGGAAATCGCGAAAAAACAGAGAATAAAGAAATCAAGACAATTATGGGAAATGCGATTTTGCAGGAAGCGTCAAGGGATGGCGCGGAGCTTCGCATTCAAGGGGGTATAATGGCACCATGAATTAAGACATTGTCGGACAGGTTTTATAATGAATCTCGTGGTATACTGGGGAGACCATTGAAAAGGAGATTCATCATGTCACG
>OMWS01000047.1 GCA_900314825.1 uncultured Veillonellaceae bacterium | reverse complement strand
GAGAGGCTGGGCTCGAACACACTAAGATGAAAAAATACAAAAATAATGGACACTGCGCAAGGTTTGTGGTATATTGTTAGACAAGTGAAACAATGGAAAGGGGGATCGTACGCGTATTGGATCGGAGTCCAATCAATTTTTCTGGGAGGGAATTTATACCATGACAGCATTTCTAATCGCACTTGCTGCACTCATCGTAGGCTATTTCGTCTACGGCAAAATCGTCGAGCACATGTTCGGCCCGACGGACAAGCCGACGCCGGCCATTCGTCATAATGATGGCGTCGACTACATTCCACTGCCAACGTGGAAAGTCTTCATGATCCAGCTCCTCAACATCGCCGGCCTCGGCCCGATCTTCGGCGCTCTCGGCGGCGCGATCTGGGGCCCGAGCGTCTACCTTTGGATCGTCCTCGGCTCGATCTTCGCCGGCGGCGTCCATGACTATCTTTCGGGTATGATTTCGTTGCGCGAGGATGGCAAGAGCATCTCGGAGGTCGTCGGCAATCATATGGGCTCGACGATGCTCTTCATCATGCGCGTGTTCTCCGTCGTGCTGCTCGTCCTCGTCGGTACGGTCTTCATGACGGGCCCAGCTGGCCTCATCGCGAAGCTCACGGGTATCGCCGTCACGTACGTCCTGCCGTGCGTCCTGCTCTATTACTTCCTTGCGACGCTCTTACCGATCGACACGCTCATCGCGCGCTTCTATCCGCTGTTCGGCGCCTGCCTCATCATCATGGCGCTCGGCATCATGGGCGGCATGCTCCTCGGCATCGGCGGTCATACGATGCCGGACATGACGCTCGCGAACCTGCATCCGCTCGGCCCTGAGAAGATGCCGATCTGGCCGCTGATGTTCATCACGGTCGCCTGCGGCGCGTGCTCGGGCTTCCATTCCACGCAGTCCCCGATCATGGCGCGCTGCCTGAAGGACGAGCGCCTCGGCCGTCCGGTCTTCTACGGCGCCATGATTTCCGAAGGCATCATCGCCCTCATCTGGGCGACGGCCGGCATCACGTTCTATGACAGCACGGGCGGCCTCGCAGCTGCCATGAAAGCCGGCGGCGCCGGCACGGTCGTCTACGACATCTGCGTCGGCTTCATGCCGGGTGTCGGTGCGGTGCTCGCCATGCTCGGCGTCATCGCCTGCCCGATCACGTCGGGCGATACGGCATTCCGCTCCGCGCGCTTGACGCTCGCCGACTGGTTCGGCGTCGATCAGACGGAGGCGAAGAAACGCCTCATGTTCGCTGTCCCGCTGCTCGCCATCGGCGGCATCCTTTCGCAGATGGACTTCAACATCATCTGGCGCTATTTCTCCTGGACGAACCAGACGCTCGCGATGATCGTCCTCTGGACGGGCGCTGTGTACCTCTATCGCACGAAACCAGGCACGAAGGCGTACGTCATCCCGATGGTGCCGGCGGTCTTCATGTCGGCCGTCACGAGCACGTACATCCTGCAGGCGCCGGAAGGCCTGCAGCTCTCGACGAGCATCAGCTATCCGGTCGGCCTCGTCTTCGCGGTGGTCTGCCTCGTGCTGTTCCTGAAGACGACGGTGCTGCGCGGCACGAAATAAAATCCGTTATGTAACGAAATATTGTGAGAAGGAGCTGTTCCTGCAGGGGAACGGCTCCTTCTTTTTTATGTGAAATTTTGTAGAAATTTTTTGAAAAAAGAGCAACAAATCGCCGTTGCCGTAGTATAATGGTTCTAACGTCAATCGTGCCCGCGGCTTTCGAAAACGCGGCGGAAGGGGAGGGAACGGTCATGAGAAAGGAATCGTTGGCAGGAAACATCGGAAGGAAAAATCGAAAACTTGCGCACGCGGTCGCTTTGCGTCTGGCGTGCGCTTCTTTTTTCGCTGTTATGGGGTTCGGATGGTCGCCCGTGGCTTCCGCAGCCGATGTCGCGGCAGACGCATTGCCGACGCGTGGACGCGTCGCAGCGGGCGAGGCGACGATTGGTGACGCAGAGAAAGATGCGGCTGGCAAAATCAAGATGATGATTGACCAGACGAGCCGCCGCGCGATCATCGACTGGGCGACGTTCAATGTCGGAAAAGATGCTACGCTGACGTTCCAAACGTGGGCAAAGGATGCGGCGGGCGCGAGCATCATCGATCCGACGGCGATGACATTGAACCGCGTCGCCGCGTCAGGCGGCCTCTCGACGATTGCAGGCCATATCACGTCGCCAGGCGTGCTCCTGCTCCAAAATCCCAATGGCGTGCTGTTTGCCGAGGGCTCGGCCGTCGATGCGGCGGGCATCGTGGCAACGACGGCGGCCATCGATGCCACGCAGTTTATGAATGAGGGAACGCTGGCGATTGTGCAAGACAAGCAGGCACCGAATGCCTTCATTACCGTCAACGGGACGCTCACGGCGCATATGGATGTCGCGCAGGCGAAAGCCTTGCTCGATCAGACGGCCTTGAAGGTCGATATCCCGGTTGCTACGGCGCTTTCCGTGGAGAACAATGTCATCCGCCTCGTTGCAGAAGGTGATATCCACGTTGGAAAGGCAGGGAAACTGCAAGCGACATCCACCGTTACATACACGGATGAACTGGGCGACACGGCGACGCGTGATGGCACGATTGTTTTGCGGGCAGATGCGAATGCGGACGAGGTTCATGGAAAGGTGGTATTGGAGAACGCAAATGCGTCGCAGATTTCGGCGCAGCATGTCATCGTGCAATTTGAACCCGACCAGACGGATGGGACGAAAGATTACGCCAAGGGCGCGACAGAAGCAGCGGCACTCGAAAGAAAGTTTGCGGCATCGAAAGACCATGAAGTCGCGATGCTCGTCAACGATGCGCATGAATTGCAGGCGATCGAAAGCCATCTCGATGGCAGTTACGCGCTCGGCACAGATATCGAGGCGGCAGAGACGAGCGGGTGGAATGATGGAAAAGGTTTTGCTCCGATCGGCAGCGCTGCGGCGCCATTCCAAGGCGCGTTCGATGGGAATGGTTATCGCATTTATGACCTCACGATCCAACGCGGCGACGCGGACGATGTCGGGCTGTTTGGCGTGGCGGATGGTGCTCGCATCGCGAATACGACGCTCGCAGATCCGATTGTCTGCGGCAAGAAACGGGTCGGCGGGCTCGTAGGCTGTGCGAAGGGGAAAACTGTCCTTTCCGGCGATGTCGTGCGCAAGCGGGATGGCTCGGCGCGCGAGGGAGAGACGCGGACAGGCACGCTGGAGAATGTGTTCAGCGGCAGCAGCAATGTCCTGGACGGTAGCAATATCGGTGGCTTGGTCGGAAAACTTGATGGCAGCACGATCTGCGGTTTTTCGCAGAATGCAGCGACGGTCAAGGGTACGAGCGCCGTCGGAGGACTTGCAGGCTGGGCGGTGAATGCCACCATCACGGATAGCAGCAATACAGGATACACGTCAGCGCAGACGAATCTCGCGAATGGACAGAAGGCTGGCGTCATCACAGCGACCTTCAGCAATGTTGGCGGGCTTGTAGGGCATGCGGAGCAGACGTTCATCGGGGCAAAGGACGCGCGGACGGCGACGTATAATGACGGCCGGATTACGGGCGAGGGATGTTTTCGTGTTGGCGGGCTCGTCGGCTGGTTGGAAGGCAGTAAACTCACGCAGGCGTATAATGTAGGCGTATCGGTGAAAGCCGGATCTCCTGAGGTGGGCGACACGTATGGGAGCGTCACAGGAAAGATGGATGTCGGCGGCATCACCGGGGATGCAGGACACGACAGCGAAATCACGACGGTGTTCCATTCCGGGAATGTCACGGGGATCACGGATGTCGGCGGCATTGCTGGCTCGGCCGGCTGTGTGGGAACAATGACGATTTCCCGCGCATATAGTGGAGAGGGGAACATTGCAGGACGAACGGATGTCGGCGGGCTGGTCGGTCTGCTGGACAATGGCAAAATCACCGAGGCTTACAACTTGAGCAAGGTCATGGGCGTGCAGGACTCTGATACTGGAACGGTCGGCCTCCTCGTGGGCGAACAGGGGAAGAAAGGTATCATCGGGACAAAGAAGGAAGATGCTGTTTACTATGTTCGTTTCGGAGATGATACGAATGCTCCGACAAAAACCGTCGGGACAGCGTCGTGGGCGCAGATCTGTATGGAAGAGCATACGCCGGAAGAACTCAAGCATGCGGAAACGATCGGTTGGAAACATGTGAGTGCGACGCTTTCCGATGCAAGCCAGACGTGGTTCTTGAAAGAAGGGGAGGAACCGCTGCAGTTGCGTGCTCTGGTGCAGCCCGCGCGTTTTGCTTCGCAAAACGTGTGGGAGGACGTTCCTATGGAAGTCATTCCCGCAGATGAGGTCGCAAAAGGTGAGATTTCAGAAAGCGGAGGTTCAAGCGGTGGAGATTCGAAAGGCGGAGTTCCTAAAAGCGAGAATGTGAAGGTTCGAATTCCCAGTACTGAGACAAGGACAGAGGAAGTCCCTCTGCATGAGATACAGAAGGAAGCACCTTTGCAAGATGAGAGCTCGGCAGACCCAGATCGGGTAAGCGATGATGTTCATGGTGCGGAATCCATGAATGTTTTGGTAGATCTTACATATGAGTTCACGATTCATGATCATCATCGTACGTGGTTGGACGATATGGACGAAAACATCTCGCAGGCGGCGATCGTATCGTTGCCGCGCTACGATGCGCGTGCGCATTTTTTCACGCTCGAAGGTACCGTGCTGCATCCGATCGAAAAACCACTCTTCGGCGGCGCGCAGCTTTTGTTGGAGGGCACAGCGCCGTTCGCAACTGGTACGACGATCGCGACCGCGTCCCCCGATCTCGTGCTCGAAGCGGCAGAAGATTCCGGGGAAAAAGCAGGAAACTCGACCTCTCATAGCGAATAAAAGAGTATCAGAACAGAGCAAGAGGAGGTTTTCATCATGAAGCGTTTCATGGACGAAGATTTTCTGCTGGACACGGAGACGGCGCAAAGGCTCTACCACGAACATGCGGCGCGGATGCCAATCCTCGACGTCCACTCGCACATCCATCCGCGCGAGATCGCCGAGGATAAGACGTACCGGAACCTCGCGGAGGCCTGGCTCGCGGACGACCATGCGAAGTGGCGTCTCATGCGGGCAAATGGCGTGCCGGAAAAAGTCATCACGGGCGGCAAGACGCCAGGGCGCGACCGCTTCCAGGCGTTCGCCGAGATGATGCCGAAGGCCATCGGCAATCCCATGTACGACTGGGTGCACCTCGAGCTTGCGCGCTATTTCCACTGCCATGTGCCGCTCTCTGGCAAGACGGCAGAAGAGGTTTGGCAGCAGGCGGGCATCGCGCTCGCGCAGCCCGACATGACGGCGCAGGGCATCCTCAAGAACTCGCGTGTCAAAGTGCTTTGCACGTGCGACGACCCGACGGACGATCTCACATGGCACAAGGCCATCCGGCAGAGCGACTGCGAGACGGTCGTGCTGCCGACGTTCCGCGCCGACGCGGCGCTCACGATCGAGGACCCCGAGTGGGAGAACTACATGAAGTACGATCTCGGGCAGGCAGCCGACGTCGATATCACGACGATGGCGGACGTGCGCGAGGCGCTCCATCGCCGCCTCGACGTCTTCGCAGCGCAGGGCTGCCGCCTCGTCGATTGCAGCGTCGAGTGCGTGCGCTATCATGAGGTCGAGGAATTCGAGCTCGACGACATCGTCGGCAAATACATCAATGGCAAGGGCACGCCGACAAAGCTCGACCAGGAGCGCTATCGCGGCGCGCTCATGCTGTTCCTCGGCAAAGAGTGCAGCGAGCGTGGCTGGGTGCTCGAGATTCATTACGGGGCGCTGCGGAACATCAACACGAAGCGCCACGCGCAGCTCGGCACGGCCGCGGGCTTTGATGCGATTTCGGCGCGCGATTCGGCGAAGGGCATCTCGATGCTCCTCGATGCGCTCGACCGGCTCGAGAGCCTCCCGCACACCGTAATCTATCCGGCAAATCCAGCGGACAACGCCGTCATCGCGTCGATCATCGGTGCCTTCGCACAAGACGGCGTGCCGGGCGTCGTGCAGCTTGGCAGCGCGTACTGGTTCACGAACACGCGCTATGGCATCGAGGCGCAGCTGTCGACGCTTGCGGGACTCGGGCTCCTCGGTACGTCCATCGGCACGGTCACGGATTCGCGCTCGCTGTTCTCGTTCCCGCGCCACGAGTACTACCGCCGCATTCTCTGCAATTTCATCGGCCGCATCGTCGAGCAGGGCGCGTATCCCGATGACGAGGAGACGCTGGCGACTTTGGTGGAGGATATCAGCTTCAACAACGCCGCAAGGTTCTTCGGATTCGAGAACCTCGTGGAACAGAAAGGAAAGTAACCCATATGGCAAAAGGTACAGAAGATGTGACGACGGAAGAGAAGAAGGACACGGCGGCGAAAAAGCCGCGTAATCGTAAGGATTCTGGCGTCGAGAGCAACACGAAGGCGCTCGATTTCCAGTCGTTCCTCGTCGACAACAACATCAACGTATTTTCGACGGAAACGCTCGAAGATGACTACCAGACGGTCATCTTCCGCTCGCGCATCGAGACGAAAGGGCAGATCCTGCCGACGGCCGTGCTCATCGACACGAGCATCTTCACGATCCTCCGGACGCAGATCGTCACGGGCGTCGTGGAGGGGAAGCGCGACCGCATCGTGAAGTATTTGAACAACTTAAATGCTCAGTACAAGATTTTCAAATATTATCTGCGCGACGATGGCTCGATCTATCTCGACATCTGTTTGCCGTTCGTCGAGGAGACGTTCGACTCGAAGATGATCCAGCTCATGCTCAGTGTCCTCGTGCAGCACCTCGATGCGACGTACGACGACCTCATGGCCGAGGTCTGGCGGAAAGATTGAGGTAATCCGAAATTTCATAGGCGAGCAGGAACGCGAAGCGTTCCTCGGCCGTTTGGAGCTCACAGTTTGTGAGCTCCTTTATTTTATGGATGCGATAGTTCGCCGTGTTGCGGTGCGTGAACGTTGCGTCCGCCGTCGCCTGCAAGCTGCCGCCGGTCAAGAGATATTGATGGAGGGTCTCCGTGAGTTGCGCGTGATGTTGCTCGTCGTAGGCGTGGAGCAACGCGAGGCGTTCCTTCGCGATCTGTGCGAGCAGACTGCGGTCGGGGTGCGTGAAAAAGAGGCGGGCTGTGCCGAGCTTGTTGAAGGAGAGGAAAGGGCTGTTCCACGAGGTTGCGACAGCGCAAGCAGCGCACGCTTCCTCGTGCGCTGTGGGAAGCGCGGACAGTTTCGTGTGGACGGCGCTGCGGCCGCCGTGGAATGTTCCAGCGCCGGAGGAAACGGGCAACGTTTCTGCGTCGGTTTTCGATGACGTTTCATCGTTCGCGTTCTTTGCAGCAAGGAGCAGCAGAATTTCCTCTTGCTCGAAAAAGAGTTGGTAGCGTCGGCCGAGACGATTCAGCTGCTGCCGCCAGCGCGTGCGCAAGACATTTTTCTCTGCATCGGATAACGCACGATTGAGTGTAAAGACCGACAAGGTGTATGCAGCGTCACCGAACCCGTGCGCCGTGAGCTCGTCCAATGCGGATTTCTGCCGTGCGTTCAGAAGCACCGGTCGCGCGCAATTTTCTCCGTTGACGACGAATGCCTGTTCGCCCGGCTGTACGGGCTCGCCGCACGTGAGCGTTGCGAGATAACGCTCCACCTGCCGATCTTTTTGCGTTTGTTCGAGCAACTCTGCAGCCGTCTCCTGCATGATGTCCGAGATATGGACAGACCATGGCATGAGGAAGATCGGGAATTCGGCGGCCATTGCGCGCTCGACGAGCTCTTGCGGGATGTCGCTCTCGCGGATGTATTTGCCGACGTTGATGATCAGCGCGGCGGCATGGCGGCGGATGAGCGCCGCGAGGAAATCGGCGAGCCAGTGCTCGCGCATGGCCGAGAGGCCTGTCGTGATGACGAGCTCGCCGCCGCGCAAGAACGTCACGTTGCCGATGTCCTCGCAGAGATGCACCCAGGTGAACTCATGCGTGAGGCCGGCCGTGCCCGTCAGCGGCCGCAGGCCATAGCGCGTCTTCGCGTCGCGGTAGAAAGATTGCAGTTGGATCATGCAGCATGCCCTCCTGTGTGTGTTGTCGCTTTCCTTTTACATCGTTTGCATTTTACCGTATTTGTGCTGTCAGCACAACTGCATTCACGAATTTCAGGCAGCATGTCCGTGGAAACCCTGGTCCATTTGTGCAATAATCAAGCCATCGAATGAAAACAACGCGATACGGCAAAGGCGCCGGGCGAATGGAACATCCTGCGCCGCCGTATCGCATTTTTTGAGCACATCAGGAGGTTTTACTCATGCTGAGAGACGCACTGCCAGAAATCATCACATCTGCACTTCCAGGCCCGAAATCCGCCGAAGTCATCCAGCGCCGCGAGGCCGTCGTGCCGAGCGCCATCCATTGCGGCTACCCCGTCGTCATGAAGCGCGCCGAGGGCGCGATCATCGAGGACCTCGACGGCAATCGATTCCTC
The DNA here is from genome assembly GCA_900314825.1 of uncultured Veillonellaceae bacterium. Taxonomy (GTDB): domain Bacteria; phylum Bacillota; class Negativicutes; order Selenomonadales; family Selenomonadaceae; genus Selenomonas_C. The sequence goes on along the minus strand of OMWS01000047.1, from coordinate 14,259 downwards.
GACTGGATCGGCGGCGTCGGCGTGCTGAACATCGGCCATTGCCATCCCGAAGTCGTCGCGGCCGTCAAGGAACAGGCCGAGAAATATTTCCACGGCATGTTCAATGTTGTGACGCATGAAGGCTACGTGAAGCTTGCCGAGAAGCTCACGCAGATCGCGCCCGTGCGCGGTGACAAAAAGAAAGCGTACTTCACGAACAGCGGCGCCGAGGCGGACGAGAATGCCGTCAAGATTGCAAAGGCATTCACGAAGCGCCCGAACATCATCGTCTTCTCCGGCGCGTTCCACGGCCGCACGCTGATGACAATGGCGATGACGGCGAAGAAAGCGTATGCCGTCGGCATGGGCCCGTTCCCCGACGGCGTGTATCGTGCGGAGTTCCCGTATCTCTACCGCAAGCCGGCTGGCATGCCGGACGACAAGGCCATCGACTACTACGTCGAGAAGTTCAATGAAGTCTTCGAGAACTGCAGCCCGGCCGAGTACGTTGCGGCGGCCGTCGTTGAGCCGCTGCAGGGTGAGGGCGGCTTCATCCCCGCGCCCATCGAGTGGGTGAAAGCCATCCGCAAGATTTGCGACGAGAAGGGCATCCTGCTCGTGGCCGATGAAGTGCAGTCCGGCTTCTGCCGCACGGGCCGTATGTTCGCGACGGAGTATTGGAAAGAAGCAGGCGTCGAGCCCGACATCATCGCCACGGCGAAATCCATCGCGGCTGGCGTGCCGCTCTCGGCCATCGTCGCTCGCGAAGAAATCATGGAAGCCGCGCCTGGTGGCACGATCGGCGGCACGTTCGGCGGCAACGCGCTCGCTTGCGCGGCCGCACTGAAGACGATCGAAGTTATGGAGCGCGACCACCTGGCCGACCGTTCGCTCGCGATCGGCAAGAAGGTCATGGCGCGCTACAATGAGTGGAAAGACAAATACGAATGTGTCGGCGATGTCCGCGGCCTCGGCGGCATGGTCGGCATCGAATTTGTCGAAGACAAGGCCTCGAAGAAACCGGCGAAAGCGCTGACGGGCGCCATCATCAATGAATGCGCGGCGAATGGCCTGCTCGTCGAAGGCGCCGGCATCTACGGCAACGTCATCCGCTTCCTTGCGCCGCTCGTCATGACGGACGACCAGCTCGAAGCCGGCCTCAACATCTTCGAGCGCGCGATCAAGAAATGCGCGGGGTACTGATATGAAAACGTTCCAAATCGTTCCAGAAATTTGCCTGTTGTCAACCGTTGACGACTTCCTGAAGGAATTCACCCCGGCGGACAAAGACCTCGTCTTCGCGAGCATCGGCACGCAGAAGCGTCATCTTGCCGGAAAGCTCGGCAATGCAACCGTCATCGACTATCGTGCCTACGGCCAGGGCGAGCCGACCGACCTCATGGTCGAAGGCATTGTGAAAGCACTCGGCGGCAAATCGTATGACCGCGTCTTCGCCATCGGCGGCGGCACGATTCTCGATGTCGCGAAGCTGTTCGCGCTCGAGGAATTATCGCCTGTGACTGATCTTTATCAAAAGAAATTCCCAGCGAAGAAAGCGCACAAGCTCATCCTCGTGCCGACGACGTGCGGCACGGGCAGCGAGGTCACGAATATCTCCATCCTCGAACTCACGAAACTCGGCACGAAGATGGGGCTCGCGGATGCGGCGCTCTACGCTGACCAAGCAGTCCTCGTTCCTGAACTTCTCAAAGGCCTGCCCGACCGCGTCTTCGGCGCGAGCGCTATCGACGCGCTCATCCACTCAGTCGAGAGCTTCACGTCGCCGAAATCCACGCCGTTCTCGCGCACGTTCTCGCTCAAGGCGATGGATGCGATCATCGAAGGCTTCCTCGCCATCCAGAAGGACGGCCTCGCAGCCCGCGAAGCGCGCCTCGACACGTTCCTGCTCGCGAGCACGTTCGCTGGCATCGCGTTCGGCAACGCGGGCTGTGCTGCCGTCCACGCGCTCAGTTATCCGCTCGGCGCCGCGCAGCACGTCCCGCATGGCGAAGCGAACGCCGTCATGTTCGCCGCCGTCTATGAGGCGTACAAAGCCAAGCGCTATGACGGCCGCCTCGAAGAACTCGCGCTCCACCTTGCCAACCTCCTGCGCACGACAGAGGATGAAGCATTCCCGAAACTCATGACGCTCCTCGGCGACATCCTTCCGAAGAAGCCGCTCACTGATTATGGCGTGAAAGAAGAAGACTTGAAAGACTATACCGACATCGTCATGACAAAGCAAGGCCGCCTCATGGCGAACAACTATGTCGAGCTCACGGAGAGCGATGTGCTCGGCATCTACGAAAAACTTTACGCGCAAGGCTGATAATCCCTTTTTTAACGAAAACGTTCCTGCTATAATGGAAGCAACCATCCTAGCAGGAACGTTTTTCTATCCGCGAAAGGGGATTTTCCATCATGCCGAACCGGGCAACTTGGGCTGAGATTGATTTGAAAGCTTATGCTGATAACCTCGAGCATATCAAGACGTGCGTCAAAAATGGAGCGAAACTCTGTGTCGTCGTCAAAGCCGACGCGTACGGGCACGGCGCGATTCCGTGTGCGCGCGTTGCTGTGGCGCACGGCGCGGATTACCTCGCGGTCGCGACGATTGGCGAAGGGCTGGAGCTCCGCGAAGTCGGCTTCACGCAACCGATTTTGCTACTTGGCATGATCCTGCCCGAGGAAGCGCAGGCGGTCGTCGATGCGGGCATCACGCAGGTCGTCTGCACGAAGGAACTTGCAAAAGCGCTCTCGGATGCTGCTGTGCGTCTTTGTAAGACGGCGAAGGTTCATCTCAAGATCGAGACGGGCATGGGCCGCATCGGCGTGCGTCCGGAAGAAGCCGCAGATCTTGCGAGTTACATCGTGAGCCTGCCAAACGTCGAACTCGAAGGCGCGTTTTCGCATTTCGCTGCCGCCGACACGCGGGACAAGGCGTACACGAAACAGCAGCTCGCGTTGTTCGAGCAGGCGCTCGAAGCCATCCAGACACGTGGCATTACACTCAAACTTCGCCACATCGCCGAAAGCGCGGCCATCCTCGAAATCCCGGAAGCCCATTATGACATGGTGCGCGTCGGCATCATCCAGCACGGCCTCTGGCCGTCGGACGAGGTCACGCACCCCATCGAGCTTACAGAGACGATGAAGCTTTTCGCGAAAGTTGTCTTCCTCAAAAAACTCCACGTCGGCGAATCCATCGGTTACGGCCGTGCGTTCGTTGCCAAGCGCGAAAGCGTCATCGCCACGCTCCCCATCGGCTACGCGGACGGCTACATCCGCGCCTACAGCCCAGAAGGTTACGTCGTTATCAAAGGACAGCGCGCGCCAATCGCCGGTCGTGTCTGCATGGATCAAGTCATGGTCGATGTCACGGACATCCCGGATGTCCAGATTGGCGACACAGCGTTGCTCTTCGGTGGCGCGGAGCTCCCGACAGACACGGCGGCCAGCTGGCTGCACACGATCAACTACGAAGTTACGTGCCTCGTCGCCCCGCGCGTGCCGCGGGTGTATTGCTGAATCTTTTGGTGTTAGGAGGAATGCATCGTGGAAAACACAGCACGGTCGGATGAAGAGCGCATCCCGATGGAACTCATCAACGGAAAGATCGTCATGATGTCGCCGCGTCCCAGAGTAGATCATACGCGTGTGTCTGGGGCAATTTATCGTATTTTTTCGAATGCGTTGCAGGGGAAACGTTGCGAGGCGTTTCCGGATGGGGTTGACGTTTATCTGGATGAGAAAAATCGTTTTGTTCCGGATGCCATGATCGTTTGCGACCCATCAAAAATCAAACCGACGCATATCGAAGGCGCGCCGACGCTCATCGTCGAGGTGCTTTCTCCGAGCACGCAGATTTACGATCGCGGCGCGAAGATGCAGGCGTACGCGGCAGCGGGTGTGCAGGAATATTGGATTGTCGATCCTTTGGGCAAGTCCGTCGAGATTTACCGCCCGCAGGACGGTCGTTTCGAAATCCAGCGCGTTTATACGTATTATTCGCCGGAAGACATCGCGGAAAACGCCACGGAGCCGGAGCGTTTCCGCTTGACGGACGAGGAAAAGGAACAGGACATCTACGTCGATCTCTGTGGCGGTTTCCATGTGCTGCTTGCCGATGTGTTTGAGCGGGTCTTGAACCACGCGTGATTTATATCCGATACAAACGAAACGCCCTTGCGGCAGGGAAATCATTCCGAGCCGCAAGGGCGTATTTGTGTGCAATTTTTTTCAGCGCATCAGCCAACCATCCAGCTGACGAAATAGATGACGAGCGGGATCGTCACGCAGGCGATGCCGACGACGTCGATGATGACGCCCGTGTGGATCATCTTCGTGATCGGGATGTAGCCCGATGCATAGACGATGGCGTTCGGCGGAGTCGAGACCGGGAGCATGAAGCCGAGCGATGCGGAGAGCGCAATGCCGACGGAGACCGGGATCGGACTGATGCCGGCCGAGACCGCTGCCGTGATGGCGAGCGGGCCGATCATGTTCGTTGCGGCCGTGTGGCTCGTGAGCTCGGACAGGAGCAGCGCCATGACGGAGAAGATCGCGACCATGCCGACCTGGCTCGGCTCGCCGCCCATCGCGGCGACGATGAGATTGCCGACCCACTGCGACAGGCCTGTCGTGTACATCATGCCGCCCATGGCGAGACCGCCGCCGAAGAGGATCAGTGTGCCCCACTCGATACCTTCCATCGCTTCTTTCCACGTCAGCGTAAAGCGGCGCGTCTTGAAGTCAATCGGCATCAGGAACAGCAGCAGTGCGCCAGCCATGGCCGCGACGGCTTCCGGGAACAGGACGTTGTACATCTTGAGCACCGGACTCGTGGAGCCGAGGCCGATGGAGAGGATTCCCGGCATGACCCAGAGCACGACGGCGACGATGAATGCAAGCAGCGTGTTCTTCTGTGCGCGCGTCCAGCCACCGAGCTCCGCGAGCTTGTTCCGGATGAAGACGTCCGCGCCTTCGATGTGGTCGACATCGGCCGGGAACATATGCGAGAGCACGAGGTAAGCGATGATGAAGTAGACGACCATGGCGATGAAGCCCCAAGTCATCCATTCAAAGAACGAGATGTGGATGTCGGCCATCGTATTCAAAAAGCCGAGCATGATGAGGTTCGGCGGCGTGCCGATCGGCGTCAGGACGCCGCCGATGGAGCACGCGTACGCCGTCATGAGCATGAGGCCAGTCGCATACTTGTATTCGTGGAGGTCGATGTCACGTCCGTTCGCCGCGAACATTTCCTTGATAGACGTCAAGAGGCCGAGGCAGATCGGGAACATCATGGCTGCCGTCGCCGTGTTGCTGACCCAGCCGGAGCAGAGCGCAGCGGCGAGGCCGCAGGCGAGGAAGATGCGTTTCGGATTCGAGCCGACCCATTTTCGCGCGAGCAGCCAATAGGCAAAGCGCTTGTCGAGGCCGTGCTTCATCATGGCCTTCGCGAGGATGAAGCCGCCCATGAAGAGGAAGATCATTGGATTCGCGAACGCCGCGAACGCGATCTTGACATTGACGACGCCGGTGATGACGGCGAGCGTCGGGCCGATGAGGGACGTCACAGGGATCGGCACCGGCTCTGTGATCCACCACAGAGCGACGAGCACCATGATCGCGAGGAGTTTGTGACCGGGCACCGTCAGTGCCTCGATCGGGGTGAGGAAGACGAGAATAGCGAGGAGCGGCCCGCCGAACAGGCCGATCGTGCGCCGCTTGCGGTCAAACGCCTGCTCGGCCTTCTTGACCGCTAGGGCTTCTTGACTCATTTTGTCCAAGGAAATACGCCTCCTTCAGCTGCATAAAACGACGAAAGAAATAAGAAAGAACGAAAACAATAACGCTTTTCTTCATAATACGAAATTATTTGACAGTTTTCAATAGATAACGACAACTTCAACGATTCTATTTAGCTATCGTTGTGTTCGTGCACGAAATCGTCACGTTTGGTGAAAGCGGGAACGGCATTCTTGCTTTTGTTGACTTCTAAGGAGTGGTTTGATAGAATGAATCGGTGGATTTTACAATCGATACGTAGATAAAATTTTCTATAGAAATAAAACCTTTGAGGGGTGGATCCATTTGCTGGGTTTTCTGAAACGATTCCTGGGTGACAACAACGACCAATATATTGCGGCGTATCAGAAAGTTGTGGAAAAGATCAACGCGCTCGAGCCTCAGATGCAAGGCCTCACGGACGACAAGCTGACGGGCAAGACGAACGAGTTCCGCGAGCGCCTGAAAAACGGCGAGACGCTCGATGATCTTTTGCCGGAGGCGTTCGCCGTCGTGCGCGAGGGCTCGCGGCGCGTGCTCGGCATGCGCCATTTCGACGTGCAGCTCATCGGCGGCATGTGCCTGCATGACGGCCGCATCGCCGAGATGCGCACGGGCGAAGGCAAGACGCTCGTCGCGACGCTGCCCGTGTACCTCAACGCGCTCGAGGGCAAGGGCGTGCACATGGTCACGGTCAATGATTACCTCGCGAAGCGCGACTCGGAGTGGATGGGGCGTCTCTATCGTTTCCTCGGCCTCACGGTTGGCCTCGTCGTGCACGACATGGATTTCCCCGAGCGCAAGTTCGCGTACAGCTGCGATGTCACGTTCGGCACGAACAACGAGTTCGGTTTCGATTACCTGCGCGACAACATGGTCATCGAGGAGCGCCAGATGGTGCAGCGGCCGCTCCATTACGCCATCGTCGATGAAGTGGACTCGATCCTCATCGATGAGGCGCGCACGCCGCTCATCATTTCGGGCCCTGGCCAGAAGTCCACGGATATTTATGTGAAAATGGCGCATGCCGTCGCCGGCCTCAAAGAGGGCGTGGACTACAAGGTCGACGAGAAGCAGAAGACGATTTCGCCGGCCGATAGCGCTGTGCCGAAAATCGAGCGGCTCATCGGCGTGCAGAATCTCTATGCGCCGGAAAACATTGAATACTCGCATTGCTTCACGGCGGCGCTGCGCGCGAAAGCGCTCATGAAGCGCGACCGCGATTACATCGTCAAAGACGGCGAAGTCATCATTGTCGACGAGTTCACAGGCCGTGTCATGCCGGGCCGCCGCTTCAGCGATGGCCTGCATCAGGCCATCGAGGCGAAAGAGGGCGTGAAGGTCCAGCGCGAGAGCCAGACGCTTGCGACAATCACGTTCCAGAACTATTTCCGTATGTATGACAAGCTCGCGGGCATGACGGGTACGGCAAAGACGGAAGAAGACGAGTTCCTCAAGATTTACAATCTCCCCGTCGTCGTCGTCCCGACGAACAAGCCAGTGCAGCGCGTCGACTATCCGGATGTCATTTATAAAACAAAACGCGCGAAGTACAAGGCCGTCGGCAAGGCCGTGCAGGAAATCCATGCGAAAGGACAGCCCGTGCTCATCGGCACGACGTCCATCACGCAGTCGGAAGAGCTCAGCGCCATCCTCCATCATCTCGGTATCGAGCACAACGTGCTGAATGCGAAGAACCATGAACGCGAGGCGCAGATCGTCGCGGACGCCGGCCAGATGGGCGCCGTGACGATCGCGACGAACATGGCCGGCCGCGGCACGGACATCAAGCTCGGCGAGGGCGTCGAAGCGCTTGGCGGCCTCTTCATCGTCGGCACGGAGCGCCACGAGTCCCGCCGCATCGACAACCAGCTGCGCGGCCGTGCCGGCCGTCAGGGCGACCCGGGCGCGTCGCGCTTTTACCTGTCGCTCGAAGACGATTTGCTTCGTCTCTTTGCCTCGGACCGTGTGACGAAGATCATGGACAAGCTCGGCATGGAAGAGGACGAGCCCATCGAGCACAAGCTCATCACGAACTCCATCGAGCACGCGCAGAAGAAGGTCGAGGCACGCAACTTCGACATCCGCAAGCACGTCCTCGAATACGACGACGTCATGAACCAGCAGCGCGAAGTCATGTATGGCGAGCGCCGCAAGATCCTGACGGGCGAAAACCTCAAGGAAAACATCCTCTCGATGGTGAACCACATCATCAAGACGGAAATGGATCAGTATGCGAACGAGAAGCTGTATCCCGAGGAATGGACGCTTGACGGCCTCATTGAGGATGCAGAAAAAATCTACGCGCCCCAGGGCAAGCTGAAGAAGGAAGAGCTCGCTGTCATGAGCCGCGACGGCCTGAAGGAAGCACTCGAAAAGACGGCGCTCGACGGCTACCAGCAGCGCGAAGTACTGTTCGGCGAAGAAAATATGCGCGAGCTCGAAAAAGTCGTCATGCTCCGCGTCGTCGACCAGAAGTGGATGGAACACCTTGACCACATGGACATGCTGCGCGACGGCATCAACCTGCGCGCCTATGGTCAGCGCAACCCGCTCGCCGAGTACAAGATCGAAGCGCTGAACATGTTCGAGGAAATGGAAGGCGCGATCATGGATCAGATCGCGACGCTCATGTACCACGTCAGCATCGTGACGCCAGAGCAGCAGGAAGCCATGCAGGCCGAGGCGCAGAAGCATCGCGCCGAGCAGGAAATCGCGAAACAGCGCAGCCAGCTCTCTGACCATCTCCAGAGCGCCCAGGCCTCGCACGGCGATGAAGTCAGCGCGGCCGAGGCAAAGAAGAAAGCGCCGCTGAAAGCTGACGGTACAAAGGTAGGACGGAACGACCCGTGCCCGTGCGGTAGCGGGAAGAAATATAAGAATTGCTGCGGTAAGAACGCATGAAAAGCCTTCCCCTCAGGGGAAGGGGGACCACGTTAGTTGTGGAAAGGGTACTTGGGTGCGATAGCAAAACAAGATGAACGTAGTTTCGAAGCAATTCATACAACGAGATGCTTCAAAACAGATTGGCACATTGTTCCGCGTTCGCACCCTTGTACCCGCTCCGCCTCGCTAGCGCTCGGCACCTCTACCTAAAGGATAAAGCGACCGCGTAGGCGCTAAAGCGCCTTGCGTCTGCTTTTCCCAGAGGGAGAGGCTGCTGTATATGTTGCGGTTGGCATGATATGAAACAGTCTTTGGAATCAAACAAGTTGAAAGGACTAGAATGCTAGAAGACATCAAGCCCCGTCTCGGGGAACTGAAGGAAAAGCTCGACCAGATGGAGCTGTCGCTCGAAGTGCCGGCGAAGGAAGAAAAAATCGCCGAGCTCGAGTACAAGATGGGCGAGCCGACGTTCTGGGATGACGCCGAAGAGGCGCAGAAGATCAACCAGGAACTCAATGACGTGAAGATCAGCGTCGACAAATACAAGACGCTGCGCTCGAAATTTGACGATGCGCAGGCGCTGTGGGAAATGGCCGTCGAAGACGACGACGCGTCGATGGAAGACGAGATCAGCGCCGACCTCGATGGCGTCGCGGAAGGGCTCGAGAACCTCCAGCTCGAAGTGCTGCTCTCCGGCCCCTATGACGCGAACAACGCCATCCTTACGCTTCACGCGGGTGCGGGCGGCACGGAGGCGCAGGACTGGACGCAAATGCTGTTGCGCATGTATGGCCGCTGGGCCGAGCGTCATGGCTTTACCGTCGAGACGGCCGACCTGCTGCCGGGCGATGAAGCGGGTGTGAAGTCCGCGACGCTCTTCATCAAAGGACATAATGCCTATGGCTTCCTGAAATCCGAAAAAGGCGTCCACCGCCTCGTGCGCATTTCGCCATTCGATGCGAATGCGCGCCGTCATACGTCGTTTTCGGCGTGCGAAGTCATGCCGGAACTCGATGACGCCGTGGAAGTTCCCATCAATATGGCGGAAGTCCGTGTCGATACGTATCGCGCTTCGGGCGCTGGCGGCCAGCACATCAACAAGACATCGTCCGCCGTGCGCATGACGCATGAGCCGACGGGCATCGTCGTGCAGTGTCAGAACGAGCGCTCGCAGCTGCAGAACCGCGAGCAGTGCCTCAAGATGCTGCGCGCCAAGCTGTTCGAGCTCGAGCAGGAAAAGAAGGAAGCGGAGCGTGCGAAACTCGAAGGCGTCCAGCAGAAAATCGAGTGGGGCAGCCAGATTCGTTCGTACGTCTTTCAGCCGTACACGATGGTGAAAGATCACCGCACGAACGAGGAAACAGGCAACGTGCAGGCCGTCATGGACGGCGATCTCGACCCGTTCATTCGCGCATTCCTCGCGGCAAAGGCCAACCATGAAATCTAAAACGCTCGTTTTCGCACTCATCGTCCTCACCGTCGTGCTCGCGTTTGCGGAAGTCATCGTGCCCGGCCTCGCCGAGCGCACGCTCGCGCACCGCATCACGGAACGGCTGGGGACACAGGATGTCACGGTGCAATTTTCTTCGACGCCGCGCTTCCTCATGTTGCTCGGCCAAGTCGATGATGCGCACATCGTGGCACGGCAAGGCCGGCTCGGCGACGTGCTCACGAGCGATCTCACGCTCGACGGCAAGAACCTCCGGTTCCATATGTACGAGTTCCTGAACGGCGGCGACCTCACGGTCAAAAGCGCCGAAGAACTGAAGCTCATTGGCGTCGTGACGGAAGACGATCTCAAAGAGTTCCTCACGCGCAAAGCCGAGAAGCTTGAGAACACGGAAATCACGATGGATCCCGGCGGCATCACCGTCACGGCGAATGTCAAAGTGTTCGGCCGCATGGCGGATGCGCGCATGACGGGAACGGTCGTCGATGATGGTGGGCAGCTCATGTATCACATGACGAGTCTCGAAATCACGAATGCGCCGTTTGGCAAGGCGAGCATCGGCAATTTCTTCGGTGACATCCCGCTCGTGAAGCGCGGCAAGATGCCGATCGGCCTGCGTGTGACGGATGTGACGATGCAGCAGCACAAATGCGTCATCACAGCGACGTATGACCCGCAGGCGGCGCAAACGCCTGACGTGCTCGCACCTTACTACGAATAATTTCTGTTTTATGCCTTCGGGCAGGACTGCAGAGGCAATAGTTTATGCCAACCAAGATGTTTCACTACAGCAAGTTTTTGATCGCCGTCATCATCGTCGGCCTCGTGGCCGCGCTCATGATTGATGTCGAGCGCCACCACGTCGAGACGGCGAACACGCGCGTCGATATGGCGATTGATTATGAAGGCTTGCAAGAACTTGCGCAGCGTGAAGGGCTGCCGGAGGACGAAGTCCTCGCGCAGGCGAAAGACGCAGGCATCACATCGCTCGCCGTCTACGAGACGACATTTAAGAAGCTCAACGAGAATGGCAAGGCGACGGCCATTGCCGGCGCGCGCTTGCTTGAGAGCTACCACGATGGCACGCTGAGCGATCCAAACTGGCGCGCGCTTGTCGAACAAGGCAAGATCATCGGCACGGAGGCCTATGTGACGGGTCACGACGCGCAGACGTACAAAGAGGTCAAAGAGGATTTGATTCGCCGCTTGGGCGCAGATCGCGTGACCGTTTTGCAGGCGGGCAATCAGGAAGTCCTCGCCGTCAAAGCGCATTACGAGTCGCTCATGAAAATGAACCTCGGTATGCCGACGGATGAGATGAAAAAGGTCAATGACGCGGGTTTCTATGTCCTCGCGCGCCCGAGCAATTACGAGAAGTGCACGGACGACGATGTCAAAGCCGTGTTCAAGCGTCTCGACGGTTTCCAAATTTCGGAAATCGTGTTTTCCGGCAATCAATCGCTTGGCGCGCCGGGGGCGCTCATGACGACGATCGACGAAATGAAGTCACGCGGCATCACGCTCGGGCTCATCGAAGCGACGACGCAGCTCCAGTTCTACAAGCAGGACGGCATGGAGGAAATCGCGAAGAACCTTGGCTATGACAAGGTCGCGCGCCTCTACTCCATCCCGAAGGACGAGCAGCCGAAGCTCAAGATCGACACGGCGGTCGAGCGCTGGGCGAATACGGACATGGAGCGCAACATCCGCATCGACCTCCTGCGCATCTACGACAAGCCGTCGCCGAACATGACGCTCTTAGAAACGAACATGAAGTACTTCCGCGACACGCGGTACGCGCTTGTCCAGCACGGCTTCACGATCGGCCCATCGGATACGTTTGAAAAATTCTATCCGTCCAAAGTCCTGCGCGGCATCCTCATGCTCGGCGTCGCGGCGGCGGGCGTGCTCTATCTCTCGCTCGTCATCCCGCGTTTGAATGCGTCGATGAAATGGCAGATCATTCTTTTCGTCATTTTCGGGGCGCTCGCGGCGATCCCCGTCTTCATGGGGGCGGGTTCGAAGATTCGCGTGCTTGCGGCGCTCGCGAGCGCGAATGTGTTTCCGTCGCTTGCGGTCATCGGACTCCTCGATTACATTCGCACGAAGCGGGGCGAGTTGACGAAACATCTGATTCCGCTCCTCGTGACGGCGGCGATTGCGCTGTTCGTCACGGGCGCACTGTCGTATGTTGGCGCAGCGTATCTCTCGGGTTCGCTGGCTGATACGGAATATTTGCTGGAGTTCCAGATTTTCCGCGGCATCAAGCTGACGTTCGTGCTGCCGCTCGTGCTCGTCGCCATCGCGTTCCTCCAGCGCTTTGACATCTTTGACGGGCGCATGGATGACACGGATGGCGTGCTCGAGCAGCTGAAAAAAATTCTCGATATGCCCGTGCGCATCAAGACGCTGATCGGCCTCGCCTTCGTCGGCCTCGCCGCCATCATCTTTGTCGCGCGCAGCGGCCACACGAGCGGCATGCCCGTCTCGCAGACGGAGCTTCATTTCCGTGCGATGCTGGAGCAGGCATTCTATGCGCGCCCGCGCACGAAAGAACTGTTGATTGGCCACCCGGCGTTCATGCTCGCCATGATGGCGTTCGCGCGCAAATGGCCGACGATGCTGATTTTCGCGCTTGTGCTCGTCGCGACGATCGGGCAGGGCTCCATGGTCGAGACGTTCGCGCACATGCGCACGCCGATTTACATGTCATTTATGCGCGGCATCGGCGGCATCGCGCTCGGCGCTGGCATCGGCGCTGTCTGCATGGTCTTGATTGAACTATGGCAATTTGTGCTCGCGAAAGCGAAAGCGGCCGCGGCAAAGAAATAAGAAACGACCGCGGGGTATCCTTGATGTTAGGACATCCTGCAAAGGAGAAAACGGAAGGCCTATGAGGAACCTTGTGGTATCCGGATATTACGGCTCGAAGAACGCGGGCGACGAAGCGATGCTCGCCGCGATGCTCGAAGTCTTATCCGACCTCGACCCAAAACTGCATATCACGGTCATCTCGGCGGATCCGGAGGATACGAAAGCACGCCACGGTGTTGATGCCGTCGGCTGGATCGACATCTCAGCCATCCTGCAGCTCCTCGGCCATGCGGATCTCCTGATCTCGGGCGGCGGCAGCCTGCTGCAGAACATCACGAGCCGCCGGAGCCTCTACTATTACCTCGGCATCATCTTCCTTGCGCTCGCCGTGCACACGCCCGTCATGCTGTACGCGCAGGGCATCGGCCCGATCGAGGGCGGTTTTGCTTGCTGGCTGACGAAAAAAATTCTGAACCGCGTCAAGCTCATCACGGTGCGCGACCACGGCTCGCTCGAAGAGCTCGCGCGCCTCGGCGTGCAAAAGCCACGCATCGAGCAGGCGGCCGATGCCGTACTCGCCATCCATCCCGTCGCGAAAGAAGCGGGACGCATGATTCTCACGAAAGAGGGCGCGGAGGGCGCGAAGCCCGTCGTCGGCATTTCCGTGCGCGACTGGTGCGGCTGGACGCATTACAAGGATGTGCTGGCCGAGGTCGTGGACGAAGTCGTCCGCCGCTATGATGCGCGTGTCGTGTTTTTGCCCATGCAATATCCCGAGGATGTGCGCTCGGCGGAAAGCATCGCGGAGCGCATTGACGAGGACGCGCGGAAAAGCGTGACGGTCCTGCCGGGCGAATACCGCACGAGCGAGCTCCTGTCGCTCGTCGGCAACATGGATCTCATGATCGCCGTGCGTCTGCACGCGCTGATCTTCGCCGGCGTCATGGGCGTGCCGATGATCGGCATTTCCTATGATCCGAAGATCGACCGCTTCCTCGACTCCATCGGCGAAGATCCCGTCGGCGACCTTGAAACGCTGACGGCGGACGTGCTGCTCGCCGCGGTCGAAGACAAATGGAAGCGCCGCAAAGCCATCCGCCAGCACAATGCGGCACTGCTGAAGAAACAGCGTGGGCTGGCGGAACGCAGCGCGGAGCTCGCGGTCGAATTATTAGAAAAATGAAACTACGCCTCCCCCTCTGGGGGCAATGTCATTAAGTTAAGCGAGGAAAGCTCACAATCCCAGCCTCCCTCCTTGGAGGGAGGACAGACGCGGAGCGAAGCGCAGCGTCAGGAGGGAGCGGCCTGTAGGTCGTACCAATACGTACGCGGTCACTCAG
>OMWS01000061.1 GCA_900314825.1 uncultured Veillonellaceae bacterium | reverse complement strand
TCTAAGCGCTAAAGCGCTAAGAGCCTGCTTATCCTCCCTGGGCCTGCCGGCCCTGTCCCTCCTCCAAGGAGGAGGGCTGTCTCTTAACTTAATGACATTACCTCTGGGGGAGGCGCAGGTTGAGCCGCTCATTTTCCGAATTCGAACCTCCCCTGCCCATACTTGAACCAAGCGGCACACACACCCTCGACCGACACCATGCACGGCCCGATGGCGTGTGTCGGCTGGCACACCTTTGCAAAGAGCGGGCATTCGGGTGGCGTCACGATGCCACGCAGGACATCGCCGCAGCGGCAGCCGGGGTGGTTGTCGCCGACCGGGAGATCCATCGGCAGCAGGCGCTCGATGTCGTGCGCGGCGTGCGCCGCTTTCATGCGCAGGCCGGACTTTGGGATCACGCCGATGCCGCGCCAGGGCGCGTCGACGGGCTCGTAGACGCTTTCAAGAATGCGCCGCGCGGTCGGCGTGCCGCCCGGCTGGACGACGCTTTCGTATTCGTTTTCGATGCGCGCTTCGCCTGCTGCCGTTTGCTGCAAGAGACGGACGAGCGCGCGCAGGATCGCGACGGGCGTGAAGCCTGCGACAACGCCGGGCGTGTGGAATTCCTCGGCGACGAACCGGAACACGTCCGTGCCCGTGACGACAGAGACATGGCCGGGGAGCAGGAAGCCGTCGACTTTGACTTCGGGATCGGTCAAGAGCGCCCGCAGCGCCGGCGGCACGAGCTTCTGTGCCGAGAGCAGATAGACGTTCGTAAGATTTTGCTGTTCTGCTGCCAAGGTCAATGCCGCCGCCGTCGGCGCCGTCGTCTCAAAGCCGACGGCAAGGAACACGACCTTCTTATCAGGGTTTTCCCGCGCCACGGCCAGCGTGTCAAGCGGCGAGTAGACGATGCGGATGTCCGCGCCCTCGGCTTTCGCCTCGGCGAGGCTCGATTTCGAGCCCGGCACTTTCAGCATGTCGCCGAACGTCGTGAGGATCACGTCGTCCCGATGCGCATAGGCGATGGCCTTGTCCATGTAGTCGTCGGCCGTCACGCAGACGGGACAGCCAGGGCCGGAGACAAGCGCGACATTTTCCGGCAAAATCTGCCGCAGGCCGGCGCGGAAGATCGAGACCGTATGCGTGCCGCAGACCTCCATGTAGCGGAGCGGCCGGCCAATCGCGGCAGCCAAACGCCGAATCTCGGCGACAAGCTTCTGCGCGGCTTCGCGCTCTTCCGCTTTCGTCAGTGGTTTTGCTTGCGGCGTTTCGTTCGGTCTGGTGTTCGTCTGAACCGTTGCCGTGTCCGCCGAACTCATGACAGCGCCTCCACGGTGCGCGGCGCGCCGTCCATTTCATTGAGCAGCGCGTACGTCTCCTCCGCGTCCTTTTCATCGACCTTCTGCATGGCAAAGCCCGCATGGACGAGCACATAGTCGCCGACCTGCGCCTCCGGCAGCAGCATGAGCGAGACGTCTTTCGTCACGCCCGAGAGCTCGACCTTCGCGAGCAAATCTTTAATTTCGATAATTTTGGCTGGAACAGCCAAGCACATTTGCAAGACCTCCCAAAGAATGGTCTATTGTCGAACGTGACATCCCCACCCCAGCAGCCTCTCCCTCCGGGAGAGGACAGGCGCGGAGCGAAGCGCCAGGAGAGGGTCGCTTGTACGGCCTTTGATTTCGTAGACCGTTTGATGTCGCCGGTGCGCGCAGGCACCCGTAACTTTTTCGTGCGCGCACCCGCGAAGAGCTACGCAATACGAATTCCTCTGCTGTGCAGGGGACCCTTTCCACCGCTTCGCGGTCCCCCTTCCCCTGAGGGGAAGGCTGCTGTAATTGTCACGTTCGCAACAGATGCAACAATTTTAGCATTCACACGGATTCCGCTCAGCGATAGCTTCCGCCACGCGATCGGTTTCCACAGATTTCACATATTTTTTCGGCGTAGGTTCAATTCCCCACTTCCGCAGTTCCTCAAGCGCTTCCGCAACAACCTCCGGCACCAATGCTTTCATCTCATCCGAGAGCTCGACGCCTGCTTCGAGGTCGTACGGCTGCGCGCCGAGGACGGTGACGGTCGGGATCTTGTGCCCTGTGACGGTCAAAAGTGCAAGCACGTCCTGGATGCCGACTTCGTGCGCGGAGATCTTGTCTTGGAAATGCGCGAGCACATCGCCGTCGCGGAACGCGAAGCGCGTGCCGGGCTTTGCGTGGCCGTTGATGCTATCGATGACGAGGAGTTTCTGCGTGCCCGTGACGAATTGCGTGAGCTCAATGCCGAGCGTGCCGCCGTCGACAATCTGCACGTTCTCCGGGAAATCGTAATGCGCGTCAAGATATTCTGCCACGCGCACGCCGAAACCTTCGTCACGCAAGATCACATTGCCGACGCCAAGAATAGTCACATCAGATTGGAATAAAACATCATCCATTAATATTCTCCTAGTTGCATGAGGAAGATGGGCACACGTTTCCAATGCCTCCCCCGCTGGGGGCAATGTCATTAAGTTAAGAGACAGCCCTCCTCCTTGGAGGAGGGACAGGGCCGGAAGGCCCAGGGAGGAGCGGCTTGTAGTTTGTCACAATTCGCAGGCTGTCACACAGCGCCCGTGCGCGCACGTTCTCTGATATGTTACGACGTGCGGCCACGGGGCCTGAGTGACTGCGTACGTATTGTTACAACCTACAGGCCGCTCCCTCCTGACGCTGCGCTTCGCTCCGCGTCTGTCCTCCCTCCAAGGAGGGAGGCTGGCGTTGTGAGCTTTCCGCGCTTAACTTAATGACATTGCCGCTGGGGGAGGCATAGGTTGGAAGCCGCCTGCACCTTCTCCCACACTCTCAATTTTTCTTTTTCTTTTTCACACCGACCCGCAGCCAGTCGCACCAAGCATCAATGCCCTCGCCTGTCGTGCAGCTGACCTCATGGACTTCAATACCAGGGTGCAGCATCTCGATGTCTTCCTTCGCGCTTGCGATATTGAAGTTGCAATACGGCGCGAGGTCGATCTTGTTGATGAGCGCGATGTCGCTTTCCTTGAACATCAGCGGGTATTTCATCGGCTTGTCGTCGCCTTCCGTGACAGAGAGGACGA
The DNA here is from genome assembly GCA_900314825.1 of uncultured Veillonellaceae bacterium. GTDB lineage: Bacteria > Bacillota > Negativicutes > Selenomonadales > Selenomonadaceae > Selenomonas_C. The sequence goes on along the minus strand of OMWS01000061.1, from coordinate 14,712 downwards.
CGGCGCGCGCGTCTTCGCCGAGCGCGAACTCGGCCGGGCAGACGAGGTTGCCGACGTTCTCGATGACGAGGAGGTCGAGACTGCCAAGGTCGATGTCGCGTGCGGTCTTTTGCACCATGTTCGCATCGAGGTGGCAGCCGCCCGCCGTGTTGATCTGGATGACGGGCACGCCGTACTTGTCGATGCGGTCCGCGTCCTTGCTCGTGAAGAGGTCGCCTTCGATGACGGCCATTTTGAGCTCGCCATTTAATCGCTCCATCGTGCGTTCGAGCACGGACGTCTTGCCCGCGCCCGGCGAGCCCATGAAGTTCACGACGAAGACGTGCTCGTTTTGGAACATGACTTGGTTTTCGGCCGCAAAGCGGTCGTTTTCGCCCAAAATATTTTTGATGACTTTGATTTCCAAAATTCAGTCCACCTCCAGATACTCTACCTGCATCTCGCGTCCCGAAATGGTCTTGAGGACGCCGTCCTTGCATTCGGGACACCAGAAATTGTAGTGCTCGATGTGAAATTCTTTGCCGCACTTCGAGCAACGGCCGACGAGCGGCGTGTGGCGCACCTTGAGCTCCGCGCCCTCGGCCGGCGTCCCCTTCGTGATGAGATTCCAGCTGAACGTCAAAGACTCCATCTCGACGCCCGCCATCTCGCCGAGGATCAGGCCGACCTCGTGGATGGCGGTCGCGTCGTTCTGCTTTGCGTAGTCGAGCGCGATGTCGAGGATGCCTTCGGCAATTGACATTTCGTGCATATGTTCTCCTGCTCCCGTACCTACGGCTCCCCCTCTGGGGGAGCTGTCGAGCGTTAGCGAGACTGAGAGGGTAGCGGCATCACGAAATCCACGACTCTACCGATAGAATCATTGAATTTCGCAACGTCGCTACCCTCTCCGCCCCTTCGGGGCACCTCCCCCAAAGGGGGAGGCGTATATTGATTGACTTTACAGTTGCGCTTCCAAATTTTCCTTCTGGAACACGCCGAGGATGTCCATGAGCTTCGTCTTTTTCGGGTCGTAGTCGACGGTCGTTTCGCCGTCGTGCGTGTGAATATGGACGAAGAGGACGCCGGCGAGGCCGTAGAGCGATTTCTCGACTGCTTTCGCGTTTTCTTCCGTATAGCCGTTGACGGTGAACTGGAGGCGCGTGTTGCCGTTCGTTTCACCGCAGCCGCATTCTTTGCACATACGTGGGTTGCTCCTTTGGTATCTATGAATTGTTACTACGTGACCCTCTGCCGCAAGCGGCATAAGCGACCACTACGCTAAAGCGCCAAGTGTCTGCTTATCCGCCCTGAGTCAAGAACGCTCGGCGCTCGGGTCGACTTCGCTCGCGTCCTGCGGGTAATGGATGAGGAACTTGCTGCCCGAGAACATGCTCGAGACTTCGGACTCGCCCTCCATGAATTCCGAGCGGATGACCATGTAGAGATGGCCGATGGCGAAGAGGATGATGCCCCAGGCCACGTAGTGGTGGACGAGGTGCGTCATGGCTTCATTGCCGCAGACGGTGTTGACCCACGCGAAGAACTGCGCGGCGTAGCTCTCCGGCTGCGTCATGTAGTACATCGCGAAGCCCGTGACGATCTCGACGGCGACGAGGACGTACAGCATGAGGTACGACATGCGGGCGAGCGGGTTCCGCAAAAACGATGCGTGGTTCGGCTGGACGAGCAGGTAGTGCTTGATGACGTCGAGCGTCTGCGCGTAGAAGTAGCCTTTCCAGAAGCGCGGGAACAGGCGGTCGCCGCGGTTGATGATGAAGCCGTAGATGCGCAGCACGAACGAGGCGACGAAGACGAACGCGGCGACGAAATGGATGTCGCGCACGAGATCGACGTACGTCGTGGAGTACGCGGGCTCGAGGTTCATGGACTGCAGCGGCGTCGCGATGATGATGCCCGTGCCGAACAGCACGAGGATCATCGTGACCATGATCCAGTGGAAGATGCGCAGGAAGGGGCTGAAAAGGTAGAACTCCTTGCGCTGCACATTTTTCATGCGATGAATCTGTGCCATGTGATCACTCCCTCTTTTCAGCAGGCTCTACGTGCGTGCCGGAGCAGGGATCCGTCGTGACGACGGAGATCTTCTCGCCTTTCGCGTTGTACATATGCGTCGCGCACGCCATGCACGGGTCGAACGAACGGACGACCTTGACGATCTCCAAGGGCTTGTCCGGGATGGCGACGTGCGTGTCCATCATGGCGAGCTCGTACGCGCCGTGGCCGGCCTTGTCATCACGCGGGCAGGCGTTCCACGTCGTCGGGACGACACACTGGTAGTTGTCGACCTTGTCGTCCTTGATCTGGACCCAGTGCGACAGGCCGCCGCGCGGCGCTTCGTACAGGCCGACGCCCTTGCAGGTCTGCGGCCACGTGTCCGTGTTCCAGTGGTCGTTGTTCACGACTTCGGTGTCGCCCGTCTTGACGTTCGCGATGAGCTTGTCGAAGAAGAACTTGTTGATCTCCGCATTCAGCTGGCAGTCGAGGGCGCGCGCCGCCGTGCGGCCGACCATCGTCGGGAGCCAGACGTTCGGCGCGAGGCCGAGCACGTTCGAGACGGCCTGGATCTGGTCGAGCATCATCTGCTCCGCCCAGGTCGGCGTGCCGAGCAGGCCTTTCTGCGCCTTCGTGTAAATGATGATGTAACGAGCGAGCGGGCCGACTTCGCAGAGCTCGCCGCGCCATTTCGGCGTCTTGAGCCACGAGTATTTGCCCTGCTCGTTCAGCGCTTTCCACTCCGTGGCCGTGCCATCTTTCGGGCCCGTGTAGTGCGGATCCGTGATGCCGTCCCACGGATGGATGTCCGCGTCGCGCTTCGTGTCGGGATACTGGTACCACGAATGGCCGACGGCCTCCGTGAAGCACTTTGGATCCTGCACGTCCTCCGGGCCGATCTCCGTAAATTTCGCATTCTGCGCGCCGTTCTTGAAGTTCTCGACAACGCCGTTGCAACGGATGAGGAGGTTCGTGAAGAAATCGCCGTTCGACGTGCCGCTGTAGTTCTCGAGCGGATAGGCGCCATAAGCGAGCACGCGCGTGCCCGCGAGGCCGCCGCCGTCGACGCGGCCGGCTTTGACGTAGATGCTGCCAATGGCGATGAGGTCCGGCAGATAGTAGTTGTTGACGAGCGTGCGGCCCATGTTGATCGCGCGGTCGACGATGGCGAGGCGCGCAGCGTTCACCGGCGCGTTGCCGTCCGTCAGCGAAATCGAGCACGGCATGCCGCCGACGACGTAATGCGGATGCGGGTTCTTGCCGCCGAAGATGACGTGCGGCGTGACGAGCTCGCGCTGCTTGTCGAGCATCTCAAGATAATGCGCGACGGCCATGAGATGGACCTCGGGCGGCAGCAATTTATAGTCGGGATGATCCCACCAGTTCGCCGAGAAAATGCCGAGCTGGCCGCTCTCGACGATGGCTTTGACCTTGCCCTGGATCTCTGCGAAATACGCAGGCGTCGCGGCCGGGAAATCATGCTCGAAGGCCTCGGTCACGCTCGTGCCGGGCGCGCGGAACGGCAGCTTGTACGTATTGACGACCGTGTTCTGCAGCGCCGCCGTCTTCACGGGGTCAGCAGCCAAAGCGTCAACCGGGCTGACCCAGTCGAGCGCATGGAGATGATAAAAATGGACGATATGATCCTGCACCGTCAGCGTTGCCGCCATGATGTTGCGGATGTAGTTCGCGTTTTTCGGAATGCGGATGCCGAGCGCGTCCTCGACGGCGCGCACGGAGCACAGCGCGTGCGCCGTCGTGCAGACGCCGCAGATGCGCTGGATGTACGCCCACGCGTCGCGCGGGTCGCGGCCATGCATGACGAGCTCGAGGCCGCGCCACGCCGTGCCCGAGGAGATCGCGTCCGTGACTTTGCCCGTGGCCTCATCGACCTGGACTTCGGCGCGCAGATGGCCCTCGATGCGCGTGATCGGATCGACTACTACGTGTTTCATTTATCCACCTGCTCCCTTCAGTCTTTCGACGCTGCCGCGTCTTTTGCCGCCTGCTTCTCTTCGGCCTCTTCGCGCTTGCGCTTCTGCATGATCGAGCCCGCGGCATGCGCCACGACGCCGACCGTCGCGAGCGCGCCGACGCCGAGGCCGATCTTGTCGGCATTGCCGAGCTTGCCGTAGCCCGGCAGGCGTTTCGTGAACGGCGCATCGTCCCAGAAATTCGCATTCGAGCAGCCGATGCACGGCGCGCCGGACTGGATCGGGTAGCTCATGCCCTGGAACCAGCGCAGGTTGCCGCAGGAGTTGTACGTCTCCGGGCCTCTGCAGCCGAGCTTGTACAGGCACCAGCCCGCTTTCGCGCCCGCGTCATCGAAGTTCTCGGCGAACATGCCGGCGTCGAAGAATGGACGGCGGTAGCACGTGTCATGGATGCGGTTGCCATAGAACTGCTTCGGACGGCCTTCGCCATCGAGCGGCGGCAACGTGCCGAAGAGCGCGACGTGCATGACGACGCCCGTCATGACCTCGGGGATTGGCGGGCAGCCCGGCACATTGATGACCGGCGTCGCGCCGACATACGGCGACACGCCTGCCGAGCCCGTCGGGTTCGGTTTCGCCGCCTGGATGCCGCCCGAGACCGCGCACGTGCCGTACGCGATGATGGCGGCAGCACCGGCCGCTGCCTCCTGCAGCATCCGCGTGAACGGACGGCCGCCCGACATGCAGTACACGCCATTGTCCTTCGTCGAGACCGCGCCTTCGACGGCGAGGATGTAGCTGCCCTTGTACTTCTCCATGACCTCTTTGAGGTGCGCCTCGAACGGCTCGCCCGATGCCGCGCTGAGGAGATGATCGTACTCAAGATCGATCTGACTCAGCACGAGGTCGCTTGCGAGCGGCGCGCCCGAGCGGATGAACGACTCATCGCAACCCGTGCACTCGTGGCCATGAATCCAGATGACGACCGGCAGCGGCTTCGCTTCGGCCGCCTCGACGACCTCCTGGAACTTCTCTGTCGAAAGGCCCATCATCGCCGTCAGCGCGACGCAGCCCTTGAGGAAGCTCCTGCGGCTGATCCCCTTGCGGAGGCAGCGCTCCCATAAACTCTCCCGTTTTTCCACGTTGGTCCCTCCCCTTTGTGCGCGGCGCTTTTGCCTGCGCGTGAACCCAAGAAAACTTGCAAAAGAAAAACTTGTTCGGTTGGCAAAAAAATCTTGTGACTTTCACAAAATATGCTCGTTCCTTCATTATACGACGAAACACGAGATTTTTCCATTATGAGAAATATATGGCCTCATAAACGTCGTCAATGAACGAAAGCGACACCACACCTCATTATCCAAAATATTCGCCACAAGGCGGGAAAATCCTGCCATCCCCCCGCCCCCCCATGAAAAAAGGCTGAAAAATCAGTTGCACGCGCAACGTCGCCCGTTTCTTCTAAAACGTTCCGCGCAGCGGGAACACGATATCCTCGCGTCGAAAGAACTTGCACATTGGCGCGAGAAATGGTATCATACAAATAGAAAAGGTGCTACCGATAAGCGGTCAGCCCCGGATTCAGCAAATCATTCTATAAAGAAAGCCGCCTCGAGCCTAGGAAACTGTTGGCGGCTGCTCTTATGCTTTCAAGGCAACGATGATGATCGTCACCAGCAACACGAAGGACATGAAGTCGTAACGCGTCATAGGCATCTCCCCCTTTCGGGGGGCACGATTGGCCGCCTACCGTCTTGGTAGCACGTTGCCATTGTAGCATAGATACACGCGTCTGTAAACATTTGCAGTCGTGTGTATTTTTTTGTACAAACGCTTGACAAATTGTAACATCGTGTCTATTATAAAGCACAAGAACCTCCGTTGCTGCAGGACGGTTGTTCGGATTCATCACAGACGACAAAGGCGTCGTTCATCGAACTCATAAACGTTCGATGGACGGCGCCTCTTTTCTTTCATAAGAAAGGGGTCTTATCTATGAACATCTGTAGACTGAAAAAGTTCGCTGCGGCGGCATCCGCTGGCACGGCGGGCCTGCTCGCGGCGATGCCGACGGCATTTGCCGCCGATGCGGCGGACGCGGGCAAATACAGCGGCATCGACACCGCGTGGGTGCTTCTCGGCGCCGCGCTCGTCTTCTTCATGCAGCCGGGCTTCGCGATGGTCGAGACGGGCCTGACGCGCGCGAAGAACGCCGGCAACATCGTCATGAAGAACCTCATGGATCTCTGCATCGGCACGATCGCCTTCTGGATCGTGGGCTTCGGCCTGATGTTCGGCGATGACATCGGCGGCATCATCGGTGCGCCAGACTTCTTCATCCAGGCGTACGATCCGGGCGACGAGGTCGGCTATCCGGCGCTGGCCTACGTCATTTTCCAGACGGTCTTCTGCGCGACGAGCGCGACGATCGTCTCCGGCGCCATGGCCGAGCGCACGAAGTTCTCGACGTACTGCTTCTACTCGCTGCTCATCAGCCTCATCATCTACCCCGTCACGGGCCATTGGGCGTGGGGCGGCGGCTGGCTCAGCGAAATGGGCTTCCATGATTTCGCCGGTTCGACGGTCGTCCACATGGTCGGCGGCATCTGCGCGTTCGTCGGCGCGCTCATGCTCGGCGCGCGCATCGGCAAATACAACAAAGATGGCTCCGTCAACGCCATCCCGGGCCACAGCCTGACGCTCGCCGCGCTCGGCGTCTTCATCCTCTGGTTCGGCTGGTTCGGATTCAACGGCTGCTCGACCGTCTCCATGACGGGCGATGACACGCTCATCTCCGCCGGCTCCATCTTCGTCACGACGAACCTCGCGGCCGCGACGGCCGCCACGGCCACGATGTGCTTCACGTGGATGCGCTACGGCCATCCCGATGTCTCCATGACGCTGAACGGCGCGCTCGCCGGCCTCGTCGCCATTACGGCAGGCTGCGATGCGGTGTCGCCAGCCGGCTCCTTTGCCATCGGCCTCATCGCCGGCATCGTCGTCGTCCTCGCCGTCGAATTCATCGATCAGAAGCTCAAGGTCGATGACCCGGTCGGCGCCGTCGCCGTCCATGGCGTCTGCGGCGCGCTCGGCACGATCCTCACGGGCGTCTTCGCCGTTGATGGCGGCCTCCTGTATGCCGGCACGGCCGACATGCTCATCACGCAGATCATCGGCGTCGTCTCCGTCGCCGCGTACGTCGCCGTCGTCATCACGCTCGTCTTCACGGTGCTGAAGCACACGATCGGCCTGCGCGTCTCCGCGAAGGAAGAGGCGGCCGGCCTCGACTTCGAAGAGCACGGCCTCGCCTCCGCGTACGCCGACTTCATGCCGGTGCCCGAGGTCGCGGGCTCGACGTCCGCGCCGACCCCGATTGACTCCGCCGAGCCGCCGACGCCCGTCACGGTCACGCAGATGGCCACGCCCGCTGTCGATGCGAATGGCCACACGCTCACCTGCGTCTCCATCGTCACGGCGCGCGACCGCTTCGAGCCGCTCAAGATCGCGCTCGAGTCCATCGGCATCACGGGCATGACCGTCACGCCGGTCTCCGGCTATGGCATCCAGAAAGGCCACAGCGAGCTCTACCGCGGCGCGAAAGTCGCCTCGAAGCTCGTCCCGAAGATCCAGGTCAAGCTCGTCGTCTCCGCCATCCCGCCGGAAAAAGTCATCGCGACGGCACGCAAAGTGCTCCACACGGGCCACTACGGCGACGGCAAGATCTTCGTCACGCCGGTCACGAACGTCGTGAAGATCCGCACGGGCGAAGAAGGCTTCGACGCGTTGCAGGACAAACCGGAATAAAATAGTTTCACGAAATCAAAAAACAAATGCATCACGTCGAAAATACATCTTTTTGAAAATCTCACAGAAATTTTGCACCAACCGGAAGGCTTTCTCTGGAAGCTTCCCGGTCTTTTTCTTTCAGAGGGCCAATTTCTTCAAATTCATGCACGCGAACGTGAGCGTGACCTGCATCCTCACGTTCTTGAGGCCACGCATGGTTGCGTATCTCATGCCGTGCTTCTCCTTCGCATCGGCGAAGACGCGCTCAATAGTTTCTTTCCGCATCGCATAGATTTCTTTGTATTTCGGGGCGAATTGGATGTCACGCTGACGTTCACGATTTTTCTTGCGATACATGGAAAGCACCCCCATGAATGTCAGTATCGCATAAATGGGGGTGCTCGTGGGTAGTATGCCTACGGGCTGCTTGCTGTCTCATGGTTCTTCTTCGCCAAAGAATTTCTTGCGCAAAAGCGCGAGGAAGCCGCGCTCGAAGGCTTCGTCGTCGGCCTCGGAGCGCTTGTGCATGCGGCTGTGGAGGGCACGACGAGCGGCTCTCGGGTCGGCCGCCTGCCAGGGGAGACGCGCGGTGTAGCGCCAGCCGTCGGCGGCGATGGGGTACGCCTCTTTCGCGAGGACGAGCATCGCGAGGCCCGTGTCCTCCGTCACGACGATGTCGCCCTTGTGGCAGAGGCCGACGATGGCGTAGTCCGCCGCGTGCTTGCCTTTCGGCACGCGGATGACCTCGCTGTATGTCGAGGCCATGATGTGATGGTCATCGCAAAAAAGCGCGACGGGCACGTCATACCGCTCGCAGAGCTTCTCGATCAGGCGCACGACCGGGCAGGCGTCGGCATCGACAAGCACCTTGTGCATGCGGCGCAAGTCGCGGCGGGAGACGTCGCGTGGCGAAGCCTCGCTCATTTCTTCTGCAACGCTTCCCGTCTGCATGTTTCGCGCGGACGCATTGAATGGCAATGCGTCCGCAGATGTCTCGAAGGTATCTTCGATTTCTCCCTCCGAACGCCTGCCGTCCGATGGTTTCACGGTTTCGTGTGTGCGGTATTCCGCAAGGAACGCCTCCAAGGCCTCATCGGACACGGGCGTCCGCTTCCGCGCTGCATAATCGTCGGCCGCTTCCTGCCGTTTGATGGCCAGATGGATCATGTCTTTCCAACGCGGGACGGCACGGCGCGTCACGCGGTACGTCGTCGTCGCGAGGAATTCTTCAAGCTCCGTATAATCTTCCGACAGCGGCCGCTCCTGCGCAGCCTCCGCGACAAACGCGGCCACGGCATCATACGGCGCCTCCGGGTCCTCAAACTCCGAGAGGAACTCCGCCGTCGCCATCTGGAGCGGCGCGAGATACGTGTCGCCGCGCGCCATCGGATACGCGGCGCCGTCACCGAAACGCGCGAACAATGCGGAAGCGAACGCCTGTGCTTCGTGCGTCGAAAACCTGGCCGCCGCGAAAACGATCTGCCGCCGCTCATAATAAACGGGGAACGGCAGCGCCGCTTCTTCTTCCACAGGCATGAGTGCCCAGCCAAACTGCTGTTCCGCCGCTCGCGCAAACAGCGCGCCATCCGCTTCCGCAAGAAACGCCGCCGCGTGACCGGCTTCATCTTTCCATAAATGCATCCCGATACCTCCTTCCCTTCATTATATCAAGAATTCCATGGTTGTCTCGAACTTTTATTGTTTCAGCCACAAAAGCTCGTGCACGCTCATGTTCTTTTTTATTTTATGTAACAAAAAGCCGCCCCTGCAAAGCAGATGCGGCTCTATGAGATTTCATTTATTTATTAATGTGCTGCCACGCGGAGCTCTTGTTCCCCGCTGCTGGCGGCGCATTCTTCTTCGTAGATGTACGTCGGCGCGATGTCGAAGCCGTTGAAGCGCGTTGCCGAAACGGAGGTGTACGCACCGATGTCCGTCGCGAGGACGTGGTCGCCGATGGCGAGGCGCGGCGTCTCATAGTCTTCCGCGATCACGTCGATGCCGTCGCACGTCGGACCGGCGAGCGTCGAAGCGATCGCTTTCCCCGGCTTGCTCGGGAACGTGTAGAGCGGATAATGCCAGTGATCGAAGAGCAGGCCCGTGAACGCGCCGTAGATGCCGTCGTCGAGGATGTACCACGGATGGCCGCCGCGGTCTTTCGTGCCGATGACGGACGCGACGAAGTTCGCCGCCGTGCCGGGGATGAAACGGCCCGGCTCGCAGTAGACGGCCGTCTCGGGGAAGAGGCGCGCGATCTGGCGGTCGATCGTCTCCATCATCGCGGCGACGTCGAGCGCGAGGCCATCGCTATCGGGCACGGGGAAGCCGCCGCCGATGTCGAGGTCGGTGAGCGCGAGGCCAGCAGCTTTCGCCTCTGCGAAAAGTCCATGAACGAAGAGCAGCGCTTCCTCATACGCCGCTGTCGAGAGCGACTGGCTGCCGACGTGGAAGCAGATGCCGACGGGACGCAGCCCTGCCGCTTTCGCTTTTTGGAGCAGCGGGATTGCGTCCTCCGGGTGCGCGCCGAATTTCGTATTGAGATCGACGAGCGCACGCTTGTTGTGCACGGCGATGCGCACGAGGACTTCCGCGTCCGGCACGTAGGCCGCGATTTTCGCGATTTCGCTCTCGTCATCGAACGTCATGCGTTTCACGCCATACTGCTGCGCCGCCGCGAGGCCGCGACGATCTTTGACCGTATTCGCGTAAATCATGCGGCTGCCACCGATGCCGAGGCCGGCCAGCATCGCGATCTCGCCCGCGCTCGCGACGTCGAAACACGAGCCGAGCGCCGAAAGCGTCTGGAGGATTGCCGGCTCCGGGTTCGCCTTCATCGCGTAGTAGACGCCGGCGTGCGGCAAGTGCTTGCGGAGGAAATTGTAATTCTCCGCGATTTTCTCCGTCGAGACCACGAAGAACGGCGTCTCGTGATGCTCGAGGATTTCGTTCATTTCATTTTCGCTAAGTCGAAAGCTTCTGCTCTGGCTCATAACACAACCCTTCCTAACATGAAAAATAAAAAACAATGGTTCGCGCCTATTGTAGTACAGTTGTCCGTTGATGACAAGAAAAAATATTTTGACGTTGGACATTTTTTGCATTATGATAGACACAGACGCAAAGTTGGGTCTGTTGCAATCATGATCTCAAGCCTCCCCCTCTGGGGGGAGGGGGACCGCGAAGCGGTGGAGAGGGTAACGTAGTAACGATATTTCCATTTCTTTCGAGAGGAATCCGGGAATTGTCCATACGCTACCCTCCGCCGCAAGCGGCATAAGCGACCGCATCGGCGCTAAAGCGCCGTGCGTCTGCTTATCCGCCTCGCATTCGCTCGGCGCCTCCCCCAAAGGGGGAGGCGTGGAAATCGATGATTGCAACAGGCCCTTTTCTGTCCTACGGGAAGCTGCTCTTGAGCAAATGTTCTGTGTGTGCACAGAAAGGAGGAGCTCCGAATGGACTATCTTTCCCACAACATCGCCATCAACCTCGGCCGCATCCGCAAGGCGAAAGGCATGAGCCTCGATGTCGTCGCGGAGCAGACGGGCGTGAGCAAGAGCATGCTCGCGACGATCGAGAAGGGCCACGCGAATCCGTCGATCGGCGTGCTCGGCAAGATCATGAGCGGCCTGCGCGTCACGCTCTCCGACCTCACGCAGGCGCCGACGAAAGACGCGTACCTCGTCGACCTCGACGGCCTCGCGCCGACGAAGGACGTGCCCGGGCAGTATCGCGTCTGGACGTGCTTCCCCATCGCCGACAACCATCGCGTGGAGATCTACCGCATCGACATCGCGCCCGGCGCCGCGTATCCGAGCGGCGGCCACGGCGAGCGTACGAAAGAATATCTCTTCGTGCTCGCAGGCACGCTCACGATCGAGCTCGCCGGCGGCAAAACATACGATATATCGGACGGCCAGGCGTTCCGCTTCTCAAGCGAGGAAGCGCATACGTACTGCAATGAACAAGACGGTATTTTGAAGTTCACCACATTTTTCGTCGTGTGCTGAGCGCCCCGGCAGCCTCTCCCTCAGGGAAAAGCAGACTCTTAGCGCTTTAGCGCTTAGAGGTCGCTTTATCCTTTAGGTCGAGGGGGACCGCGAAGCGGTGGATAAGCAGACACACGGCGCTTTAGCGCCGATGTGGTCGCTTATGCCGCTTGCGGCTAAGGGTCCCCTGTACGGCAGAACAATTCGCACGGCGAAACTTCCGCGGGTGCGAATACGAAACGTTTGGCGGCGTGCGCGCACCGGCGATTTGTAACTCCGTGCGTATTGCTATGAAGTACAAGCGACCCTCTCCTGGCGCTACGCTGCGCTCCGCGCCTGTCCTCTCCCTGGGGGAGAGGCTGCCGTATATGTTACGTTCAGCAACAGATGCCCCATTTTATCGTCGTCCACTATCTCGTACAAAATCTTTACAAATTTACACAAAACAGCTTGACGAGCTCCTGTCCGTGTGATATATTGGACACAGCTCAAGAGCAAACGATGTTGACAACGGCGTCAGCGGACCTATGGATTTGTCCGCTGGCGCTGTTTTTGTTTTTCTCAACATCCATTCCACGGACACTTTGGCACGCATCGTGACAGGAGGAATTTTCCATGAAACTGAAAGACACGGGCCTCACGGCAGCAGACATCAAAGCGAAAGTCAAGAAGTACATGATCGAGACGTACGAGCGCTTCGATTTCCTCGCCGAAACGGCGAAAGACCAGTACATGTATGACGAGAACGGCACGGCGTACCTCGATTTCTACGCCGGCATCGCCGTCAACAGCGCTGGCAACTGCAATGAGAAGGTCGTCAAGGCCGTGCAGGATCAGGCCGCGGACATCATGCAGACGTTCAACTATCCGTACACGATCCCGCAGGCGCTCTTGGCGGAAAAAGTTTGCACGACGATCGGCATGGACAAGATTTTCTTCCAGAGCACGGGCACGGAAGCAAATGAGGCCATGATCAAGATGGCGCGCAAGTACGGCATCGAAAAATACGGCCCGAACAAATACCACATCGTCACGGCGAAGATGGGCTTCCATGGCCGCACGTTCGGCGCGATGTCCGCGACGGGCCAGCCGGGCAATGCCTGCCAGGTCGGCTTCGGCCCGATGACGTACGGCTTCTCCTACGCGCCGTACAATGATCTCGAAGCGTTCAAGGATGCTTGTACGGAAAACACGATCGCCATCATGATCGAGCCGGTGCAGGGCGAAGGCGGCGTCCATCCCGCGTCGATGGAATTCATGACAGGCCTCCGCAAGTTCTGCGATGAGAACGGCATGCTGCTCCTCATCGACGAAGTGCAGACGGGCTGGTGCCGCACGGGCAAGGTCATGAGCTTCATGCACTACGGCATCAAGCCGGACATCGTCTCCATGGCGAAAGCGCTCGGCGGCGGCATGCCGATCGGCGCAATCTGCGCGAAAGCGGAAGTCGCGAGCGCCTTCACGATGGGCTCGCACGGCACGACGTTCGGCGGCCATCCGGTCTCCTGCGCCGCCGCGCTCGCCGAAGTCAATGAACTTCTCGACCGCAACCTCGCGGACAACGCCGAGGAAATGGGCAAATACCTCCGCAGCAAGCTCGCCGAGCTCCCGCATGTCAAAGAAGTGCGCGGCCAGGGCCTGCTCGTCGGCTGCGAGTTCGATGACTCGATCAATGGCGTCGAGGTCAAGCACGGCTGCTTCGACCGCCACCTCCTCATCACGGCCATCGGCAAGCACATCATCCGCCTCATCCCGCCCCTCATCATCACGAAGGACGACTGCGACAAGGCCGTGGCGATCATCAAAGAGACGGTGGAAAGTTTGTCGAAGTAACTATTGAATCATATATGTAAGCAAAGAAGCTGCTCAGAAGCTCTTGCGTCAGTATCTGCGGCTCCCCCTCTGGGGGAGCTGGCGCCCGACAGGGCGACTGAGAGGGTAGCGTCGTTTGAGATTCTCATTCCTTTCGAAAGAATCGTGAATCCCGCTACGCCGTTACCCTCTCCGCCCCTTCGGGGCACCTCCCCCAAAGGGGGAGGCGTAGGTTGCTGTGCCGCAGGAACTTCTTAGCAGTTTTTGTTATTTTCAGGGAGATGATACCCCATGGACAAGAAAAAAGTCATCATCACGGTCGGCTGCGAGTATGGCTGTCGCGGGCCGGAGCTTGCGCAGAAGATCGCGGACGATTTCGGCATCCCGTGCTATGACCGCGACCTCATCGATGACATCATCGAAGAAGCGGGCTTCTCGAAAGACCTCCTCGACAAGGCCGAGCGCGGCCATGCCATCCGCGGCCGCGACACGGACGCGCCGAATCCGAAGAAGCTCGGCGCCATCCGCTACCACAACCTCACGGACCGCGTCGTGTTCCTCCAGCGCGAGACGGTGCGCCGTCTCGCTACGCGCGGCTCGTGCGTCTTCGTCGGCCGCTGCGCCGACCACATCCTGCGCCACGCAAATGTCAAGACGCTGAACGTCTTCATCTACGCGCCAAGCGACGTCCGTCTCGAAACCGTCATGAAAGAGCACAATCTCAATAAGAACGAAGCCAAGCTCCTCATCGACAAGAGCGACGAAGACCTCCACGCCCGCTACAAGCAGGTCACGGGCACGTATCGCGGCGACCGCCACAACCGCCATATGCTGATCGACTCGTCGCTCCTCGGCGTCGAGCGCACGGCCGAGCTCATCGAAGACCTCGCGCTCGCGCACTTCGGACTGAAAGACGAGAGCGAGATCGACACGTCAACGCTGGAAAAGGCGGCCGACGTCGCACAGCTATCCTCCGCCCCGGATCGGCCGCCGGTCTTGGCATAATGAATCAATGGTTGCGGTTGGCTCTCAAATCACGCCTCCCCCTCTGGGGGAGGTGGCCCCGAAGGGGTCGGAGAGGGTAACGCAGTAACTACATTCTCATTCCTTTCGATAGGAATACAGAATTTGTTCATACGTTACCCTCTCCGCCTCGCATTCGCTCGGCACCTCCCCCAGAGGGGGAGGCGTTATTTGGT
>OMWS01000020.1 GCA_900314825.1 uncultured Veillonellaceae bacterium | reverse complement strand
CATTGTGTTCATCCTTTGCGGTTGCGAGTGATTCTGTCAGTATGCCAGAACCGACGTTGACTTGTAAAGGCCTTTTACACAAACTATTTTACACTCCCGCTCGACCATACGAAAATCGGTATGGACAACGCGATGGCAACGGAACCAGAAGCATTCAAGCAGCTTGTCGGCTTGTGCCGAGAGATGCAACAGGCTCTCGGGCAAAAGGAGCGCGTCTTGACGGAGGCAGATTTCAAGCAGCGCGAGAAAATGCGTCGTTCGGTTATTGCTACGAGAGACCTAAAAGCAGGAACTGTCCTTGTACGAGATGACCTCGACGTGAAACGCCCGGGGACAGGCATCCCTCCGACGGAAATGGAAGGTCTAGTAGGAAAGACATTGAAGAGAGACGTAGAAGCTGACACATTGTTTTACCAAGATGATTTCATGGATGTTTGAGTGGCTGGAATGAATGCGGCCGCTTTATGAAAGGATGATTTTGAATGACGAACGCTGAGAAGTACACGAAAGTTTTCACGGATTTGTTTAATATGGATGCGGGTGGAGTGAAGAAGCTCCATTATCAGGATATCAAGGAATGGGATTCCGTGGGGCATATGACGCTGATCGCGTGTTTGGAAGATGCGTTTGATATTGAGATGGACACCGATGATATCATCGATTTCGAAAATTATGAGAAAGGCAAAGAAATCCTCAAGAAATATCATATTGATGTGGATGCATAAGCATCGAATAAATAGGATATGAAGTCTTGTGGGCTGACAGCAGAGCAGATTGCGGAACAGATTCAGACGGCATTATGATATGGACGCAAAGATAACGGGAGCCCTTGCTGCGCGTGTTCCGCAGGGCTCCCGTTTCTTTGGGATGGAGGGGTCATTCGACGGCGAGGCCGTTTTTCTGTGCGAGGGCACGGATTTCCGCGTCCGTCCAGCCGGAGAGGCGCTCGATGAGGTCGAGGCGCATATGCTCTTTGAGCATATTGACGATGACGTCGCCCTTACCTTCTTCTCTTTCTTTTTTGAGGTATTCTTCCATCAGGTCGCACATGATTGCCACTCCTTTGTCGGTTCCTTTGAAATATTGAACTTTTTCTCGAAGCTCCGGATAGAAAATATCGCTTGCCTGATTGCAACAGAAATCATGCAGGAGTTTGCCGAGTGGTGAGTCGTCCGCTTGGGAACAATCGAGATAGGCGATGTGGATGCCGTCTTGGAAGGGGACAGACCACTGACCGCCGGATTGGAAGCGCCGTTCCACAGGGGAGACTAGCTGATGCAGCCCGGTCATGTCTTTTTCCGTGACAAAGAAGATGTACTGTTAAGGGATATCGTCTTGAAAAACGCGCGACATGAAGGAATCGTCCATGAGACGAAATGCTTGGATGAGTTTGAGGTTTTCCTCGTGCCGTCGGGCACGTGCCTCTTCTGTGAAATCGGTCGGCACGGGCATCATCTTCTCTTAGCTCTTATTTTACGGCGAATAAGAAGAAATCGCAAGAAAGATCTGTCCCGGAGTGGCATGCTTTCATCCATGTGGTATATGGTGCTTCAAAGTGAGGTGTCTTATGTTTTCGGATTTGGAACGATATGGCAGCGCGGTGGCGCTGGTGGAGGAGGGGCGTGCGGTCCCGTATCGGGAGCTGGTCGCGGCGGCGGATCGGGTCGCGGCGGCGGTCGGGCAACGGGCGCTGGTGTTTTTGTTCTGCACGAATACGGCGGCTTCCATCGCGGGGTATGTCGGCTTCCTGCGTCACCGCATCGTGCCGGTGATGGTGGATGCGGCGCTGGATGCGGGATTGGCGGCACATCTCATCGAGGTGTACCATCCGGCGTTCCTCTGGCTGCCAGAGGGGCGGGCGGAGGCGTTCGGCGGGCGCGTGGTGCTGCGGCTGGAGGGGTATGCGCTCGTGGCGCGGGAGGTGGCGGCGCCTTTTCCTCTGCATGACGATCTCGCGCTCCTGATGACGACGTCGGGCTCGACGGGCTCGCCGAAGCTCGTGCGGCAGTCATATGCGAATCTTGCGGCGAATACATCATCGATCCTGGAGTACCTGCACATCGCGCCGGAAGAGCGCGCCATCACGAATCTGCCGATGCATTACGTCTATGGCCTCTCAATCATCAACACGCATCTGGCGGCGGGCGCTTCCATCGTCGTGACGCAGCGGACGCTGTTCGACCGTGCGTTCTGGAGCCTCGTGCGGGAGGCACGTGTCACGAGCCTCGCGGGTGTGCCGTATACGTATGCGATGCTGGCGCGGCTGCGCTTTTTCCGCATGGATTTGCCGGATGTCCGGACGCTGACGCAGGCAGGTGGGAAGCTCGACCCGGAGCTCCACGAAAAATTTGCGCGGTGGGCGGAAGAAAACGGGCGGCGCTTCGTCGTGATGTACGGCGCGGCGGAGGCAACGGCGCGCATGGGCTGGCTGCCGCCGGAGCTGAGCCTCGCGAAAGCGGGCGCGATGGGGTGCGCGATCCCGGGCGGGCGGTTTTCGCTCGTCGATGAGGAGGGGGCCGTCATCGAGGCGGCGGGCGTGACGGGCGAGCTCGTCTACGAGGGCGCGAACGTGGCGCTCGGCTATGCGACGTGTGGCGCTGATCTCGCAAAGGGCGACGAGTGGCACGGTCGCTATGTGACGGGCGACATGGCGCAGCGTGATGCGGACGGCATCTATACGATCGTCGGGCGGCGGAAACGTTTTTTGAAAATCTTCGGCAAGCGCACGAATCTCGAAGAGGCCGAGCACCTGCTGCGGCAGCAGTTCCCGGGCGCGGAGGTTGCGTGCGCCGGACGCGATGACGAAATGCATGTCTACACGACGGCGCAGGCAATCGTGGACGGCATCGTGCCGTTCCTCTCGGCGAAGCTCGGCCTGCATCCGTCGGCGTTTCGTGCGCGGCTGGTCGCAGAAATCCCGAAGAATACGGCGGGCAAGACGCTGTATCGCGAGCTGGAAAACATGGAGGGGGCGAAAGGATGACGTACGAGGAGATCTTGCAGCTGGCGCCGTATGGCGTGGCGCGCGCGGAGAAGCAGCGCGTGCTCGCGGACGGCCTGCGGGCGATGACGGAGCACCATCGTGCGGCGTGCGAGCCGTACCGCCGCATGACGGACACGCTCGGCTGGTGCGATGCGCCAGCGGAAAACGACGAGGCGTTCCCGTTTTTGCCCGTGCGGCTGTTCAAGGAAATGGAGCTCCGGAGCGTGCCGCCGGAGGACGTGTTCAAGGTCATGACGTCGTCGGGCACGACGGGGCAGCAGGTGTCGCGCATCTTTCTCGACCGCGCGACGGCGGCGAACCAGCAGAAGACGCTCGTGCGCATCGTGTCGGATTTCACGGGCAGTGCGCGCTTGCCGATGATCCTCATCGACTGCCCGTCCGTCGTGCGGAACCGTGCGATGTTCACGGCGCGCGGCGCGGGTATCCTCGGCTTTTCGATTTTCGGGCGCGAGAAAATCTATGCGCTCGACGACGAGATGCAGCTCGATTTCGATAGCGTGCGGCAGTTTCTGGAGGCGCATGCGGGCGAAAAGATTCTGCTGTTCGGTTTCACGTTCATGATCTGGCGTTATTTTTACCAGGAGCTCGTGCGCCGGAAAGCGCAGGGCGAGACGCTGGATTTGTCGAACGCCATCCTCATCCATGGGGGCGGCTGGAAAAAGATGGCCGAGGAGGCCGTCGATGCCCGGACGTTCAACGCGGCGCTGAAAGATGTCTGCGGCCTGCCGCAGGTGGCGAATTACTACGGCATGGTGGAGCAGACGGGTTGCATCTACATGGAGTGTCCGTGCGGCCATCTGCACGCGAGCACGTATTCGGACATCATCGTGCGGCGCCCGCGCGATTTTTCTGTGGCGGCGGTCGGCGAGGAGGGCATCCTCGAGGTCGTATCGCTGTTGCCGCATTCGTATCCCGGGCACGCGCTGCTCACGGAGGATGCGGGCGTGCTGCTCGGCGAGGACGACTGCCCGTGCGGGCGCAAGGGAAAATATTTCACGATCACGGGGCGGCTGAAAAACGCCGAGATCAGGGGGTGCAGTGATACGTATGCCGACAAGATCAGCAGGAATTAAGATGCTTTGCGGCCAGCAGGAAGCGCTCGAAGCGCTCCTCGCGAGGACGGCGCGCCCGCAGCCGCGCTCACCGTTTGCGTCCGTCGTGCTCGACCTGCTCGACCGCGTCGCGAAGCGGCTGCTGCACGAGGCCGAGGCGAAAGCGTATCCGGATGTCGTGACGTTCGGCTTTTTCTGCCGCCGGGCGAATCTCGGGAAGCTGGCGGAGCGCTATGCAGCGGCGAGCGCCGTGCGCCTCGGGCGCGGGCTGTCGTTCCACATCGCGCCGAGCAACGTGCCGATCAATTTCGCGTATACGCTCGTGCACGGGCTCCTCGCGGGAAACGTCTGCGTCGTGAAAGCGTCGAGCAAAGCGTTCGCGCAGACGCACCTCGTCGCGGCGGCCTTTGCCGAGGCGCTGGCCGCGCCGGAGTGCGCAGCGCTCCACGGCAGCGTGTTCGTCGTCGAGTACGGGCGCGAGCGGCAAGATCTGACGGAGGCGTTCTCGCGCATCTGCGACGTGCGCGTCGTCTGGGGCGGGGACGCGACGATCGCCGCCGTGCGCAAGGCGGCGCTCCCGCCGCGCGCCTATGACGTGACGTTCGCCGACCGCTACTCGCTCGCGGCGTTCTCGGCCGAGGCCGTGTGCGCGCTCGCAGGCGACGCGGCGCGGCTGCGGCGGCTCGCGCAGGCCTTTTACAACGATACGTATCTCTACGACCAGAACGCGTGCTCGTCGCCGCGCCTCATCGTCTGGCTCGGCGAGCGGAGGGCGGCACAGCGGGCGCAGGAGGTTTTTTGGACGGCCGTGCTACGAGAGCTCCGCGACCGCTATCCCGTGGAGCCCGTCGTGATGACGAACAAGCTCATGGCCGCCTGCCGCACGGCCGTCGCCGTGCCGGGCGCGCGCCTCGTGCTGGGCACGGACAACCGCGTGATGCGCGTCTCGCTGCCGGAGCTGACGCCGACGTTGCCGGATCTGCGCAGCGCCGGGGGACTGTATCACGAGTACGTCGCGGCCTCGCTCGATGCGCTCGCCGGCATCATCGATGAAAAATACCAGACGCTGAGCTATTTCGGCCTCGACGCCGAGGCGTTGCGGTCGTTCGTCATCGACCACGGCCTCACCGGCATCGACCGTATCGTCCCGGCCGGCCGAACGGCGGAGATGGGGCTCGTCTGGGACGGGTACGATCTCATCGAGACGTTGAGCCGCGTCGTGACCGTATCGTGACGGCTGAAGCCTTTGCCGTGTCCTGCACGGCGGAGGCTTTTTGTTTTGCCGGCAAAGGACGGGGAGGCTTTTGGATGCGCCAGTCTCGTGCTATACTGGGAGCAGGAAATCTGTCGTCTCGGTGAGACGGGAAAGCGTTGGTGGAACATGCTTGCGTGGAAAAATGGGTTGCTGGCGGCGGTGTTCGCTGCGGCGTGCGGCTGGGGCATGGCGCTCGATGCACCTTGCGCGTCGGCTGAGGATATGTGGGTGTATCGCGGCTATGACGATGTCGATTATTTTTTGCAAGACGAGACGATCCGCATCGACGGCGACGATTGGCTCGTGGATGTCAAGGTCGTCGACCGCGGACAGCTGAAGTTCGTCGCGCCTTTCCGCTTTCATCCGACAGGCAATTGGGTTGATGACATCGAAGAGCGCACGGTCCAGATGTGGTGGGTGTCGAAAAAGCGCTGGATCGACATGGGCATTTCGAGCAAAGACCCACTCGCGCGGGCGCTCTGGGTCGATGGGCTGCTGCCGTATGTCGGCGGCGATGATAGCGCGACCGAAACAGAGGGTGGAGCAGTTACAGAGGCGGACAGTGATGCAACGGGAGAAACGACGGCGGATGACGGAATCTGACATCATGACGAGAATCGCCTTATGAAAAGAACATGGAACATTTTGCGTTCTCTGCGAAACCGCGTTATAATGAATAGCGGTTATACTTTTTTGAACGAGAGGATGAGGTTTGCGGAATGTTTTTGTTCCAGGGTGACCATCCGTTTTTGAAATATTTCGTCGTGGTGTTTGCCACTGTTATGATAACCGTTGGAATGTTTGGCGCTGTCGAAGCGCGGTCGCACAAGCCCCAGGACGCTCATGGGAAGACGATTCTCTTCGTGCCGCAGGACGACCGGCCGACGTCGCGCGAGCAGGCGGCGGCTGCCGTGGAAAAGCTCGGATACACCGTGCTCATGCCGCCGAAAGATTTGCTTGGCGGGCTTGAGGAAGGGCAGCCGGACGCGCTTTGGACGTGGGCGCAGGCGCAGGCGGGCGCGGCGGATGCCGCGGTCGTCTCGACGGATTCGCTCATCTATGGCGGACTTGTCGCGTCGCGCAAGCACGAGCTCAGCGCGGAGGAACTCGCGGAGCGCGTCGATCGCATCGCGCAGCTGAAACAGATCAACCCGAAGATGAAAGTCTATGCGTTCGGTTCGCTCATGCGCACGCCCGCGTCAGGGCCAGCTTCGGGCGGCGAGGAACCGGACTACTATATGACGTATGGCGCACAGATTTTTCGCCGCTCAGGCCTCTTGGACAAGCAGGAGGCCGGCGGCCTGACGTATGGCGAGCAACAGGAACTCGCACGTTTGACGAATGACGTGCCGGCCGAGACTTGGAACGACTGGATGGGACGGCGCGAGAAAAATTATGTCGCCGACGAAACGCTCATCGATTTCGCGCGGCAGGGGACGCTCGATTATTTTGTGCTCGGCAAGGACGATAATGCGCCGCTCTCGGCGACGCACCGAGAGAGCCGCAAGCTCTCAGAGGCCGCGGCGGATGTGCCGCAGACACGCTTCCAGATGCTCGCGGGCATTGACGAATTCGCCATGCTGCTTCTCGCGCGCGCCGTCAATGATCTCTCGCATACCGTCCCGCTCGTGAACGTGCAATACAATTGGGGCGTCGGCGGCGTGATGGTGCCGGATTATTCGGATGAACCGATCGCCGATTCCATCAAATCCGACCTTCTGATCGCAGGCGCCGTCGCTGTGCCCGACCCATCGAAAGCCGACCTCGTGCTGCTCGTCAACACACCGCCCGATGGTCACATGGGCTGCGGCAATTGGGCGGACAATGATGGAACGGACTCTTATGACGCGCGGAGCTTCGCGCAGTTCGCGCAGGGCTTCGTCGATGCAGGAAGCCGCGTCGCCATCGCCGACATCACGCGCACGAATGGTGCGGACAACGCGCTGATGAATGCGCTGCGGGATCGTGCGCTGCTGTTCCGCCTCTATGGTTATGCGGGCTGGAACACGGCGACGAACAGCGTCGGCTTCGCGCTCGGACAGGGAATGCTGAACGTGCGGCTGCCGGATGCCGATGTCGACCGCCTGCTGCTCGACCGCTATCTTGACGACTGGGGCTACCAGTCGAATGTTCGCACGCAGGTCACGGAGCAGCTGTCATGGCTGCAGGACACGCAGACGTATCTGAATCTCGGCCGCTATGAAGCGGCGACGCAACTGCGCGTCACGCGCCTCTTGCGCCAGTTCGCTGCACAAAATTTGCCGCCGCTGCCAGGCGTCGACCGCCTCGAATTCTACTTCCCGTGGCATCGGATGTTCATTGGCGGCATCATTGTACCAGAAAAATGAAGGAGTTATGTGCTATGACAGTTCGCCTGAAAAACATAGGTGCTGCCATCGCCGTGACGTTTGCTTTGACCGTCGGCATTGCCGGCGGTTTTTGTGATGCGCCGCAACATATTTCGTTCGTTGCTCGAACTGTAGAAGCCGCGTCGCCGGAAGTGACGGACGAGCGGGCGGAGTCCGCTTATTGGACGGAACAGAATCCTGACGGCGAGCGCGTGTTGTTCACGTCGGATGACATTGCTGCGTTCAATGCTGCGATGCGAGCGGAAACGGAGACGTTGAAAGATTTAGCGAACGAATCCGTCACGCCGGATGTGCGTTACGGTGTCGCGACGCGGCGCGGCAATCTGCGCACGGTGCCCGAGCCGCCGGACGGTTCGCATTACGACGAGCAGCAGGCGACGGCCGTCGATCCGTGCGAGGCGCTGCTCGTCTATGAAGACAGCGACGATGGCAAATTTTCCCATGTCGTGATGCGAAACTATGAGGGGTGGCTGTCAAAGCGCGAATTCGGATTGACGGATCGCGCGACGTGGATGCAGTTTGCCGCGCCGAAGGATTTCGCTGTTGTCACGGCAAACCAATGGTGGCTGCATGATGACGCCATGAATCAAGATGTGCTTTGCCAGATGGGGGCGAAGATTCCCATCGTGTACGCACGTTCCGGCGATCGTCCAGAAGCAGCAGGGAACATGAGGCGCATAGGCACAACGCAACTGGTCGAGCGCGGGGCGCATCGGCAAAACGTACGCGAGCAATATCTGGAGCAACGAAAGCGCGTGGCGATGCTGCTCGTGCCGTCGCGTGCGAAGGGCGGTGCGCTTGCTGTGCATGAACAGCCGGCGGTGTTCGATGACGACTTGCATCACGGTTTCTTACCTTGCACGGAGAACAACTTTGTTCGTCAAGGCTTCCGCTTCTTCGGCGATATCTACGGCTGGGGCGGACTCGACGACAGCGTCGATTGCTCAGCCTTTACGAGCGACGTCTATCGCTCCATGGGACTCGAGATTCCGCGCGATGCCGATGTGCAAGGCGAGGTGCTGCCGTATCGCATCCGTTTGCACGGGCGGGCGGCGACACGGCTCGCACTGCTGAAGGCGGCGTTTCCCATCGGCACGCTGCTCACGAACGACACGCACGTGATGATGTACATCGGCTGCGACGCGGACGGCACGCCGATGGCGCTGCAGGCCATGAGCAGTTATTTTGACGATGATGGAAAGCATTATTTGCGTCGCGTTGTCTTGACGACCTTGACGTACCCGAATGCTAAAGGGAAACCTTATATTGACGGGGTAAAATATTTGAGTGCGATTCGTTAAGCAAAAAACATCGGAGGAGTCCATCATGAAATTATCCATTCTCGGAACTGGAAAAATCGTTCACGACTTGCTCGAAGCGTTGAAGCATGTGCCAGAGATTACATTAACTTCCGTCTTCGCACGCCCAAAGAGCCGCGAAAAGGCGGAAGCGCTTGCGCGCGAATGGAACATCCCGAACGTCTACACGGACTACGCGGAGCTGCTCGAAAGTGACGACGCGGACTTCATCTACGTCGGCCTCATCAATACCGTGCACTACGACTACGCGAAGCAGGCGCTTGCGGCCGGCCGCAATGTCATCGTCGAGAAGCCGTTTGCGCCGACGTATGCGGAAGTCAAGGAACTTGTCGATCTCGCACAGGAAAAACACACGATGCTCCTCGAGGCCGTCACGTTACTGTATCTGCCGAACTTCCAGGCGATGCAGGACGCACTGAAATCGCTCGGCCCGGTTCACGCGGTGCTGGCGAACTACTCGCAGTATTCGAGCCGTTACGACAAATATAAGGAGGGCGTCGTGCTGCCGGCATTCGATCCAGAGCTTGCGGGCGGTGCGCTCTATGATATCAACATCTACAACCTCAATCTGATCTGCGGCCTGTTCGGCGCGCCGGAGCACGCGACGTACACAGCGAACCGCGGCTTCAACGGCGTCGATACGTCCGGCGTGGCGACGCTCGTGTATCCAGTTTTTTTCGCAACGGCCGTCGGCGCGAAAGATTCCGCGAGCGAGGGATTCTGCATCATCCAAGGCGAGAAGGGCTGGCTCGAAATGCAGGGCGCGCCAAATGAACTGCCGCGCGTCCTCGTCCACGCCGAGGGCAAAGACTGCGTCGTCGAGGCGAACCAGTACGAGCATCGCATGGTACACGAGTTCCAGGCGTTCGCTCGCATCCATGCAACGCAGGATTTCGACGCCGTGCGCCGCAGCAATGAACAATCGCTTTGCGTCGCCAAACTCGTTGACGAACTTCGTGAGCAAACACATTAATTCTTTACAGCGCACGAGCCCCAGCAGCCTCTCCCTCAGGGAAAAGCAGACGCAAGGCGCTTTAGCGCCTATGCGTTCGCTTTATCCTTTAGGTAGAGGGGGACCGCGTCAGCGGTGGAGAGGGTCCCCTGCACGGCAGAAGGATTCGTATCATCGTAACTTTTCGCGGGTGCGCGCACGAAAAGGAAAATCTTTACCTCGTGCGGAATCTGTGATATTCTAATGACTATGTGGATAAAAATACCTTCTGGAGGTAGATTGTTTTGAAGTACATGACAGGCAATGAACTGCGAGAGGCGTATCTCCAGTTCTTCGCGGAGAAGAAAGGCCATCTGCGCCATGAGAGCTTCTCCCTCATTCCGCAGGACGATCCGACGCTGCTCTTGATCGGTGCCGGCATGGCGCCACTGAAGCCGTTTTTCACGGGCAAGATGAAGCCGCCCCGTACGCGCATGACGACGAGCCAGCGCTGCGTGCGCACGGGCGACATCGAGAACGTCGGCCGCACGGCGCGCCATCAGACGTATTTCGAGATGCTTGGCAACTTCTCGTTTGGCGATTATTTCAAAAAAGAAGCGATTCCCTGGGCGTGGGAATTTTTGACGGAAGTCGTCGAGCTCCCGAAGGACAAGCTCTGGGTCACGGTCTATCCCGACGACGACGAGGCCATTGAAATCTGGAAGTCCCAGCTGGGCTTCCCGCAGGATCACATCGTCAAGATGGACGACAATTTCTGGGAAATCGGCCCTGGCCCGTGCGGCCCGGACTCCGAAATCTACATCGATCTCGGCGAAGAGCGCGGCTGCGGCAAGCCGACGTGCGCTGTCGGCTGCGATTGCGACCGCTACCTCGAGATCTGGAATCTCGTCTTCACGCAGTTTGACCGGCAAGAAGACGGCTCGTACAAGGACCTCGCGCACAAGAACATCGACACGGGCTGCGGCCTCGAGCGCCTCGCGTCCGTCGTGCAGGGCAAGAAGACGAACTTCGAGACCGACCTCCTGTACCCGATTATCGAATACGCATCGAAAGTTTCGGGCGTGAAATACGGCGAAGACCCGGAAAAAGACGTTTCGCTCAAAGTCATCGCTGACCACGCGCGCTCCATGGCCATCATGATCATGGACGGCATCCTGCCGTCAAATGAGGGCCGCGGCTACGTGCTGCGCCGCATCCTGCGCCGCGCCATCCGTCACGGCCGCATGCTCGGCATCAAGGACAAGTTCCTCGAGGGCGCCGTCGATGCCGTTGTGGAAATCTATAAAGATGCGAGCGATTTCGGCGAGCTCGTCGCGAAGCACGACTACATCAAAAAAGTCATCAGCATCGAGGAAGATCGTTTCGCTGCGACGCTGAACCAGGGCATGGAACTGCTCGGCAAAGAGGTCGAAGAGCTCAAAGCCGCTGGCAAGAAAGAACTGCCGGGCGTGATCGGCTTCCGCCTTTACGATACGTACGGCTTCCCGTGGGAGCTTACGGAAGAAATCCTGCATGAGCAGGGGCTCGACCTCGACAAGGCAGGCTTTGACAAGGCCATGGACGAGCAGCGGAGCCGTGCGCGTGCGGCCCGTGCCGCGAACATCCGCGTGCAGGTGCCGGACCTCTCGGGCATCGATGTCTCCAAACTCGTCGTTGACCCGGAGGCGAAAGAGGCGAAAGTCGTCGCCATCTGGAAAGACGGCAAGCTCGTCGACGAAATCCATGACGGCGAAGAAGCTGGCATCATTTTGGACAAGACGCCGTTCTACGCCGAGGGCGGCGGACAGGTCGGCGACGAAGGCTATTTGTTGTCTGAGCTCGGCCGCATCCATGCGTCGAATGCGAAGAAACTGCCGGATGGCACGGTCTATCATATCTCGTACGTCGAGGAAGGCCAGCTGAAAGTCGGCGACACGGTCAAGATCGAAGTCGACCGGACGAAGAAGCTCGCGTCCGCGCGCAACCATACGGCGACGCATCTCCTCCAAGCCGCGTTGAAGCGCGTCGTCGGTGACCAGGTGCATCAGGCTGGCTCGTCCGTCACGCCGGAGCGCCTGCGCTTTGACTTCACGAACTTCGAGCCTGTCTCGGCGCAGCAGCTCGCCGATGTCGAGGAGCTCGTCAACGAGGAAATCCTCAAGGGCATCGACGTTGAGATCACGCACATGGCGCTCGACGAAGCGAAAAAAGCCGGCGCGATGGCGCTGTTCTCCGAGAAATACGGCGATGTCGTGCGCGTCGTGAAAGTGCCGGGCTTCTCCATGGAGCTCTGCGGCGGCTCGCATGTCAAGAACATCGGCCAGATTGGTGCGTTCAAGATCGTCGCCGAGACGGGCGTCGCCTCCGGCGTGCGCCGCATCGAAGCGCTGACGGGCAAAGCCGCGCTCGATTACCTGAATGGCAAAGCGGCAACGCTCGCGGAAGCGGGCGCGAAGCTCAAAGCAACGGACGATGACGTACCGGCCACGGTTGACAAATTGCTCGCCGAGAAAAAGACGATGGAAGCGCAGCTCGCCGAAGTCGCGGAAATGCGCGAAAAAGCGGATGCGAAGAAGCTGCTCGCTTCCGTCGAAGACGTGAATGGCGTGCCAGTCGCTTGCGGCCTCGCACATGCCGCAAACATGGACGAGCTCCGCGAAGTCGCCGACCTCTCGGCATCGAAGCTCGATGGCGGCGTCGTCGTGCTCGCCTGCGTCCATGACGGCAAGGTCAGCCTCGTCGTCAAGGCTTCGAAAGACGCAGTGAACAAAGGCGTCCATGCGGGCAAGGTCATCAAGGAAGCGGCAGCGGTCGTCGGCGGTGGCGGCGGCGGCCGTCCCGACATGGCGCAGGCCGGCGGAAAGAACGCCGAGGCACTGCCGAAGGCATTCGAGAAGGCCGTGGAAGTGCTGAAGGCGCAGATCGGCTGAATGATGTTTGAATGAAAAAGCAACTGTAATGGACGGATCCCCCCCTTGGGGGAGTGGCGCCCGATAGGGCGACTGAGAGGGTAGCGACATATCGAGATTCTCAACTCTATCGAAAGGATATAGAATCTCGTAATGGCGCTACCCTCTCCGCCCCTACGGGGCACCTCTACCTAAAGGACAAAGCGACCACTAAGCGCTAAAGCGCTAAGTGTCTGCTTTCCCCAGAGGGGGAGGCAAGGGTACAGGAGGTTTCCTCGTTTTGGAAGTCGATATCACAGAAAAAGTCAAGCGCGTGCTGAAGTTCGGCCCGATCGCGATCATCGTGCTCGCCGTGCTCTGCGCGGGCGGCGTCTGGGCGTACCAGCACAATCAGAAGGGGCTGACCGTCTATGACGCGAAAGTCGCGAGCACAATGGTCAGCGTCAAGGCAAAAGCGAATGGCACGATCACAGAGCTCGTCGTGCAGGACGGCGACCATGTCGCGGCCGGCGACGTCATCGCGCACGTGCAGGCGGACGTCACGGACGAGCAGATCGCGCAGCTCGAGCAGAATGCCGAGCTTGCGAAGCAGAACCTCGCGCAGGTGCAGAAAGGCCAAACCATCACTGTGCCGGGCAGCAGCGCCCCTGCGCCTGTCGCGCAGCCTTCGGGCAACTCGCAGGCCGTCGCGAATGCGCGCGCGCGCCTGAATCGTATGAACGAGCTCTTCGAGATGGGCGCCGTCAGCGCCGTGCAGCGCGACCAGGCCGCGGCCGATCTCGCAGAGGCCGAAGCGTCGAGCGCGCCCGCGCCCGTCGCGTCCGTGCCGACGCCGCCGCGTACGATCACGCAAGCGCCAAACCCCGAAGCCGTCAAGCAGGCAGAGCTCGCCGTCAAGCAAGCGGAAGCCGCGCTCCAAAACGCGAAGCAGGACGCGCAGACGACGGATATCGTCGCGCCGGTCGACGGCACGGTGTATTTCGCGGATGACACGACGGAAGGCGCGGCTGTCAAAGCCGGCCAGACCATCGCGAGCATCGGCGATGATGCGGACGTCTGGGTCGAGGCAAAACTCTCGCCCGCGCAGAAAGACAGCATCCGCCTCGGCCAGTTCGTGAGCTACACGATTGACGGCAAAAAGTATCAAGGTACCGTCACGGATATCAAAGACCCGAGCGAGCCGGAGGAAGCGAAGGATGCCGAAACTGCCGCGTCCGTCTCGACGGATGCCATGGTGACGGACAATGCGAGTGCGCAAACGCAAGAATCATCCGCACCAGATGGTGACGCGCAACATACAACGCCGGCAGCGACAGGGCAAAGCGCGGGCACGCAGCCGAAGACGACGGCGACCGAAGGCAGCGACGACAGCGCGGGCGACGATCGCCTCACTGTCAAGATCTCCCTGCCGAAAGACGAAGCCGCAACGCTGCGGCCGGGGCTGGAAGCGGTCGTGAAGTTTTCTTTGAAATAAATCGTGTTTTTGATTGCAAACGTCCTTCGACGCGTCGTGCAAGTATACATTGCATGGCGCGTCTTTTTTGATGTATTTTTCTTGATAGGGGCGTGCTGTCATGCTATACTGAAAAACAGCTGAAGATTTCTGAGAGGTTCAAGAATATCCAAGGAGGATTTTTCTATGAAACAGCTTTTAAAATGGATGGGGCTGCTGGGGGTTTTGTGCGTCGCGCTGCTGCTGCCGACGCGCGCAGACGCCGCTTCGGTCAGCATCCTGGAGCATCCGACGGTCGCGGTGACGTCATTTGATACGAATGGTGTTGTCTCTTCGGAATGGCGAGACGAAAATCTTTCCAATTATCTGGGAGACTTGTCGGACGAGCTCTCGAATGCCGGAAAATTCCATGTCGTGGAGCGCAAGAAAATCCGTGATGTCCTGAATGAGTACAACTTCCAGATGACAGGGATCACGGACGCTTCGACGAACGCGCAGATCGGCAAGCTGCTCGGTGCGCAGTACATCGTCATCGCGAGCGTCACGAGCTTGACGACGCGCCGCTCGCAGACGACGGTGCTCGGCAGCGGGCAGAAGAAATATCGCGTGACGGCGACGATCTCGCTTCGCTTCGTCGATGTGGAGACGGGCGAGATCGTCCTCGCGGCGCGCGGCGTCGGCAAGGATACGAACAAGCTGACGCGCGGGCCGCTCAACATCTTCCGCATTGGCACGGACGAAGTCGATGAAGGCCAGGTGGACAGCGCGATGATCAACGCCATTGACGATGCCGTGTATGGCGAGCGCGGTCTCGTTGCCCGCATGGAAGGCCGCGTGGGAAGAAAGCGTTGAGACAGGAGGATATAGATGAAAATATTGATGCGCTATCTGTTTGCCGCCTTTTTGGCCGTAGGCGTCTTGCTTGCCGGCTGTCCGACGAGCGAAGCGTTTTCCTTTTCAAAAATCGACGCGGAGGGCGTGCTGCTCGTCCTGCCCATGCAGAACAAGACGGAAGCGGTGGCGCTCGGCGATTACCTCGGCAATGCAGAGACGACGTTCGTCGATGAGCTGCAATCTTCCGGCGTGTTCGCTCATGTCCGCAGCATGAGCACGGAGCGGAAACGGCTCGACGAGCTCGCTTTCCAGAAGAACGGGCTCACGCAAAACGAGGTCAAAGACATCGCGGATACAGTGAAGGCTCGCTACGTCCTTTACAGCAGCTTGACAGGACTTTCTGTCAAGCGCTCGAAAGGCAACGTCATCATCGCGAACAGTGGTGGCGTGTCTGATGCTGGCGGCGGGGCGAGCGAAAAGGTCTCGGCTCGCATCACCGTCCATATCATCGACCGGGAGACGGGGGAGACCGTGTTCTATGGAAGCGGCGCCGGCGCGTCATCGACGTTCAAAATGACATCGAATGTCGCCGTTCCCATCCGGGTCGGTGCGGAAGCGGCGCCGGAAGAAGAATGCAACAATGCCATCTATAAAGCCATTCAGAATGTGATTTATGAAAAAGAGGAAGGAATGGCAGACACGCTCCAGGGGAAAGGATGAAGGATATGAAGAAACAGGGGATCCTTGCCGCAGCGGCTCTCATGAGCTGTCTGTTTTGCGGCACGGCGGCCGCCGAGCAGCCGGCGGCGCAGACGTATCGGGACATGTTGTCTCAAGGCACGTTTTATCTCGAATACCAGCGGGATGACACGCACTATATATTGCAGGAGCAAGCGGGCGTGCGCCAGATGAAATCAAACCCGACGGGCAAGAAGGGCGACTGGCAGACGGAAGCCATCTTCAAAGACCAGGCGTATTACAAATATCAGCCGGATGGCAAGAAAGATTCCTTCTTGCGCCTGCCGGCAGAAAAGATGGGAAGCACGCTGCTGAATACGACGGAGCACTGGGAGTCCGTCCGCTCGAAGCTCGCGATTCCTGACGAGCTCTGTGCCTTTGATTGGGATGACGCGTTTTCCATGCACGCCGTCAGCCAGGCGCAACCCGTGTACACGGGCGCATCGCAGCGCACGGTCGATGGCGTGACGTATGATTGCGACCAGTACGTCAGCGACATCCATACGCAGGCGGACACGGTGTCGGGGCAGATCGTCTACAACATGCTTTACAAAGACGGGAAGCTCGCCAAAGTACAGGAGGTCTTGCTGGAGCAGGGCAAGGAAATCCCTGTGGACACGCTGACGATCGCGCAGTTCACGAGCGAGATTCCCGAGGGTGCGTTCCTCTTCGGGAGGGCCGTGAATGTCTATGCCGCCGGCCAGGGCGATATCGATGAGCTCCTCGGACACAAAGTCCAGGTCGAGCAGCTGGGAGGCGAAAAGAAATGAACATGAAACATCTCTTTGCCATCGCCCTCGCGGGCGCATGCTTCCTGACAGCGACGGC
This sequence comes from uncultured Veillonellaceae bacterium, assembly GCA_900314825.1. Classification (GTDB taxonomy): domain Bacteria; phylum Bacillota; class Negativicutes; order Selenomonadales; family Selenomonadaceae; genus Selenomonas_C. Next base: position 26,324 of record OMWS01000020.1, on the reverse strand, counting down.
ATCACAGGCATCCGCCGCGCGTACGGATGCCTATCGCGATATGCTCGCGCATCACAGCTGTACGGTCAAATACGAGAACATCACGCCGGCGGAGCGCATCCACAATCGTGAGATTGTCGATATGACGGCGACCATCGGTCGCATGACGTCGCCTGAGCTCTATGCGAACCAGCCATACCAGGGCGTGCTCGTCTTGAATGGCAGTGATAAATACGTCGAGATCCGCTACCCGGAGTACGTCCGCTGCGAATTGACGAAGGGCGATGACGTCTACCGCTATCAGGGCGACATCAAGAAAGGTTCCGTGAAGTATCGTTCGGATGCGGGCAAGAGAAAAGTGAAGGCACAGCCGCTCGACCGGGAGAGTCAGCTGCTTTATGGCGAGAACTTCGGTCCGTCGGATGTCTCGCAGCTCTTCACCGTCATGTTGAAGCCCGAACAGAAACCTGCGGGCACGGCGTATTATTATTATGCCGGCAGCGGCATGCTTGATGGCGGCCTCGCTTATGAAGATTATCGTGCGGATTACGATAACGGCCTCGCCGCTGTCCGCTACTATTTCCAGGGCAACCAGCTCGTGAAGATCGCCTCGGCGACGTACCGCTATCGTGCGGATGGTTCGCTCGACGGGCAGAAATGCATCTTGAAAATCGACGAGTTTTCATCCACGCCGGAAGCTTCGTATCTGAATCTCCCGGAAGGCATGAAAGTCGTCAAGGACAAGAAGTGAGGGATTGCAGATGAAAAACAGCAAAACAATGCTTGCCGCGCTCGCCGCATGCGCGATTTTTGCTTGGCCTGATTCGGTGTCAGCGGCCACCGCTGAGGATGCTGCGAACGTTTCGCTGCACCGCAATCCGACGTGCGTGCTCATGAAATTCACGGACGACACGCGCTTCCGCGATCTCGACTCCGCGAGCCGTTTCTCGGATATCGTCATGACGAAGCTCGTCGCGACGCAGAAGTTCAACTTGAAGGAAGCAAAGCCGGTCCAGCAGGACATGGAACAGCTGCTCTATGACGAACACCAGCCGGAATACGCAGCCGCGAAATCCGCGATGGAAAGCGGCGACCTCAGCGCCGTCTTCGAGAGTCCGGCCTTCCAAGATGCCACGGCGCAATCCATCGCCACGGCAGATGTCGGACAGACCGTCGCGCCTGCGGTGACGTCGAGCATCGGCAAGGCGCATGATGCGGAATACCTTTTGCAGGGCACGATCCAATCCATCGGTACGGGCTCGTGGGAAGACACGGATTATGCGACGGGGAAGGCGATTGCATCGACGGCACTCGGCTATCTGCTCCCTGGGCTTGGCGGCCTTTTGGGCAATGTGATCTCGTCGTCCTCGCAGGATGATGCCGGCGTCGGCATCATTGCGGACATGCGCATCATCAAAGCGGACACGGGCGAAGTCGTCTGGTCGAAGCGCGAGACGGGACGCGGCAAAGTCAGCAATTTCACGATTTTCGGCATACATTCGGGCAGCACGGAGGCTTCCGAAAAGGAACTCGACAAGGCGCTCGACAGCGTGGCGAAGAAGCTCATCGGCGATCTGGAAAATGATTTGGCGGACAACAAGCTGTTTTTGAAATGAGGCAGAATATGATCAAGAAGTGGGGCGTCGCCCTCGGTTCCATTTTCCTTTGCATCTGGATGCTGTGCTCTGCGGTGCCGGCGGAAGCTGGCATCCGGCCGGGGAGTTCTATTGCGGTGATCCCCATCGGCTTTCGCGGCACGGACAATACGGATACGCGTGCACTCCTGGCGGAGAAGGCATCGGAATTCATCGGCGAATGCATGTTCAAGCAGTCGAAGTTCGCGATCAAGACGCTGGAAGAGAGCCAAGCGGCGCTGGATGCGCAGGGCATTGACACCGAAGGCGACATCAATGGAGACGACATCGAGAAGATCGGCAAGCTCTTGCAGGTAGATTACGTCGTCTATGGAAATATCTCGAGCTTTTCCCACCACAGCGAATCGACGGGCGTGTTCGTGGTAGAGACGGATTCCCAAGTGGTCGATGCCAGCATCGTGCTGAAAATCGCGGACACGCATACGGGGACGATCGTCTCGGCAGGACGCGGCAAGGGAAGCTCCAAAACCACCTCGGGCTCGGTCGTCGTCCCGCTTCCGCTTTTTGGAGTCGGGTCCAGCAGCGTTCCGGCGTATAGCTGGGACAGCTATGAGCTGACAGGGGAAAACGTCGATACCGCCATTTTTCGCGCGTCAGCGGACTCCGTGCAAAAGCTCTTGGAGCCGATCAACATGTTGAAGAAAACGAAATAAGTGACAGATTCAAGGGATTGCTGTTTTGCGCAGCAGTCCCTTTTCACTTGCATGAACGTGTTCCTTGTGTTACAATGAAACAAATTTCGCAAAGTAAAGGATGAAAGGAAAAGAGGGATGACGGATGACGAATCCGAAACTCCGGGATGAGCTCAGCGAGCAGCTCTGCGAGGCGGTGCTGTCGCTCGGCTCGGTCGAAGAGTGCTATCAGTTCTTCGAGGACATCTGCACGGTCAGCGAGCTCAAGGCGCTGTCGCAGCGGCTCGAGGTTGCGCGGATGCTTGATGCGAAGCATACGTACGACGATATCGTCGAGCGGACGGGCGCGAGCACGGCAACGATCAGCCGTGTGAAGCGTTGCCTGAATTACGGCGCGGACGGTTACAAGCTTATCTTGGAGCGCTTGAAAGCGAAGCAGGCGAAAGAGCTTGAATAACGCCGCGTTCTCATGAATTGCTGCAAATAACAGAGGAACCATTGAAACAGGAGAGATGACATGGGCACGGAAAGACAGGTTTTGGAAATCCCTTACGGTACGCGCGATTATCTGCCGGGCGAGGCGACGGGCAAGCGCGCGATCGAGACGCAGCTCGCGCGGCTGTTCGCGCTTTGGGGCTATGACGAAGTCGTGACGCCGACGATCGAGTACATCGACACGCTGACGATGGACAGCGGGCGGACGCTCACGCCACAATTGTTCAAGCTCTTTGACAAGGGCGGGCGGACGCTGGCGCTCAGGCACGAGATGACGACGCCGATCGCGCGCGTCGTCGGCAGCCGCCTCAAGGACGCGCCGCTGCCGCTGAAGCTGTCGTACATCAGCAGCGTGTTCCGCTCGGAACAGAGCCAGATGGGACGGCAGTGCGAATTTTATCAGGCGGGCGTCGAGCTCATCGGCTCCGCGTCAGCCGCAGCGGATGCGGAAGTGCTCGCGCTCGCCATCCAGAGCTTGTTGCGTTCCGGCTTGAAAAAGTTCCAGGTCTGCCTCGGCCAAGTGGAGTTCGCGGCCGGCATCATGGAGCAGTACCGTCTCTCAGAGGACGATCAGCAGACGCTGAAGGACGCGCTCGAGCAGCACGATCTTGTCGCGTATGACGCGGCCATCGAGGCGCTCTCCATCGCGGCGCAGGCGAAGAAAGCCTTGCGCCAGCTGCCAGAGCTCTCGGGCGGACAGGATGTGCTGACGAAGGCGTACAGCCTCGCGCTCGGCGAAAAGAGCCGTCGTGCGCTCGACAATCTCTCCGCGGTCTATCGCTTGCTCGCGTCGTATGGCGTCGAGCGCTTCGTGCGCTTCGACCTTGGCCTCATCCGCGATTTCAGCTATTACACGGGGCTCGTGTTCGAAGTGTACACGGCAGGCCTCGGCTATCCGCTCGCGGGCGGCGGCCGCTACGATCACATGCTGTCAGACTTCGGCTGCGCGTGCCCGGCGACGGGCTTCGCGCTCGGCATCGAGCGCGTGCTGCTCGCACTCGAGCGCCAAGGCATCGGCGCACCAGCCGCGCACAAGGATGCTTTCGTCGCCTATGCGGCGGGCAAGGAAGAAGAGGCCGTGAACCGCGCATCGAGCCTCCGCAGCGAAGGCAAGGTCGCAGAGCTCGCGCTCGTGCCGATGACGAAGGAAGATGCGGCGAAAGCACAAGTTGAAAAAGGCTACGCTGCGCTCGTCTATCTCGGATGAGCAGCACGCTTGGCCGCGTGCGTCAGTTCGTTCGTGCGATGACCGCGCACATCATAGAAGAAGATCGCGCGTATGTTGCCTCGGTATTGCCGCAGAACGCACTGCCGCTCTTCTACGCTATGCATCGCGCTGACCAGCGGCACGCGCTGAATGTCGCGCGGACGGCGATGGAGCTCGTGGATGCGTTAGAACTGCAGGAACGGATGCAAGTCGATCGCGCACTGCTTGAACGCTCGGCGTTGTTGCATGACGTTGGAAGAAGAAAGGGCGACCTCGATATTTTGGGGAAGGTCCTTTGCGTGCTGCTCGTTCATTTTTTTCCTGAACGGTCGAGGCGTTGGGCGGAGGATGGAACGAGCGCGATGCTTCATGTATATTATCATCATCCGCAGATTGGGGCAGAATTGTTACGCGGCATCGGATTGTTCGAAGAAGCGGACATCATCGAACGTCATCACGAGCCAGCGAAGCTGGATGATTCGATTGAACTTCGCTTGTTACGCGAAGCGGATGAAGCAAATTGAACCTACGCCTCCCCCTGGGGAAAGCAGACACTTAGCGCTTTAGCGCTTAGTGGTCGCTTTGTCCTTTAGGTAGAGGTGGCCCCGAAGGGGTCGGAGAGGGTAGCGGCCTGCGTTGATTCGCTATTCTTTCGATAGAATCGAGAATCTTGAAACAGCGTGACCCTCTCCGCCTCGCATTCGCTCGGCACCTCCCCCAGAGTGGGAGGCTTTGGGAACATGCGCTCCACTTCTCTTGTCTTTGATAGTTTTGCGTTCGATAGACCCTTGACGTTTACAGGTTTCCATGCTATCATAACGAATATATTCGTACGTTACTACTTTACCAAAATAAAGAATTTTATCGCAGGAGGGAATCATGCAAGCGAGTGATTCGGAATATTTGACCGTGGCGCTGCCGAAGGGGAAGTTATTCGGCCTTTCGACATCGTTATTTGAAAAGATCGGCTACACGGCGGACGGGCTGTCCGACAAGTCGCGCAAGCTGATCATCACGAACGAGGAGAAGAAGATCCGCTTCATCGTCTCGAAGACGGCGGACGTGCCGACGTATGTCGAGTATGGCGCGGCGGACATCGGCGTCATCGGCAAGGACGTGCTCATGGAGTCGGGCAAGAATGTCTATGAGCTTCTCGACCTCGGCTTTGGCAAATGTCATCTCATGATGGCCGTGCACCGGCCGGACAAGCGCCCGACGCTCATGGATTACGCGCACACGCGCGTCGCGACGAAGTTCCCGCACATCGCCGAGCAGTTTTTCAACGCGCACGGCATGCAGATGGAATACATCAAGCTCAATGGCTCCATCGAGCTCGGCCCGATCGTCGGCCTCTCGGAGAGCATCGTCGATATCGTCGAGACGGGCACGACGCTTCGCGAAAACAATCTCGAAGAAATCGCCTACATCATGGACGCCACGGCGCGCCTCATCGCAAACCGCGTGAGCTACAAATTGAAATTCGACCGCATCCATCCGATGGTGGAGGACTTGCGGCAGGTCTTGGAAAGCGAGGAGCAGTAAATGAGGATCGTCAAAGCAAAGGATGTCGGGGAACGCGAAGTCGAACGCATGCTCACGAAAGCGGCATTTGACGAGGTCGAGCTCAATCCAAAGATTCGCGAGGGCAACAAGAAGCTCTTCGGCCGCGACATGAGCGCCGCCGAGCTCGTGCGCATGATTGTCAGCGACGTGCGCAAGGATGGCGACAAGGCCGTCATGCATTACACGAAACTCATCGACCGCGTCGACCTCACGCCGGAAAACATGCTCGTCAGCGAAGAAGAATTTGCGGCGGCGGAAGCGGCGGCCGATCCTGCGGTCGTTGAATCTCTCAAAAAAGCAGCGGCAAATGTGCGGCGCTATCACGAGGAGCAAAAACCGAACTCGTGGATGACGTACCGTGACGCGGGCTCGATCCTCGGCCAGGCCATCATCCCGCTCGACCGCGTCGGCATCTACGTGCCGGGCGGCACGGCGGCGTATCCGTCGTCCGTCATTATGAACGCCGTGCCTGCCTCTGTCGCAGGTGTCGGTGAGATCATCATGATGGTGCCGCCGAAGAACGGCAAGATCAATCCGTACGTCCTCATCGCAGCGCGGGCGGCCGGCGTGAAGAAGATCTACAAGATCGGCGGCGCGCAGGCGATCGCGGCCATGGCGTTTGGCACGGAGACGGTGCCGCGCGTCGACAAGATCACGGGGCCGGGCAACATCTTCGTGACGCTCGCGAAAAAAGAAGTCTACGGCCACGTCGACATTGACATGCTGGCAGGGCCGAGCGAAATCCTCATCGTTGCCGACAAGACGGCCGACCCCGTCTACACGGCGGCTGATATGCTGAGCCAGGCCGAGCATGACCCGCTCGCGTCGAGCATCGTGATCACGGACGATGAGGAACTCGCGGAAAAGGTTGCAGCAGAGGCAGAGAAACAATTAGCGCAGCTGCCGCGCAAGGAAATCGCGCAGGCGTCCATCGACCGCAACGGCAAGATCATCGTCGCCGAGGACATCATGCAGGCCATGCGCTTCGCGAATGTCTCCGCGCCGGAGCATATGGAGCTCTTGACGGCAAACCCGTTCCAGCTGCTGCCGTACGTGCGCCATGCGGGCGCCGTGTTCCTCGGCGCGTATTCGCCGGAACCCTTAGGCGATTACTTCGCTGGGCCAAACCACGTGCTGCCGACGGGCGGCACGGCGCGCTACTATTCCGTGCTGAATGTCGAGACCTTCATGAAGCGTACGAGCATCATTTCGTACACGCAGCCCGCGCTTGCGGCCGTCTCGGACGACATCATCCGCCTCGCCGAGACGGAAGGGCTCGGGGCGCATGCGAATGCAATCAGATTAAGGAGAAATTGATATTATGGCTTTGAAATATCGCCCGGGACTCGCAGATCGCCCGGAATATGAAATGGATGAAAATCCGTATGAAATTACGCTGAACGCGAACGAGAGCACGCTGAATATGCCGCCGCTCGTCGAAGACCGCCTCATGGGACGCTTCGCGAGCGTCGCATTCAACCGCTATCCAGGCGCGACGGATTACTTGAATCTCACGGAGCAGATTGCGAAGAACTTCAAGGTTGGCACGAATCAGGTCGTGCTCGGCAACGGCTCATCGGAAATCATCGAGAAGATTTTCTATTGCTTTGGCAATGCGAAGACATCGAAGATCGTCTACCCGCAGCCATCGTTCTCGATGTACGGCATTTACGCGGCAGCCGCCGAAGCGCAGGGCATCCCTGTCGACCTTGAGGACGATTACACGTTTGACGCGGAAAAATTCGTCCAGACGGCCGTCGAGAACAAAGCGGCGCTCGCCGTCGTCTGCAACCCGAACAACCCGACGGGCACGGGCATTCCGCTCGCCGATATCCAGTACATCGCGGACAACCTGCCGATGAGCTGCGTGTTCCTCGTCGATGAGGCGTACATCGAATTCTACGGACAGTCGGCCATGGGACTTCTCAAGGACTATCCGAACATGATCATCGCACGCACGTTCTCAAAGGCCTACGGCCTCGCATCGTGCCGCGTCGGCTATGCCATCGGCTCGCTGGACGTCATGCGCATGATCGGCCGCGCCTTCATGCCGTACCACATGAATACGCTGTCGCTCGTGACGGCGGACATCGTTTATCAGATGCGCGATGAATACGTGCCGCGCATCCAGATGGTCATCGCTGAGCGCAAGCGCATGATCGAGGAATTGAAAAAAATCGACGGCCTCACGGTCTATCCGTCGCAGACGAATTTCGTGCTGTTCCACACGGAGCGTTCGGAAGAATTGACAAAGGCATTCGAACAGGCGAGTATCGGCGTGCGCCATTTCGGAAATGCGCCGCGCCTCGCAAACTGCCTGCGCATCTCCATGGGCACGCGGCAGGAAAATGACACATGGCTGAAAGTTCTCAAAGACTTCATGGGAGGCCAAGCATGAGCGCGCGTGCCGCCGCCGTCGAGCGGCGCACGGCCGAGACGGGCATCCGCCTCGCGATCAACCTCGATGGTACCGGCGAGGCGGACATCCATACGGGGATCGGCTTTTTCGACCATATGCTGACGTTACTAACGGCGCACGGCCTCCTCGACCTCGCGCTCGTCTGCGATGGCGACATCGAGGTCGACGGGCATCACAGCGTCGAGGACATCGGCATCGCGCTCGGCGATGCGTTCAAGAAAGCGATCGGCGACAAGAAAGGCATTCGTCGTTACGGCACGTTCTACCTGCCGATGGACGAAGCGCTCGCCTTCGTTTCGCTCGACATCAGCGGGCGGCCGTATCTCGTCTACGAAGGCGGGGAGATGGCGCCGATGATCGGTGGTTTCGATACGGAGCTCGTCGAAGAATTCTTGCGCGCCTTCGCCGTCCACGCCGGCCTCACGCTCCACGTGCGCGTGCTCTACGGCCGCAACTCGCACCACAAGGTCGAAGCCATCTTCAAAGCCCTCGGCCACGCATTGCGCATCGCCGTCGAGCACGATCCGAAAGTGACGGGGGTTCCTTCTACCAAAGGGATGCTTTGAAGTCCTGCAAACTAAGGGGCTGTTGCATTTACTAGACCGATTCCACATGCATCCGTTGCCGAGCGTTGCGGCTACAGAAGCCTCTCCCTATGGGAGAGGGGGACCGCGAAGCGGTGGAGAGGGTACTAGGGTGCGATAGCAAAACAAAAAGAAGAAACCTTTCAAAGCATGAAGTCGTTTGCGTTAAAACGCGATGCTTTGGAGATGTCTTTGTACTTGGAACAAATCGCACCCTTGTACCCTCTCAGTCGCGCTGCGCGCGCCAGCTCTCCCAGAGGGAGAGCCTTCTGTAAGCGTTACGGTCGGCAACCTTATGAAACTGTTCCAGTAAGTGTAACAGATCCTTAGAGCGCTTGATAGGAGTTGATGATAGATGATTGCAGTGATAGATTACGGCGTTGGAAATCTCTTTAGTGTCGAGAAAGCTGTCGCCGCTCTTGGCGCTGACGTAAAAGTTACCAGCGACAAAGATGTGATCGAGCAGGCCGACAAGGTGATTCTCCCCGGCGTCGGCGCGTTTGGCGATTGTATGAAGAACCTCGAGGCGACGGGGCTGATTCCGACGATCAAGTCGCTTGTCGCCGATGGCCGTCCGATGCTCGGCATCTGCGTCGGCTTGCAGATCCTCTTTGACGGCAGCGAGGAAAGCCCGGGGGCGAAAGGGTTGGGGCTCATTCACGGTATGGTGAAACGGATTCAGGCGCCCGGCCTCAAGATTCCGCACATGGGATGGAATTCGCTCTCCATTCGTAATCCTCGCGAGCAGCGCGATTTGTTCCATGGATTACAGGAGCATCCATACGTTTACTTCGTGCACAGCTACCATGCCGTGCCGGACGATCCGTCGGTCATTACGTCAACGACGGAATACGGTGAGCAGCTGACGGCGTCCGTTGCCGTCGGGAATCTCCAGGCCACGCAGTTCCATCCGGAGAAGTCCGGCGACGTCGGTTTGTCCATTCTGAAGAACTTTATCGAGGGTTAAGCCTATGAAAATCTTTCCAGCCATCGACATCCGAGGCGGCAAGTGCGTGCGCCTCTTTAAAGGTGACTTCGCGCAGGAGACGGTGTTTTCCGACAGTCCCACGGATATGGCAAAAAAATGGGAGAGCGAAGGCGCGGAGTTCTTGCATCTCGTTGATCTCGACGGCGCGCGGGCCGGCCATTCGGAAAATCTCGCGACGGTCAAGGACATCCTCGCTGCTGTCACGATCCCCGTCGAGCTCGGCGGCGGCATCCGCACGATGGAAAATATCGACGAAGTGCTCGCCCTTGGCGTGCGCCGCGTGATCCTCGGTTCGGTCGCCGTACGCGATCCCGAGCTCGTCCGCGAGGCGTGTGCAAAATACGGCGACCGCATCGTCGTCGGCATCGACGCGAAAGACGGCATCGTCGCCGTTGACGGCTGGGGCGTGTCGGGCGATGTCGATGTCATCACGCTCGCGAAAAAGATGAAAGGCGCCGGCGTTCGCACAATCATCTACACCGACATCAGCCGTGACGGCACGCTGTCGGGCGTGAATGTGGAAGCGACGGCAAAGCTCGCCCGCGAAAGCGGCGTGAACGTCGTGGCGTCGGGCGGTGTCAAGGATTTGGACGATATTCGAGCATTGCTTCCATTTGAACGCGATGGCATCGAAGGCGTCATCGTGGGCAAGTCGATTTACACGGGCAGCCTTGATTTACGAAAAGCCATTGCACTCGCCGCGAAGGGGGAGTAACATTGTATACGAAACGGATCATTCCTTGCCTCGACGTCAAAGATGGCCGCGTCGTCAAAGGCACGAACTTCGTCGGCCTGCGTGATGCGGGCGATCCGGTCGAGCTCGCGGCGCGCTACGATCAGGAGCGTGCGGACGAACTCGTCTTCCTCGACATCACGGCTTCGAGCGACAAGCGCGACACGATCGTCGACGTCGCGCGCGGCTGTGCGTCGAAAGTCTTCATCCCGTTCACGATCGGCGGCGGCATCCGCACGGTCGAAGACATGCGCAAGATGCTGAAAGCCGGCGCAGACAAGACGTCGCTGAATACGGCGGCCGTCAAGAATCCCGCTGTCATCCGTGAGGGCGCGGAGCGCTTTGGCCGCCAATGTGTCGTGCTTGCCGTCGATGCGAAGCGCTGCGGCGACCACAAGTGGGAAGTCTACGTCAATGGAGGCCGCACGCCGACGGGGCTCGACTGCCTGGAGTGGGTCAAGCGCGCGACGGAGCTCGGCGCGGGCGAAATTCTGCTCACGAGCATGGATTGCGACGGCACGAAGGACGGCTATGACATCGAGCTTACGCGCGCCGTGTCCGAAGCGGTCGACGTGCCTGTCATCGCCTCGGGCGGCGCAGGCAAGCTCGAGCATTTTTACGACGTGCTGACGGAGGGAAAGGCCGATGCCGTGCTCGCGGCATCCGTGTTCCACTACGGCACGTACACCGTGCGCCAGGTCAAGGAATATCTGAAATCGCGCGGCGTCGAAATGCGCTTTTGACATGTGATATTGGAGGTTCGGACACAAAATGAGTGTGGATATTTCCAAAGTAAAATTTGATGAAAAAGGCCTCGTGCCCGCCATCGTGCAGGAAGAGAGCGGCCAGGTGCTCATGCTCGCCTACATGAACAAGGAATCGCTTGAAAAGACGATCGAGACGGGGCTGACGTGGTTCTGGAGCCGCAGCCGCAATTGCCTCTGGCAGAAGGGCGAGACGAGCGGCAACATCCAGCAGGTCAAAGAGATTTCGTATGACTGTGACGGTGATACGCTCCTCGTGCGCGTGCATCAGCGCGGCGTTGCCTGCCACACGGGCACGTATTCGTGCTTTTCCGGCCGCCGCCTGCATCCAGAGGAGACGGGCAAGGACGTCGCCGTCGTGCCACCTGAAAAGCAGCAGTCGCTCACCGTCGTTCTCAATGAGCTCTACGACGTCATCAAAGACCGCCAGCTGCATCCGATTGACGGCTCGTACACGAATTATCTGTTCGACAAAGGCCAGGACAAGATTCTCAAAAAAGTCGGCGAGGAAGCCGTCGAGACCGTCATCGCCTCGAAGAACAACGTGCGCAAGGAAATCATCTACGAGATGGGCGATCTCTGGTATCACTGCCTCGTCCTGCTCGCGTTCCACGGCATCACACCGGAAGAACTTTTCGCCGAACTTATGAGTCGCCGCAAGGGTGGGGAATACCACAAATTCACGGGCAAGACGGGCATCCGTCCCGATATGTGATGCGCCATGGACAGCTATGAAAAAGAAAAAGCGTTCCTCGCGGATACGCTCGATATCGCGCCGCAGGACACGCCACTGAAGCGAGGCGCGCCCGTGCCGCCGCCGGAAGCATTCGTCGCGCCTGGCACGAAGGTTATTGCGTTGCCTGAAGCGGAGCTATTGCCCGACAAAAAAGTGGACTTCCTTGCGATGGTGGAATTGCGTGCGAGCGTCCGAAGTTATGAGGATAAGCCGATCACGCTCAAAGAACTTGCGTTCCTGCTCTGGACGACGCAGGGCGTGAAAATGCCGACGGCGAAGGGCGGCAGCATGCGCACGGTGCCGAGCGCCGGCGCGCGCCATGCCTTTGAGACGTATCTCTATGTCCAACGCGTCGAAGGGCTTGCGCCGGGATTCTATCGTTATTTGGCTTTCGAACACTTGCTGTTGCCGTTGCATCTCGATGAAGCAGCAAAGGAACGTTTCGTCGCGGCATTCCGTGCCAAAGGCGCCGTGCAACAAAGCGCCGTGACATTTATCTGGGCGGCGAACATCAATCGCTTGACGTATATCTTCGGCAAACGCGCGTACCGCTATGCGTTCCTCGATGCCGGACACGTCTGCCAGAATCTTTATCTCGCCGCGTGGACGCAGGGCATCGGCTGCTGCGCTATGGGCGCGTTTGACGACGTGGCGGTGAGCGACGCGTTGGAACTTGATGGCGAGAAAGAGTTTGCCATCTACGGCGCGACGGTCGGCAAGGCAGCAGGCGTCGGACCTGCGTCGTACGGGGAAGGCGGGGACGCCTGATGCAAGTGCTTTTCGGTATTCTCCTCGTCCTGCTCATCGCCCTGTTCGCCGTCGAGACGCGGCACAATCTGAAGCGCGACACCGCCGCGTTCCGGCTCGTCGATCAATACGAAAAAGACCTCGGCAATCCCGCGCTCGTCGATGCGATTGTCGCGTTCATTGAGCAGGACTGGAAGCTCAAGCGCGTCTGGCGCCGCGAGAATGGAACAAAAGACGACGTGCGCGGTCTCATCAAGCACCTCATGCTCTGGGGCAATATGCGCAAAGGCCGCCGTTTCATTCCCATCACATCGTTCTTCTACGTCGGCTCGCTCGAATATCTCCTCCAACACAAAGACGGCGAACCGAAACAGCTCGCCATGAAGATGATGCAGATTTTCCACTTTTAAAAAATATAAAAAACCGCAAGTTTTTAAAGACTGCCTTCAAAAACTTGCGGTTTTTTTCATTTTTATATATACTGTCGTTATCAAAGAGGTGATTGTATGATCGCACGACCGTATTACCTGGACCAGCTGCGACGCTGGCGCGAACGTGATGTCATCAAAGTGGTGTCCGGCATCCGTCGCTGTGGAAAATCGACGCTCCTTTCCATGTTCCAAGACGAATTGTTGCAAAGTGGCGTGTCGCAGGAGCATATCATTTCTCTGAACCTCGAAGGCATTGAGGGGATTGATATTACGGAAAGCCGACAGCTCTTGCAATATTTCGCAAAACGGCTCCAGCCACAGGGCATGAATTATATTTTTATCGATGAAGTGCAGCAGGTGGAGCATTTTGAAAAAGCCGTCGATGCGCTTTATGTGCAAGAGAACTGCGATGTGTATGTGACAGGCTCCAATTCGCGCCTCTTGTCTGGAGAGCTCGCGACATTGCTCTCGGGCCGCTATGTCGAAATCCGGATGCTGCCGCTCTCGTTTGCGGAATATGCTTCTGCGCATACGGACGTGAGTCCAGAGCGATTGTACCGCCAGTATTTGGCAGGCAGTTCCTTTCCCTACGCATCTGCGCTTTCTAGCGCGCGGGACGTGCATCAATATTTGTCCGGCATCTATGATACCGTCATCCTCAAGGACATCATCGGCCGGCGGAAATTGCCGGATGTGACGCTGCTCAAAAAGATCACGCGGTTCTTGTTCGACAATATCGGGAATCCCTGCTCGACGAAGAAGGTAGCGGATACGCTGACTTCTGCGGGAAGCAAGACGAGCATCCCCACGGTCGAGCATTATCTCGCGGCCTTACAGGATGCGTTTTTGTTTTATCGGGCAGATCGCTATGACCTCAAAGGCAAAGACTATTTGAAGACGGGCGGCAAATATTACGCAGCAGACCTCGGCCTGCGCCAGATGGTGCTCGGCAGCAAGCCGATGGATGCGGGCCATATGTTGGAAAATGTCATCTATCTGGAACTTTTGCGCCGGTACGATGAAGTGCATGTCGGGAAGGTGGATCGCACGGAGATCGATTTCGTAGCCGTGCGCGGCGGAGAGCCAAGTTATTTCCAAGTGGCATACACCGTGGCGGGCGACGGCAAGACACTCGCGCGAGAACTTCTGCCATTCAAGATGCTGCGGGATTACTATCCGCGTTATCTCCTGACGATGGACCTCGTGCCACGCGTGTCGCACGACGGCATCCAGCAGATTTATGCGCTTGATTGGCTGCTGGAATAAGGAAAATCGTGGCAGGGAAATGCTTGCAACATGACGAAATAAACGGCAGAGAACGATATACCATGAAAACAGAGGATTGCAGAAAGGAAATGGTTGCCATGTCCATCCTCGGAGCGATCGCCGTGCCGCATCCGCCGCTGATCATGCCGGAAGTCGGGCGCGGGGAAGAACGGAAGATTCAAAAGACGATTGACGCGTATCGCGAGGTGAGTGCGTGGCTTGTGCGGTTGGCGCCGGATCTTGTCGTGCTCACGAGCCCCCATACGACGATGTATGCCGATTATTTCCACATCTCTCCAGGGGCGGGGGCGATGGGGGATTTCGGGCAGTTTCGTGCGGCGGGGCTCTCTGTGCGCGCCGCGTATGACGAGCGGTTCGTGCGGCGGCTGTCGGAGCTTGCGAAAGCCGTAGGCATTCCGGCTGGCACGCTTGGCGAGCGCCATCCGGAGCTCGACCATGCGACGATGATTCCGCTACGCTATTTGCAGGAAGCGGGCTACACGGGGAAGATCGTGCGCATCGGACTCTCCGGTCTTTCGGCGGCGAAACATTACGGGCTCGGCCAGCTCATCACGCGCACGGCAGCGGAGCTCGGCCTCAAGATCGCGTTCGTTGCGAGCGGCGATTTGTCGCACAAATTGAAAGACGACGGGCCGTACGGCTTTGCTGCGGACGGGCCGGTGTTCGATACGCGCATGCAAGAGGTGTTCGCGTCCGGCGATTTCTTGCAGCTGCTCACGACGCCAGCCGATCTTGCGGAAAATGCCGCGGAGTGCGGCTTGCGGTCGTTCTGGATCATGGCGGGCGCGCTTGACCGCCTGGCGGTCGAGGCGGAGCTTTTGTCGTACGAAGGACCATTTGGCGTCGGCTATGGCGTCGCGTCGTTCCTCGTGACGGGGCGCGATGAAAGCCGCAACTTCGGCGAACAGGCCGAAGCGGCCGAGCGCCGCCGTTTGGCAGCAATTAAAGAGAGAGAAGATATCTATGTACGGTTGGCCCGTTTGTCGCTCGAGACGTTCGTGACCTCGCACGGTTATGCGAAGCTGCCTGATGGGTTGCCTGCGGAATTGACCGGAAAGCAGGCAGGCGCGTTCGTCTCGCTGAAGAAAGACGGACAGCTGCGCGGCTGCATCGGCACGATCCTGCCGACGAAGCACAGCCTTGCCGAAGAAATCCTGCACAATGCCATTTCGGCCGGCACGCAAGACCCGCGCTTTTCGCCTGTGACCGCCGAGGAACTTCCATTCCTGGTCTATGACGTTGACGTGCTGACGACGCCGGAACACATCACGGATCCGTCGCAGCTTGACGTGAAGCGCTACGGCGTCATCGTCGAGAGCGGCCATCGCCGCGGCCTGCTGCTCCCAGACCTCGCAGGCGTCGACAGCATCGAGCAACAGATTGACATCGCACGGCGCAAGGGCAACATCGGGCCGAATGAAAACGTGACGCTGTACCGTTTCGAGGTGCAGCGCCACGTGTGAGAGCTCAGACTTGTACAACGTCGATGCCGAGTTTTCGTGCACCCGCCACGAACGCGGCATCGGCTTCTTTGTCTGTGATGATGCCATCGAGTTCGCGCAGGCCGCAGACGCGGAGGAATGCGTCCTTGTTGATTTTCGTATGGTCGACGACGGCGATGGTCTTGCGCGCCGTCTCGATGATCTTGCGCTTCACGCCTTGGTCGGCGGGGTTCGTCGACATGAGGCCGTCCGCGAGGCTCAGGCCGCACGTGCCGAGGAACGCGATGTCGATGCGGAAGCCATCCATGTCGCGCGTCGTGAGGTCGCCGAAAAATCCTTTGAGGCCGTCATCGTATTTGCCGGCCATTGTGAAAAGCTGGAGAGCGGGCGAACCCGCGAGGATGTTCATGACGCCGAGCGAATGCGTGAGGACGGCGATGTTCTTGCGTCCGGCGAGCGCCTCCGCGATGCTCATGCACGTCGAGCCCGTGTCGAGGTAGATGGCATTTCCTTCCTGCACGCGCGCAGCGCTGGCCTCGGCCAGCGCTTTTTTCGCGCCCTGCATGATGCTCGCGCGCGCTTTCACCGTCGCGAGCGTCGCGCCGCCCTCGTTGTAGATGGCGCCGCCGTGCACGAGCGTCACGACATTCGTCTCTGCGAGAAGCCTGAGATCCCGCCGCACCGTCATCGTCGTCACGTCGAAGCGCGCGGCGAGCTCCGCGACGACGACGCGCTTGTCCGTCTGCAACGCAGCGAGCAGCGCCCGCCGCCGTTCTCTCGTGTTCATGATGATTCCTCCTGAAATTCGTCGGACAATTGTTGTTTTGACTGTTCATGAAACAACGATTTGTTGCTCAAGGAAAATTATCGCCGATTTTCCTGTATTTTGCAACAAGAAAACAACAAAATCCGCTTGCCGTTGTTCGTACGTTGCTCTATACTACAACCAACAAAGGAAATGCGAACGCAAACGGGCCCGAAGAACAGCGTGAGCGATTAACAAGACTACAAATTCACTTAGGAGGCTATTTGCCTGGCGGCAAATGGCTAAGATATCCGTAAGAGCTGGCTTTGCATAAGCGACCGCTAAGCGCTGAAGCGCTAAGCGTCTGCTTAAAGCTCTAACGGCTATCTTAAAGGAGAGAGTCACAATGAAAATGATTTTTGTCGCAAACGAACACCTCGCCACGTCCCTTCAGGAGGCGCTCGCCGGTTACTTCGACCAGCTCGATACGGCCGCTGTCGATTTCTGCTATCCCGACCACACGACCGGCACGCGCGAACTCGCGAAAATCCTTTCCGATGCGATTGCCGAGAATCCCGCCGAGACGTTCGTGATCCTTGCCGACGCGTTCGGCAGCACGGCGTACAACGAGACGCAGCTCCTGCTCGGCCGCACGGGCCTCACAGGCCGCGCCATCGTCGTGCCGGGCATGAACCTGCCGATGGCGATCAAATACTACGGCCTCAAGGATTCCGTCTCCGTCGGCTACCTGCATGAGATTCAGGACGAGACGATGGAGCGCGATGCGGGCTGAAACGAAACAGAAGACGATGTTGATTGGCAAGACAGAATTTTAAAGGAGATTGAAACCGTGAAAATCGAACATGTGGCCATGTATGTCAACGACCTCGAAGGTGCGAAGGCGTTTTTCACGAAATACTTCGGCGCGAAGGCCAATGACGGCTATCACAACCCGAAGAAGCAGTTCCGCTCGTATTTCCTGACGTTCGACGACGGCGCGCGCCTTGAGATCATGAACAAGGAAGTGGGGATGGAAGATCCGGAGAAGACCATGACGCGCACGGGCTTCATCCATCTCTCTTTCAGCGTCGGCGACAAGGAAGCGGTCGACCGTTTGACGGAGACGCTGAAGGACGATGGCTACGAAGTGGCCTCCGGCCCGCGCACGACGGGCGACGGCTACTACGAGAGCTGCGTCATCGGCTTCGAAGGGAACCAGATCGAGATTACGGTGTAAGAAAAAAGCGGTGGCTGGAGCGTATCCAGTCACCGCTTTTCGTTGTTGCAGACAAATATTCAAACGTTCGAGCCGATGAACTCAAAGAAACGCTTCTGCCCAAGTCTTGAGTTCGCCAGCGCTTGCGTTCGAGGTGAAGCGGCGGCCTTGCTTCAGCTTGGCGTTGGGGCAGGACGGCGCGAGGACATCATTCGTGCGGCCCATGCTGCTGCCGCCCGATGTCGCGAACGGCACGACGGTTTTTCCGGAAAGGTCATAGCTTTCGAGGAAAGTATTGACGATGTTCGGCGCGACGTACCACCAGATCGGGAAGCCGACGAAGATCGTGTCGTACGCGTCGATGTCTGCAACCTTCTTCGCGGTGGCCGGCCGCATCGCAGGATCGTCTTTTTCCTTCGACGTGCGGCTCGCGGCATCGTTCCAATTGAGGTCGGCGGACGTATAGCGTTCTTGCGGCTCGATTTCGAACAAGGTGGCATGGATGGCTTCGGCGAGTTTTTGCGCGACGCGCGCCGTCGTGCCGGTCGCGCTGAAATAAGTGACGAGTGCTTTGCTCATGAGAATCGGTCCTTTCGCGTGTCGAGGATGTACGGCTGTTGTCCTCATTGTACAGCGGCGAATGAAAAAGAACAAATGCTTATCGTGATTTCGTTCCCATGCCTTGCCACTATGGAAGATCCCGCTTATAATCAAAAGGGACGAATATCGGAGGGGGATCGCTCATGATCGAGACACGTTTGCTTCGTTATTTCCTCGCCATCGCACGGGAGCAGAGCATCACGCGGGCGGCGGAGTCGCTCTATGTGTCGCAGCCGACGCTCTCCAGACAGATGAAGGAGCTCGAGGACGCGCTCGGCGTGCAGCTTTTCGTGCGCGGCAAGCGGCAGACGCTGCTGACGGAGGAGGGCGTATACCTGCGCGCGCGGGCGCAGGAAATGATGCAGATCATGGAAAAGACGGAGGCGACGCTGAAAAATAGCGGCAGCGTCATCGCCGGCGACATCTACGTCGGCTACGGCGAGACGCCGGCGGTCGCGATGCTTATGGATGTCTATGGCGAAATCCAGCGCGAGCATCCAGACATCCATCTTCGTATTTATAGCGGAAATGCGGAGAGCATCCTCGAACGCATGGACAAGGGCATCATCGACGTCGGCCTCTTGCTCGGCGCCCCGCGCATGGAGAAATACGATTACATCGATCTGCCGTATGCCGATCAGTTCGGCGTGCTCATGCCAGAGGACCATCCGCTCGCACAAAAAAAGGCCGTAACGTTCGACGACCTCAAAAACGTACCCATCGCGATCCCGCAACAGGCGTTTGACGGGCAGCACGAGACGCTGCCTGCCGTCTGGGAAAAAGATGATCTGAAGTCCGTGCTCTGCACGTACAACCTGCTTTACAATGCGACGTTCCTCGCGGAGCAGGGGACATGCCTCGTGTTCTGCCTCGACCGCCTCGTCGATCTCAACGGTTCGCGGCATCTCGCGTTCCGGCCGATGGATCCGCCTGTCCATGTGCCGGCCGTGCTCGTCACGAAGAAATATCAGACCTTTTCGCCCGCTGTGCGGCTGTTCCTCGAACGGATCCGGCGTCGTGTGGGAAAGGATGTGCAAGCATCGTAGAATTACCATGCTTGCAGACTATGGCATCGTATGATGAATGAGTATTCGACATCATGCTTTCGCTGTCCTAAAATAAAAGTACCAAAGGGAAACATCATGGACGCGAATCGATGGAGGAGTTCATCATGAAGAAGTTTCATGCAAAGAAAACTGTTTTGTGCCGCGCCTTGTTGCTCGGCGCGCTGGCCGTCACGGCGACGTTCGGCAGTCTGCCAGCCGTCTCGGCGGCGCCCGCGAGCGACAAGCCGGTGCAGGCGACGTTTCAGGAGGAGAAGCTCGATATGACAAACGAATGGGATAAAGTTTTTCCGCAGAGCGAGAAGGTCTCGCATGAAAAAGTCACGTTCCACAACCGCTACGGCATCACGCTCGCGGCGGATGTCTACAAGCCGAAAGATGCGGCGCAGGACGCGAAGCTCGCGGCTATCGCCGTCGCCGGCCCGTTCGGCGCGGTGAAGGAGCAGTCGTCCGGCCTCTATGCGCAGACGATGGCGGAGCGCGGCTTCCTCGCGATCGCGTTCGACCCGTCGTTCACGGGCGAGAGCGGCGGCAACGTCCGTGACGTCGCGTCGCTCGACATCAACACGGAAGATTTCTCGGCGGCGGTCGATTACCTCTCGAACCGCGAAGACGTGGATGCGGATCGCATCGGCATCATCGGCATCTGCGGCTGGGGCGGCATCGCCATCAACGACGCGGCGATGGACACGCGCGTCAAGGCCACGGTCGCGACGACGATGTACGACATGCATCGCGTCACGGCGAATGGCTATTTTGATGCGAATGACAACGAAGAAGATCGTTACGCGACGAAGAAGGCGCTGAACGACCAGCGCACCATCGATTACAAGAACGGCACGTACGCGAAAGCGGGCGGCGTCATCGACCCGTTGCCGGAGGACGCGCCGCAGTTCGTCAAGGATTATCACGCCTATTATAAAACGGAGCGCGGCTATCATGCGCGTTCTGTGAATTCGAATGACGGCTGGAACCAGACGAGCGCGCTCTCGCTCTACAACACGCCGATCCTTGCGTACGCCGACGAGATCCGCACGCCCGTCCTCGTCATCCACGGCGAAAACGCGCATTCGCGTTATTTCAGCGAAGCGGCGTATGAAAAGCTGACGTCCGGCAAGTACGCAGCGAACAAGGAACTCCTCATCGTCCCCGGCGCGAGCCATACCGATCTTTACGACACGGCAAAAATCCCATTCGACAAGATCACGGCGTTCTTTGCGGCGAACTTGAAATAAAGATCATAAAGAAGGAATCCAGATGCATGCCATTACCATCGGAGCGACGGGCGCTGTCGGCCGCGACCTCTTGCGCGTTCTCGCCGAAAATGACGCGTATGAACGCGTGGAAGTCCTCGTGCGCCGCCTGCCGGAGCTACCCAAGGAGCACGCGGAAAAATTTCACGTCCACATCATCGACTTCGAGCAGCCGGAAACGTGGCAGGAGCTCGTGCGGGGCGACGTGTTGTTTTCGAGCCTCGGCACGTCGAAGAAACAGGCGGGCGGCAAGATGTCGCAGTGGCGCGTCGACCACGACTACCAGCTCGCCGCAGCAAAAGCGGCACGCGAAAATGGCGTGCCGAAGATGGTCGTCGTCTCGTCCGTCGGGGCCGACCCGGCGTCGTCGTTTTTCTACCTCCACATGAAAGGCGAAATCGAGAAAGACTTGCAGGCGCTCAATTTTCCGTCGCTCACCATCCTGCGCCCGCCGTCGCTTATCCGCCACCCGGCGAAACGCCTCACGGAGACGCTGTCCGTGAAAGTATTGCAAGCGCTGAATGTCATCGGCCTCCTGAGGCACATGAAGCCCATGCCGACGCTGGACGTCGCGCGCGCGATGGCACAGCTGGCGAAAGGCGAGGCGCAGGGGACGAACATCGTGAGCGGACAGGACATCCTTTTATATAGATGAAAAGAACGCGGGAGCAAGCACGATAGCCGCTCCCGCGTTCTTTTTGAAATCCGTAAATCTTTTTCTGCTCTTCATACGACGGATGCGAATGGCCGTTTCTTGCAATTTATGCGGCTTTTTATTCAACACTCGGGCCCATCCGCTGGTATCTGCAACAAAAAAATGTTACAATGTGACATAGAATTTCAACAAGAGCAGGGGAGGAATCGCCATGAGGGGCATCCGTGGTGCGATCACGGTGACGGAGGATACGAAAGAAGCCATCTGGCAGGCGGCGGCGGAGATGGTGCAGGCCGCGATCGAGCGGAATGATGTGCAGCCGGAGGACATCGGCGCGGCGATTTTCAGCCAGACGGAAGACCTCACGAGCGCGTTCCCATCGGCAGGTGTGCGGCGGCTCGTGAAGGGCTTTGACCTCGTGCCGCTCTTTGATGCGCGCCAGCTTGCGATCGACGGGAGCCTCCCGCGTTGCATCCGCGTGCTGCTGCTCGTCGACACGGCAAAAGCGCAGCGCGACATCCAACACATTTACCTCGACGGCGCGCGGGCGCTCCGTCCGGACATCGCGAAATAAAGCGCGTTCCTCGCGGGCACAAGAACTGTTTATGCGTTCACGTGCAACCTTGCGAAAAATCTAGGGATTTCATGCAAAAATGGGACAAATGTGCTTGCACGAGCACACAAAAACGCGTACAATAAAATCATCCATATTTTTTCTGCAGAAAGGGCGATTTCCTTGGCAAATATCGATACGAAATGCGTCAACGCCATCCGCGTGCTCGCGGCGGACGCAATCCAGAAAGCGAACTCCGGGCACCCGGGGCTGCCGCTCGGCTCCGCGCCGATGGCCTACGAGCTCTGGGCGAACCACATGGCGCACAACCCGAAAGACCCGCAGTGGGCGAACCGCGACCGCTTCATCCTCTCGGGCGGCCACGGCTCGACGCTCCTCTATTCGCTGCTCCATTTCTACGGCTACGGTCTCACCATGGACGATATGAAAGAGTTCCGTCAGGACGGATCACTGACGCCAGGCCATCCCGAGTACGGCCACACGACGGGCGTCGAAGCGACGACGGGCCCCTTGGGCGCTGGTATGGGCATGGCCGTCGGCATGGCGATGGCCGAAGCGCACCTCGCCGCGACGTTCAACAAGCCGGGCTACGACATCGTCGACCACTACACGTTCGCGCTTGGCGGCGACGGCTGCATGATGGAGGGCATTTCCTCGGAAGCCTTCTCGCTCGCCGGCACGCTCGGCCTGTCGAAGCTCATCGTCCTCTACGACAGCAACCGCATCTCCATCGAAGGCAGCACGGACATCGCCTTCCGCGAGAATGTGCAGGAACGCATGAAAGCCTTCGGATTCCAGACGATCACCGTCGAAGACGGCAACGACCTCGCGGCGATTGGCAAGGCCATCGAAGAAGCGAAAGCCGACAAAGAACATCCGTCCTTCATCACGGTCAAGACGGAAATCGGCTACGGCTGCCCAGCGAAGCAGGGAAAGGCCAGCGCCCACGGCGAGCCGCTCGGCGTCGAGAACGTCAAAGCGCTCAAAGAAAATCTCGGCTGGCCGGAACCCGACAAATCGTTCAACATTCCTGCCGACGTTTACGAGCATTATAACGAGCTCGCGAAAAAAGGTGCGGAAGCGGAAGATGCGTGGAACAAGCTGTTCGCCGACTACGCTGCGAAATTCCCGGAAGCGAAAGCTCTTTGGGACAAGTTCCACGCGCCCGTCGATGCCAATGCACTCCTGAACGACGAAGCGTTCTGGGCGTATGAAGACAAGCCGCAGGCGACGCGCGGCCTGTCCGGCATCATGATCAACCGCCTGAAAGACAAATTGCCGAACCTCTTCGGCGGCAGCGCCGACCTCGCGCCGTCGAACAAGACGTACATGAAAGACGCCGGCGACTTCAGCAAGGAAGACTACAAGGGTCGCAACCTGCATTTCGGCGTCCGCGAATTCGCCATGACGGCGATTGCGAACGGCATCACGCTCCACGGCGGCCTGCGCACGTACATCGCGACGTTCTTCGTCTTCTCCGACTACACGAAGCCGATGGCGCGCCTCGCCGCGCTCATGGGACTGCCCGTAACGTACGTCTTCACGCATGACAGCATCGGCGTCGGCGAAGACGGCCCGACGCACGAGCCCGTCGAGCAGCTCGCCATGTGGCGGGCCTTGCCGAACGTGAATACGTTCCGTCCCGCCGACGCGACGGAGACGGCGGCCGGCTGGTATCTTGCCGTCACGAGCAAAAAGACGCCGACCGTCCTCGCGCTCACGCGCCAGAACCTCCCGCAGCTCCCGGGCTCGTCGAAAGACGCGCTCAAAGGCGCCTACGTCGTCTCCGAGGCGAAAGACCCGAAGAATATGAAGGGCATCCTCATCGGCACGGGCTCGGAAGTCCACCTCGCCATCGAAGCGCAAAAAGAACTTGCAGAGCAGGGCATCGATGTCCGCGTCGTCTCCATGCCGTGCGAAGAACTCTTCGACGCGCAAGACGCAGCGTACAAAGAGAGCGTCCTCCCGAACGCCGTCCGCGCCCGCGTCGCGGTCGAAGCCGCCGCGGACTTCGGCTGGGGCAAATACGTCGGCCTTGACGGTGCGACGGTCACGATGAAGAGCTTCGGCGCCTCGGCACCGGCCGCGACGCTCTTCGAGAAGTTCGGCTTCACGAAAGAGAATGTCGTCAAGACGATGCTGGACGTGATCGCAAAACAGAACTGAGTCAACCGTACGCTCGTTCGTACACTAAGAAGGGCTGGATAACAGCGATGTGTTCGCTGCTGTCCAGCCCTTCTGTTGTTGTTGTGATTTTGTCCGCCTTACCGCCCCACGTCGCATTCCACGACGTCGATGCCGATGGCGCGCATGTCTTCGATTTCGCGCGCGTCGCCGCCTTTGCACGTGATGAGCGTATTCACTTGGTCGATCGTGCCGGAGATGAAGTTGTGGGCGCGGCCGATTTTTGTATTGGCGGCGAGCACGTAGCACGCGCCTTGGCAGCGGCGCATCATCGCTTCGTTGATCGCCGTCTCTTGGAGGACGGACGTCGTGATGCCGTCTTTCACGCTGATGCCGCCGACGCCGAGGAACGCTTTGTCCGCGTTGATCTTCGCAAGCGATTGCAGCGCGAATTCGCCGACGAGCGATTTGCGGCGGTAGTAGAGCTGGCCGCCCGTGAGGATGACGCTGACGTTTTCGTCGGATGGCATGTTGACGGCGTAGCCGTTGTTCGTCATGACGACGACGTGCTTGCCCTTGAGATAGCGGAGCATCATGAGCGTCGTCGAGCTCGAATTCATGAAGATCGTGTCGCCGTCAGCGACGAGCGCGGCGGCGTAGGACGCGATGGCTTCTTTTTGCGCGAGGTCTTTCTGGAGCGTTGCGTCGCCGAGGAAAATGTCTTCTTCCTTCAGCGTCCCCTCGACGAGCTCGGCGCCGCCGTGGAAGCGCTTGACGAGCTTCTGCTCTTCGAACATGGCGAGGTCGCGGCGCACGGTCGTCGGCGAGACGCCGAGGCGCGCGGAGACGGTATCGACGTCGATGCGGCGTTCTTGTTTCAGTAGTTTGAGGATCGCCTGCTGGCGGGCCAGCACGATGCTCTTGCTGCTTTTCATGAGGTTCCTTTCTTTCTATATAGAAGGTCGGTTATCATTTCGGCGCAATGCGGCATAAACAACTCGCTTATGCACGCTTCTATTATATCGTAGGATTTCAAAATTGCAACCGCAAAATAAACGATTCGAGCATATAAACGAGCGTAAAAAATATTTTTTTCGAAAATTTTTTTGAAAATGGACTTGAAATGAGCGTAAAAACGTGTATAATATGAACTGTAAGCAAAAGCGAGCATAAAACACAAAACACACGCAAGAAATCATTCATCAAGCATCAGGAGGAAATCATGGGAAAAGTACAGGAGATCACGAGAGACGGTTGGATCATGAACACGTTCCCCGAGTGGGGCACATGGCTCGTCGAAGACATCGAGAACTATGAAGTGCCGAAAGATCAGGTCGCCATGTGGTGGCTCGGCTGCACGGGCATCTGGTTCAAGACGCCGGGCGGCGCGAACTTCACGGTCGACCTCTGGACGGGCAACGGCAAGCGCACGCATGGCGATGGCAAGATGAAAGTCGGCCATCAGATGGCGAACATGTGCGGCTGCCGCAACATGCAGCCGAACCTCCGCAACATCCCGTTCGTCTTTGATCCGTTCGCGTTCAAGCAGGTCGATGCCGTGCTCGCGACGCATTACCATCAGGATCATATGTCTCCCGAGTGGGCGGCACACGTCATCCAGAGCGGCATGACGACGGTCGAGAACGGCAAGGAGATTCCCGTCCCGTTCATCGGCCCGAAGAAAGCCGTCGAGACGTGGATCAAATGGGGCGTTCCTGAAGAACGTTGCCGCGTCGTGAAGCCAGGCGACAGCTTCAAGATCAAGGATACGGAAATCATCTGCCTCGACAGCTTCGACCGCACGTGCATCGTCACGACGGACTCCACGGGCCCGGATCGCGAAGAGCTCACCGGCAAATGCCCGACGGACATGGACGAAAAAGCCGTCAACTATCTCTTGAAGACGCCGGGCGGCAACATCTATCATTCCGGCGATTCCCATTTCTCCATCTACTTCGCGAAGCACGGCAAGGATTACGACGTCGATGTGGCGTTCGGCTCGTTCGGCGAGAACCCGATCGGCATGCAGGACAAGATGACGTCGACGGACATCCTCCGCATGGCGGAAAACCTCCAGTGCAAAGTCGTCATCCCCATCCATTGGGACGTCTGGACGAACTTCCAGGCCGACTGCGAAGAGATCAAGCTGCTCTACGATTTCAAGAAAGACCGCAACGAGTACAAGTTCCATCCGTTCTTCTGGCAGGTCGGTGGCCGCTACGTCTACCCGCAGGACAAGGACAAGCTCTACTTCCATCATCGCCGCGGCTTCGAGGATTGCTTCGAGCATCCGCAGAACATCCCGTTCCGTTCCTGCCTCTAAGAGGTACCGACTGAAAGCTTCCTGTATACTATGAATTGAGCGCAGGGAGTTGACGAAAAAACGCACCTCGTGTAAATTCAAATCTTACTGACCTGGCAGTTGGTAAAA